>JBDGTY010000056.1:0-43854 GCA_042216335.1 Candidatus Nanohalobium sp.
CCAGCCTCGAGTCTTCTTTTCTGCCTTCTTCCGGCTCCCAGCTCCTTACTTCGGGATTGTCTTCTTCTCCCTCTCCTTCTGGCACGGATTCATGCAGGAGGTTTCCTATCTGGTATCTTGCCTCGTCTCTCTCATCCTTTACTTCGTCCACTTCGTCTTCCAGTCGGCTGATTTTCTCCTTTACTTCCTGCATCCTCTCTATCTTTTCTTCCGCGTCTTCTCCCGCTTGTTTGGCCTCTGCAATCTCGTCGCCTACAGTATTCCTTTCCTCCTGCAGAGACTGGAGCTCCTGGAGTTTTTCACGCCACTCCTTATCGAGTTCAACTACTTCTTCGACCTTCTCCGGGTTTCCATCCCTGCGTTTCTCCGACTCCTTTACTTTCTCAGGCTCCTCGCGGAAGACTTCGATGTCAAGCATAGTTACTAGATGGGTGGAAAGACTTTTCTTTTTAGGCAAAAAAGCTGCCGGTTTGCATGAAGTCATAAAGACGCATCCCAAATAACCATTACATGAAGGAAGTAGCTGGCTACAAGTTCGACGAAACACACCCTACAGAACTCAAGGAAGAAGTAGTAACTGAAAAAGAATTCGACAAGATCAAAGAAGCCATGGACCTCGACGACCTGATCAGATTCGGAAAAAGGCCGTTTGACGCACCACCAGGAAAAGTAAGGATCTGGGTGGAAGAAGACGAACCGGAAGAAGAAACAGAATAGTTATGCGTAAGCTCTCAAGTCTTTGTTTTTATTCGATTTGAGCTCTTGCAGTCGTAGTTCGAGCTCTCTTAAGGACCTGAATGGTTTAGCATCCATTGTTCTGATTAATTTCTCTGGAGACTGTTTATCCTCTTCTCTATAGTACAACATTATATTTCTGTCTTGCTGTTTTGCATATCTCGCCTGATGTATTGTTCCACCACTTTCTCCTGAGGCACCAATTACTATTGCCTCTGAGATGCCTGAAATCACTCTGTTTCTCTTTACAAATCTTCTTCTATTGATATCAATTTTCCCACTTACTTCGCTGACGAGTGCGCCATGCCGCTCTATTCTTTTAGCGAGTTGAGAATTACTCTTAGGATGGATTTCATCTAGTGAGCCTGGCAGAATGGCCGCGGTTTTCCCTTTCTTTAATGCGCCCTCATGTCCGGCTGTATCTATCCCTCTTGCGAGGCCACTTGTTACTGTGTATCCCTTCTCAGCAATTTTTTCTGCAATTTTTTCAGCAAACTGGACTCTATGATCGTTAGGTTCTCTAGTTCCGACGAGAGCTATAGAATTGGCTAGTATCTTCGGCTGGCCGGATACGAATAGCATTAACGGAGGTTTTTCTATTTTCTTGAGTCTTTGAGGATATCTTTCATCCATAAAGCTTATGGCGTGCTTTCCGTTATTTTCTAGCTCACTGATATAGTCTTCATAATAGTTTATCTCTTTCTTGTCCATTGTCGCCATTAACTCTTTTGCTTTCTTGGAAAAATGGCTGCTGTTCTCAGTTATAGCCTGAAGATAGCCTTCAATTTCCTCTACTGAAGCTTCTTCAATATTTTTTACGCTGGTAAGAAGCTCAAGAAGATGTAGAGTATCTCTGCTCTTCAAACTCATTTCATCATTCCATAGCGCCAGTAGAGATTTGAACTTCTTCATTCTGTTTCCTCAATTATGTTTGCGTCTTTCAGGCTTTTCAGTTTAGTGTCTCTACCCAATACAAGTCCTCTTACCAGTGCCGCGTTTTGGTCTCTTAGGGCCCTAGCAGACTCTGATAGTGTTGAGCATGTTGTAGCTACATCATCTAAAAGAAGAATTCGATCTGCTTCTAGTTCTGTGTTGCACTTCATTTTTTCTCTTACATTTTCCTTTCTGTCTTCGGGATTCTCAATTTTCTTTTGGGAGGTGTATTCTTCCTTTTTCTCTAATACATCTTTGACGGGGATGCCAGTCTCGTTTGAGACTAGCTCTGCTGCCCTTTTAATGTGGTTTGGCTTGCTTTTCTCTCCTCTTGGAGGAGGAACAATTATATCATAATTTTTGAGGTTGTTGAATCTATTGATGCCATACTTAAACAGTTTTGCCATCTTTTCTAGGTTTTCTAAGTCTTTAAATTCTCTAATCTCGTTAGAAAACGGATAAGATAGTCTGGATTCCTTGGGAACGTAAAACGAGATTGAATAGATTCTATCTATGTTCTTTCCTATATCGTTGAAACCGTCGTGGCAATATCCACACTTTTCTGTGGTTCTAGTAAAACTTCTATCTATTGGTAAGTCACATTTCTTACACTTAAACTTTGGAATGACTATATCTGCTCCTTCGAACTTTGTTAAAACTCGTGTGCTACTGTTTATTCTTTGGAATCCCAACTCTACCCCTCGTGTTTATTATCGAATTTTAAGACTTTTTATTCTATTAGAGGTAGTCGCTTTCTTGTAGTATACTTCAGCTAGTGGAAGAAAGACAATTCAGAACCTTCAATGATTTGGAAGAGGGCGATGAAATAAAAGGTGAAAAATAGTAGAGAAACTTCTCCTCTGTTCTTTTATCCCAGATAATCCGGCTTCTCGTGGCCGATCTCTTCTAGAGGATCAAGCAGTTCCGGGTTTTCCTTGAAGTGTTCTCTTACAGGTTCGAACCTGCCGATTACTTCGTCTGCGACTGCTTCTTTCAGGTCTAGAGGATGTAGTTCTCCTGATTTGAAGTCTTCTGCCATCTCGTCGAACTCGGTGTAGTGGAGGTCTCCGCCGTACTCATCTTTCCTTTCGACGTGGAGTTCTTTGTCGGCGCCGAAGATGAAGACTTCCGCTATCTCGATTACCGGGTTGTCTTCTACCTCGCCCTGTGGGCAGTAGGCGTCTTCCAGTGTCTCTCTGATTCTCTCCGGGTCGGCGTGGAGTGGGAACATCGTGTTCTTCTTCGATGAACTCATCTTGTCGCCTTCTCCGGAAAGTGATGAGAGCAGAGGCCAGTGGAGGCACGTCGGTTTGTCGTATCCGAGCTTCGGCAGTTTTTCTCTGGCGAGCATGTGGATCTTTCTCTGGTCGATGCCCGCTACTGCGAGATCCAGGTCGAGGTGGACTATGTCAAGTGCCTGCATCAAGGGGTAGACTACCTGTGAGGTGTAGATGTTTTCCTGTTCTGATGCGACTTCTCCCATGGCTCTTTCTCCACGTGTCACGGTGGTGTTCTGGGTCATCCGGAGGACGTCGTGGAAGTACTCGGTCTCTTCCTGGAAGTCACGCCCCTTGACGTACTCTGCGTCTAGACCACAGGCCTGGAAGGTTGCTTTCCAGTATTCGACCATGTCCTGTATCCATTCCTCGCTTCCTTTCTTGTTGAGGTAGGTGTGGAGGTCGGCGAAAAGGACTACCGGCTGAAAACCCGCCTTCTCCAGGTCCTTCATCTTCCTGATCTGGATCCAGTGCCCGAGATGCACGGGCCCGGAGGTCTCGTTCCCGATATAAGCCCGGGGCTCATCCTTCTCCTCAAGGATCTCCTCAAGCTCCTCTTCCTGTATGATTTCCTCGGTATTACGCAGAACCAGTTCCTTACGCTCTTCATTATCCATTTTCAATTCACCTGAGAAAACTTTGGGAAAGAAGCCTTAAAGAACCTAGAGCCGGCGCTGGAAGGGTTTTGAACTGAAGTTTCAAACTTGCCGCAGATAAACGCGTCCACCTTTCATTAGTGCTCAAATTTTTCTGAGGCAGTCATAGTTAAATTTCTGTTTCATCAGAGTTGATGAATCCGAAGTGTGCGTGGATAGCTGTTGTGAAGTCATCGCTGTCCTCTGCAAACTGGTTTTCTTCATGTAGGTGTGAGGAGACTGCGGCAGGTCGAACCTCATTATCTTGGATCTTTTCTGTATGCTCTATTATTTCGGCGTCGTCTCCATCTGTCTCGGGAACGAGTCTTTCTATCTCCTCATCGTATTCGGATGCTGCCATCGCGAAAGTTCTGACATCTATAACGCTTCTGATTAGGGGTCTGTAATCTACAGCCTCTCTGTCTTCTCTTTCATTTTCTATCACTTCTGCCTCCGAGTGAAGATCTCGCCAGGTGCCTTCTCCCATCTCGGGAACTTCCCCCTTCCTTCTAAAGAATCTGTATAGCTGTTCATCCCTGTTTGAGCGGTAATTCAATGATTCTGGCAGCTTTTCCTCTGCCCTTTCGAGCAAATCCTCTAGCATAGGCTCCAGATCTTTGTAGTTCAGGTTACTGTCCACATAAGCCTCTATCCTTTCCGGATCTTGGTCTAGACCATGAGCTACTTTGAACCAGTCACAGTAAAGCCCTGCATGATTTCTCAACTGTTTCGCCAGTTCATCTACATGCCTCTGTTTATAATCTTCAGCCATGTAAACCTACAGGCCGAAATATTCAAAAACCAAACTTCTATTCAATCAGGTCCAGAGCTTCAGCACTGTTACACTCCTTCAACTCTTCTGGACTTACTTCTGCTCCGACGACCCTTGAACCTGCGGCTGCGTCTACTATCTCGTGCTCCAGGATCGATTCCTCCATGTAGACGGGTATTTCCAGGTCGAAGGGGGATACTCCTCCGATGATGTATCCTGTCGCTTTTTCTACTTCTTCTGGATCTGCCATCCTGACTTCTTCTCCTGTCTCTTCTTCCAGTTTTTCCTCCGACACTCTGCTGTCGGCCGGGCAGAGCACAGAGATCGGTTTGCCGCCTGCGATGAATACGAGTGTTTTGACGATCTTTTCCGCCTCTATGCCTTTCTTCTCGACTGATTCTCCTACTGTCTCGGACTTTCCGTGGACGATGAACTCGACATCCATATCGTTCTCTTCGACAAAGTCTACGACTCTGCGGATGTTTTCGATGTCTTCCTCCATGAAGTCCAGGAATTCGGTTAGTTCGGAAGGTTTCTGGTTGAAGAATTCTGTCATGGAGAACCGTTCGACTTGAAAGCTTTTAGATTCCAGTCAGTTAACATGATCAAGATAAACGGGGAGAAAGGCGGAGGCCAGATGCTGAGAACCGCACTCAGCCTCTCAGCAGTAACAGGAGAAAGCTTTACGATGGAGAACATCCGCGGTAACCGCTCTAACCCGGGTCTGAAAAGACAGCACCTGGAATGCGTGAAGGCGGCAAAGAGGCTCTGCAACGCCGAAACAGAGGGCGGCGAGCTCGGTTCGGAGAGTCTGGTGTTCAGGCCGGGAGAAATCAGGAACGAATCGTTCACATCGAATATCGGGACGGCTGGAAGCATAACGCTGCTGTTCGACACCGTTCTGCCGATAACCACTGAGTTCTCAGATTCTTTCAGGTTCGCGGCGAAGGGGGGTACTGACGTGAAGTGGTCGCCTACATTTAACTACTTCAAGCACGTCAAGCTGCCGCTACTGCGAAAATATGGTCTGGATGCTGGAGTAGAACTGGAAGAGACCGGATACTATCCGAAGGGCGATGGGGAAGCGACTCTGGAAACGGAGGATTATTCTCTGGAACCTATCGAACTTGTGGAAAGAGGAGAGCTTCAGAAGTTCGAGATCTATTCCAAAGCTTCTAGGAGTCTGGAGAGTCAGCAGGTGGCGGATAGGCAGGCGGACGAGGCCGCAAGGATGCTGAAGGACGACCATGCCTCAACTCCAGTAGAGAAGAACGTTGAATACGAGAAAACCGCCTCGACCGGCTCCTCGCTCCTCGTCAAGGCAGTCTACGGGGATTCTGTCGCTGGTTTTGATGCTCTGGGTGAGCAGGGCAAGCGCTCCGAGGATGTTGCGTTAGAGGTTGTGGAAGATTTCCGAAGTTTTCGTTCTTCTGGTGCGGTGGTTGACGAGTATATGGCGGATCAGCTGCTGGTTTTCCTGGCTTTGGCTGGTGGAGAGGTTTCGATACCTGAAGTTACTGATCATGTGAAGACAAACATGGAGGTTATCAGAGAGTTCGGCTTTGATCTGGAGGTCGTGGAGAAAGAGGATGTGAAGATAGTAAGGAGTTAGTTACTCGACTTCGACTTCTTTGCCTCCTTCTTCGTCGACTTCGGCTGATACTTCGAGTACTCCGTCCTCGTACTCGGCGGTCACTGTGTCCGGGTCGATGTTCTTGGGCCATGGTACTGTTCTCCTGAACTTTCTGCTTCTTCTCTCCTTTCTCAGGTATTTCTCGTTCTCCTCCTTGACTTCGGCCGAGGACTCTGCCGATATCTCTACCGAGTCTTCGTCGGCCTTAACGTTGATCTCCTCCTTCTCCACGCCGGGCATGTCGGCCGAGACTATCAGCTGGCCGTCCTCCTCTCTTATGTCGATGGGTGTGCTCTGTGTCAGGTCGCTGGCGAATCCCATGCCCTTGTTCTGAAGTTCTTCCATCATCTTCTGCATCTGTTCGAACATGTCGCCGCTGCCGTCGTTTCGGTCAAGTCGTCTCATAACAGTACAGTTTTTTGTTCACGTCAATAAAAACTTTACTGTTGTTCATCCATCTGTTCCTCGAGAAACTCAATCTGGCCCTTGATCTCCTGAATCAACTCCTCGGCCTTCTGCTGCTTCTCACGGGAAGTCTCATCCTTCACCTGCTCGAACTCCTGCTGCGTCTTCTCAACCTGATCCTCAAGATCGTTCAGTATCTCCTCGTAGTTGTTCATAATGCTGTTTTAGGAACGATTGTGTAAAAAACTGTCTGGAAAATTAAAGGAAGGATAGAAAAATTGCCGGAGTTTACTCCTTCTGGACTTTCGGTGTCGGGATGGGTGGGAGGAGGTTGAGTGTGTTGGCTACTCCGACGGCTTCTGATAGGAGTTTGCGGTACATCTCGTTCATGAGTGGGATGTTGACTTCTTCCGGTATCTGTCCGTTTTCCTCCCAGCTTTCGATTATCTGGTCGACGTTGCCTCTCCAGAGTACGTGGCCGTCCATTGTGATGTGTGCGGCTTTTTCTCCGCCTGCCATGTAGTTCACTGCGAAGCTGAAGTCGATGCGTGCTACTTTGTCGTCTATAGCGTCTACGCTGGCCTCGCTGACCTCTTTTATCTTGGGTTCGTAGTTTACCTGGATGTTGTTTCCTGCGCCTGCTCCTTTCTCTGCATCGATCGCCTCGATGTTCAGTCCTACAATCATAACAAGGGTAGAAAGTCCAACATTCTTTAACTTTCCCACACAAAAACGTCTTAGAGAGAAGATGGCGAAAAGCAAACTTGAACAGTACGGACTGGTAGCGATCGGATTGATGGTGGCGGTAGGTTTCGGAGCGCCGGCCCTATCCATAGTAGTTACGAACTCACAGATAGGAGGTGGAGCCAGTAACCAGGACCAGCAGAGGATTAACGCCACGCTGCCATCCCAGACGTACAGCCAGGACAGTTTCGGCCTCTCAATAAGAGAACAGGCCTACCTCGCGGTCAACAAAAAGAAGGTATTCGTCAACGCCATCTACAGAGACAACGCATCCGAATTTCAGAACCTTGAATCTTTGACGGCTGAGTTCAACGACAGGGTCTACATCAATTTCATAGACAGGACGGAATCAGCCTTTGCAGCCAGCTACAATCTTTCGCTTCCGGCAGCGCTTGTGGTCGGCGATCAGCCAGGAGTTATGAGAGGTAGAAGGGTGCCTTACTCACTGAGAACAGCTGAAGCAGACAGGCAATCAATAAAGAACGCGGTGTGCTCCGCCATGAGGAATCCGGGCGATCTCGCAGCAAAATGCTTCTAGAACAACTTTTTAATTCTAATCTGCGATCTATTTATTCCCGGCATGTCAGGTCAGGAACATCCTCGCGGAGAAAGGGAACATGACGGCTACAGCCAGGAGCTTCTCGGGCAGCTCAGAGACTCAGAGCTGGTGTACAGAGGAAGCGAAGACGGAAAATTCGCCAGGTACCACAGTTTCCGGTACAGAAGGCCGGTGGATGTCGTAGTTCCTTACAGCTTCGGAAACTCCCGTATCATCCTCTCGAACAACGTTGAAGGTGCAGCAGCCCGGAAACTATCTGACTACACCGATTACTTCGAGAAAGGGTCCGGGAACAACGTCTACGCCGACGTAAACCCTATCATATCGCGGGACGAAGAACGGGTCGAGAACCTATCTGAAGAGATAAAGGCTCTCGACACTGCCTTCACGATGCTCGAAGATGGAGAGAGGTACTTCAGGGTGGAAAACAGCCTCAGATGGCAACTGAGGGAAGAAACTTTTGGGGAAAGGTTCTGGAAGGCTGTCAGGAAGCTTCTCGGTGCAGATTAGATATCGAAAGCTTTCGCAAACTCCTTATCGCCTTGTACATTGTCAGAGTACTTTTCCAGTTTTCTTCGAGCGCTTTCATCATTTTGTGAAGCAGAGACTGCTCCTTTTTCACCGATCAATGTAATGCAGTTGTCATGTTTCCTGGAAAGTTTCTGGGCGACCTGGATCAGCATGCCGACGTTCTCCGTCGGAACTTCTGCCTCTATCTCCTCTAGATCGTTCTTCTCGATCTCTTCTTCGAGGAAGTCCTCGATTCTTGACTCAAGCTCCTCGACCTTTTTCTCACCTTCCTTCCTCTTCTCGAACAGTTTCCAGGATTTCTCCACTACTTTCTGGCCTTCTGTTTCCTCAAACTGCATATCATCTCCTAGGAAGTCAGAAAGTTTTCCGATCTTTTCTCTGTATTCCTCTATCTCTTCCTGGAACCTTTCCACGGTGTCGACAAGCTGTTCTGGCTCGACCGAGAAAGTGTCGCATAGCTCTCTTTGGGCGAGCCGTGGACGGGTCTCGAGCGGTACTCCCAGGATATCGGAGATCTCCGCCATCCTTTCCTCGAGGCTTTCTTGGAATTCTCTGGCGGCTTCTCCTGCCTTGTACTCCAGTCGGATGACTCCGTCCTGAATCCTTTTGCAGCCTGTCAGTACGAACTCTTCTGCATGGGAGGTCTGAGTTAAGTGTGTTCCTCCGCAGGCCTCGATGTCGACATCTTCTATGTCAATCAATCTGATATTGTTGCCGGGTGGTGCGCCTCCCTGGTAGATTCTGAAGCTGTACTTCTGCTCGGCCTCGGACTTCGGTAGTTCAAGTACGTTTATCGTATGGTTTTCTTCAATTATCTTTCTGACATGGGCCTCTATCTCGTCGAGTGTTTCTCTCGACGGCTTCTCGTAGTGTGTTACGTCCAGCCTGGCTTTTTCCAGTGTCTTGTTGGCGCCGGCCTGGTAGATATGTTCGCCGAGTTCTTCCCGTGCTGCAGCGTTGACCATGTGGGTTGTGGAGTGGTGCTGGGTCAACTGCTTCCTTTTCTCACCGTTGACGACACCTTTCACACTCTGCCCTTCAGTTAATTCGTGCTCCGGTGCCTGATGGAGTACCACTCCCGACTGCTTCTGCACATCCTCCACCTGGAACCCGTTTATCTTTCCGACGTCGTGCATCTGGCCGCCGCCCTGAGGATAGAACATCGTCCTGTCCAGGACTATCCATTCATCGTTTACTATCTTCACGACCTCGGCCTTGAAGTCGAAATGCTCAACTTCTCCGTCCTTTCTGTACGGTTCGCGCCTCTCATAGTAAAGTTTCTCCGTCTCAGGAACTCCTTCAAGGTCGAAGTCTTCCTCGACCTGTTTAACTGCCTCGTCTTCCTCCCCGATCTTCATGTAGAAGTCTTCCGGTACCTCGAAACCTGCCTCTTCCATCATCTCGGGGGAGACGCCGTGTGACTCGTACAGCTCTATCATTTTATCGAGTGAGGGTTGCTCTGAGAGTTCGGAAAGTTTCATCTCCGCCTTTTCTCGTGCGGCGTAGTACTTCTCCTTCTCCACTTCGAGGATCTCCTCTATCTCGTCCATGGATCCAAGCAGTTCAGGGAACATCGGCTCAAGTTCTTCAGCGTTCCATCGAGCAACTTCAGCTAGTTCCAGGTCCCAGCCGTATTTTTCGATGAAGTCCTGTGCTCGCCTGTAGATCATCCGGAGGTTGTGGCCTCCTCCGGTGTTTGAAGGTATCTTGCCGTCGGCCAGGGCGAAGATGAGTGAGCGGGTGTGTTCTGCGATGCTGTAGAGTGCAGCGGCCGGTTTTATCTCTTCTTTAAGCTCGTCGACGTCCTCTCCGATCTCTTCGGCGATCTCCTTCCATTTTGCGTCTATGTCGTCTACTTCGTCGACGTTGAGTTCTGAGCTGTGTGGCAGGAATTTTTCCCATATTTCCTGGTCGGTTTCGAGGCCTGTCCTCTGCTTCATCTTCTCGATGGTTTCCGGCATGACGGATTCGTAGCTGGTCTCTGTGCCGTTACTGAGCCATGTGATTCGTTCGTGTCCCATCCCCATGTCGAGGACCTGGAGATCTAGTTCCTCGTATCCGTCCGGTGTCCGCTTGTAGAGCATGTAGACCTGGTTCCATAGTTCCAGGCCGTCGATGAAGCACTCCATGCATGGCCCGAGGTTTCCGCCTCCGCCCCAGGCCTCTTCGTGGAATATCATCTTTTCCTCCGGCACTCCGAGCGACTCACTGGTGTACTCGAACATGTCCTGGAAGTAACGATCCCTGTCGTACTTTTCAGGCGGCTGGAAGCATGTCTGCCCGATCATCGTGAAGTTGGTGTAATGTCTCCCGGTTATCCCGACGTTGTCGACGTCGTTGAAACGCAGGGAGGGTTGAGGTATGATCAGTTCGTCTGCCGGCGGCTTTGCCTCGCCTGAAACGACGTAGGGCTGGAAGCAGTAGATCGATGCCCCCGTGAACTCCACATCGTCTCTCCATCGAGCCACGACGGGGTATCTGTCGATTGATGCATAGTTTCTTTCCTGCATGAATTCGTTGAATTGCTTCCAGGATTCGGTGTGTGTCAGTGTCTCGCTGGTGGGAGAGTCGTTGATGAATGTGTATCCGTCGCCGCACTCTGGTTCTCCGCAGATCTCTCTGTCTTCGTTTTTTGCCCAGAAATGCATCCCGCATTCCGAGCACTGGCCTCGACTGAATCCTTTTTCTCTTAGTACTTCTGTGGCGAAGAACCTGTCCGGGTCCTGACTTGCTTCCTGTTTTATCTCTTCCTTGAGTTCGTCGAGGCTTTTCATACAGAGAGTTGCTTCCGCCAGATTTTTTTATCTGAGTCCTCTTGGAGAAAAAGAAAGGAAGGATAGAAAAGTGATTGAAGAGTTATTCCGTGATCTGTCTGTAGGCTTCTGAGGCTGCTGCGACCGTGAAGATTCCTGTGAATGCTGATGGGGTCATGTTGATTACTGTTCCTAGTGCGGTTGATCCGGTTACTAAGCTGATGATGCTCGCAGGTATGCCGAATGCCAGTCCCACGATCAATGAGATCAGGACTACAAGGAATCCAGCGACGAAGAGCTTGATTCTCCTGTCTTCGGTTGCTTCCCAGCTTGACTGGAGTGCGTTCACGAAGTTCTGATCCTCTACGATGACGAAGAAGTTCCAGTAGAACAGGGCTGTCATCAGGAAGAGCATCAGTCCGATACCGACTACGCCTCCGAGTACTGCAAGGATTATGCCTATGGTATTGACTCCTGCAAGAGCCAGGATGTATCCTGGTGCTGCTGGAATTGTCAGTGCAGCGAATACGAGGATCGCGTACACTATGCCTCCGACAAGGAGGTGGAGGAACGGCATCAGGATGTTCTCTGTGAAGTTGGACTTCGGAAGATTACTGGTCTCCGAGGAAACCAGCGTCCTGACTGCTCCTATACCGATGACAGTCGATGCGATCACTCCGGCAAGCTGCAGAACCAGTGCCAGAGGAACCGGCATGCCTACTGCCAGTGGGTAAGCCTGCGCCATCTGCGTGCCAGTACTTGTCATAAGTGATGGTATCTGGCTGAAAAGAGACTGACTTGCTACCGTATTGAATAGGCTCACGGCTAGCATCAGTCCTACAAGAATCAATCCGTTGCGCTTGAAGGTGCGCTTGAAGCCCGTAGACACGATCTCTCCGATATCTACGCTCATATTCCAGTTTGGAAGAACAGGTATAAAAAGAAAACTGTAGGGAGAAGAGGGAATTAAGGAGAGGAACTGCCTTAGAACATGTTTCCGAGTCCTTCGGCAGCTTCGTCTTCGTCTCCTTCGTCCTCGTCTTCTTCCTCTTCCTCAGCTTCGTCTTCTGCTTCTTCTCCGCCTTCGTCTGCGGATCCGCCGGAAGGTGCTGCGCCTGTTGCGACAGCTGTCTCCATCGCGTCCTCGATGTCTACGTCTTCGAGTGCTGCGACCAGTGCTGCGACTTCGCTGTCATCTACGTCCAGGTCTGCTGCGTCGACGATTTCCTGAAGGTTGTCTTCGTTAACTTCCTTTCCTGCCTCGTGCAGGGTAAGTGCTGCGTATACAAGTTCCATGATTAATTCACCAATACTGCTACTTTCCGAACCCACTCTTAAAAAGACGAGCTGCATAGATCATTACAAATGAAGAAGAACGAGTTGCCGGACTGGGCAAGGGTGAAACTACCTGAAGAACAGACTGAAGAGTTCTGGGAAGAAGTAGGGAGTATCAAGGACTTCGCCGAAGACTCGGATTACTCGGCCCAGCAGCTCTACAACTCGAAGAACAAGGACCTGTTTCTGCCTATCTATCTTGTCCGGAAAGTTCTGGAAAGCTTTGAAGTCAAAGCGATGAAGGGAAGAAACAACTCAAAGCCTGTGGAGGGTCCAGGTTTTCCACTCAATTTCTCAGACGAGTTATTGACGCGTATAGAAGCCTCCGTCTCAGTCAACAGAGATGGAACACCGGTCTACAGCACACAAGAGGCCTCACTGCTTGAAAGATTCAGAGAACTGCTTGACGAAGTTGGTGAAGTGCCCTACTCAGTTTACAGGCGTTCAGGCTACGAGCTCAGGTATCCGAAGTTCCTACACGACCTGATAAAACTCGAAGGCTATGAGGAGGACTTCGCGGCTCTTTTCGACGAGATAGGCCATTTTGAGGGCGATGAGATGGTTGCTGGGGGAAGACGACAGTCTATCGAAGGGTTCGAAGGGAGGATCTTCTCGAAAGAAAAACGGTATAAATTCGCGGTATGGAGAGGTGATTCTGATGAGCTTGAGGATCTGGTCGCTCAACAGATTGATACTGCCAGAAAAGCAGAAAGCCAGATAACAGATTAGATCTGCCGGATCTATTTTTGCTGCCAGTAGTAGATTATATTTCCTTTTGTGCCTTCGCAGCTTACTCCGGGAGAGCAGTTAGGTCCGGCGCTGACGCATCTGTAGCTGCCTACGGTTTGTCCTGGTTCCTTGATTCTACTTCCTGAGGCGGAACTAGCGCACCTGTACCGGACCAATTGTCCTTCTCCGTTATCTGCGCACAGATACGGTGAGTTGCCGCTTCCCTGTATGCCTTTCTCTGTGCACGAGTTCGGATTCCCAACAACTTCATCAACCTTCTGTTTATTCTCATTTATCTGGTTCAACCTCCTTATCGCCTTGATCCTTTCCGAAAGCCTTGTTTTCTGTGCTGAGAGGGCTCCCTGGAATGATTCGCATCTGTCGGAGATCTCTACGCTGGAGGGTGTGCTGGGTTTGAGGTACTGTTTTCTCTGGTAATCGCATCCGGACTGTTTGACATCGTCGGTATTTCCTCTTAGCGCGTCTACGCTTCCTATGAACCGGCTGCCTACTACTACGGCTGCTACCATTATTACTGCCATCCCTACTACCAGTGTCAGGGTTTTTCCCATCCCTTTTTTCATCCTACGCTGACCTCGCAGGTGTTAGGTGAGTCGCTGGCGGTTTTGGGGACGTATGTGGCGTATTTGGTGTTGGAGCAGAAGTTCTGGACTAGCTGGCCGCAGTTCATGCCGCCTGCTGCGTTCTGGGGTTCGGGTTGACGGAAGTTGCCGTTCTGGCCTATGCCTGCGGTTCCGTAGCAGCCCTTCATGCAGCTGACTATCTCGGTGGCGTTAAGCTTCACTTTTCCCTTGTTGAAGTTGGTGTTGCAGTAGGTCCTCCATTTTCCGAAGTCCTGTTTTCCTGCCACGGAGTTGCCGAGCATGGCCTGGCAGGCTGCTCCGGGCCCGGCACCGTTCTGACATGTGGGTTTGATGACGTAGTCTATGCATTCCTGTCTGGAGAGCGAGTTACGGCAGTAGGTCTTGGGGTTTGCTGCTTCCTTCTGTGATGGCAGTATCTTCGATATACTTGAAATGTATCCCGGGCATTTGTATGGTTCTGCGTTCGCTGCCTTGATCGAATCGTAATCTGCCAGTCCTCTGTAGGGGGGTGGACGGTAGGCGTAGTCTGCGTAGCAGTCGTCTCCCTCGTCTATGTTCCTGTGATTTGAGGCGACCTTGTTACTGACAGGGTCCCGGTTAGGCGTTCCCGAAGTCAGGAAGGTTCCCTTCGTCGTCACGAAGAATCCGCCGCCCTCCATCTCACTTGCCTCGATGCCGTCACTGGTCCTGAGCCTGAATTCTTCTCGGATAAATTCCGCCCATCCGTTCTGTTGCTTGGCGTGCTGGCGGGTTTTCCTCACGATCTCACTTATGGTCATCTTCTGGCCCTGCGGGATCGGGTTGAAGTCGGAGCTGATATAGTTCCTGTCGACGGCTGAAAGCGCCGCGGCCTGACTTCTTGTAATGCTGTCCAGTTCCATCGTACCGATCCACTCCTCGAATCCGCGGGGGTGCCTCCCGGCTATCTCGATGGGATCAGTGATATTAACGGTGGGAGGGTTTTCAGCGCTGATTCCGGATACCTTTACACGGTATTTTCCTATTAAACTGTGCTCGTGGTTGTTAAGGAATATCTGTGCCCAGTTATCCTCCGGGTCGAACTCTTTGGAAACGGAGAAAGCAGCCTGGCCGCTATCAGGATCGACGAGTTTTACAGTATGGGTCTTCTCCTTCATTCCGTTTATTTTGACCCAGAAACTGCCATCCTGGGTTACACTGACGCTGTTCTTTAGTTCTCCATTAGGCAACGCCACCTCCAGCTTAGGATTTGAAGAACCGCTGCCCTCCTGTGCCAGGGCCAGAGGAGCAACCATGGCGACGACAAGAACGGCCGCGGCCGCAAATATCTTCATGCTTACAGGTTAGAAGCCGCTGACTTATAATTTCTCTGTAAGAAAAAATATATCTGGGAAAAAGGGGAGTAGAGGAATTACTCCTCTTCCTCTTCAGACTCCTCGCCTGAATCTTCCGATTCTTCACTCTCTGCTTCTTCGTCCGATTCCTCTTCTTCGGATTCGTCCTCTTCTGAATCTTCGAGGTCAACCGAGTCAAGGTCGATCTGGCTGTCCAGTCCGTCTGCGTTGGATTTGGCTTGGGCCAGTGCTTCCTCGATTGTCTCTTCGACCGGCAGGCCTTCGCTGATCGCCAGGTTCCTGGCCTTCTGGACTGCCTCGCTGATAATCGCTTCTGCTGTTGTTTCGTTGATGATTCCTGCGTTGACTGCGAGGTTGAATGCTGCTCCTGCTGCGGATTCAACGTCACTTCTGTACTGTTCTGTGTCGATGTCGAGTTCTTCGGCACTGAACAGTTCACCTTCGCTGTAAGCTACGTCGAGAGTTAATCCGATTTCCAGTGGTTCGATTCCCATCTGGTTGAGGATTTCCGCGTCGTCCTCTGTGATTACTTCTCCTTTCTCGACGATTACTCCTGCTGACTGGACGTGGATTGATCCTTCTTCTACCTGGACGTTCAGTCCTGCCTGCTGGAGCTTTCCAAGCATCGGTCCTGGGCCGATTCCCGTATCTCCCTCAGGGATTTCGATGTCGTTCGGAGCTGTTTCTCCTCCTTCAGCTGCCGCAGAGGTCTTGTTCTCCTGGATCAGCTGGTAGAGCTGGAAGGGATCCTTTTCCGAGAACATGAAAGCTGGCTGTACAGCGTCGTTCTCTTTGAGCTGTTCGATGTCTTCTTTGTCTGCCTGATCGATTGCGATCTGCATCAGAGTCTTCCTGCTCATCTTGATATCGGCGAACTCCTTCATCTCCTTCTTCATCTGCTGGAGCTGTCGGGAGGGAAGGTTGTGCATGTCAAGCATGCCGATGACGGGATAGTCCTCGATCTTCTCTTTGAATTCCTCGACTTTCTCTTCCTTCTCTTCTCGAGTCATCTGCTTCGGTACTGGCTGGACCATTTAGGCTTCACCTCCGGTGAAGGCTGAACTTAGAAGATCTTGGATCTTCGTCATCAGTTTTCCACCTCCACTGTTGGACCCATTGTAGTCTTGACTAAGACAGATTTCAGGTTGTTGTCGCCCTTCGGCATCTCGCCTGTGACGAACTCGTAGATCGTGTCTGCGTTCATCGCAACGTTTCCTAGGTCCTGTTCTTCATTTCCGATTTTGATCTGCATAAGTGGATCCTGCTTCAGTCTCAGAGTGACTGTGTTCCTCAGGTCTTCGATGTCGTCTGAAGGATCTTCTCCTGGCTGTACAGGGTCTGGCATCATGTTCCGTGGGCCGAAGACCTGTCCGAGCTGTGAACCGATCTTAGGCATCAGTGGTGCCTCAGCAAGGAGGAAAGTGTATTCCTCTGCGAGATCCTTTGCATTGTCAGGGTTATCGAAGTACTCGTCTTCGAGCTCCTGCTCGCTGATCTTCTTGTCTGCGTTGTCTGCCTCGTTTGTTATTGAGTCTCCGATTACTGCGACCTTGATCTCTTCGTCTGCCTGGTAAGGCAGCTTGATGTCTTCGTTGAAGCGGTTGTTAGGATCGGATAGATCTACGTCTCTGAAGTTGAAGATCAGGTCTACTGATTCCGTGAATCCTCTTTCCTCCGATTCTTCAACTGCTTCTTCGATTGCGTCTTGGAATTCCATTTAGATCCCCTCCTCGTTTTCTAGCTGGTCGTCGTATTTTCCTTCATCGATTTCCTGTCCGACCTGGTAGGCATCTTTGCCGTCGACCGTGATTCCGGCCGAGTTCGCGGAACCGATGACTTCTTTGACTGCGCCTCTTAGGTCCATGGCAAGCAGGTCCGTTGACTTCATCCTTGCGATTTTACATGCGGTGGAGAAGTCCATGTCTGCTACCTTTTCCCTGTTTGGCTCTCCGGATCCTCCGTCGATCCCCAGTTCGTCGAAGATTAGCTGGGCGACTGGAGGTGTTCCGATTTCTATCTCGAAGTCTCCGGTTTCCTCATCGACTTCTACGTCGACAGGTACTTCCATGCCTTCAAAGTCCTTGGTTTTGTCGTTGATTGCTGATACAACCTCTCCTACGTCTGCAGGTAGAGGTCCTAGCTCTGGGCCTAGCGGCGGCCCAGCGGAGGCTTCGCCTCCTTCCACAAGTGTTGATATAGTGGTCTTATCTCCCATAATTGATCATCTCGTGTTTTGAAATATTGTTTTTCTGTGTTTTATCCCTGGTTTGCTTTTCTCCTCACTGTGTCGATGTCGACCGTTGTCGGGATAGGTACGGCTGCGTCGATCAGTTCGATGGTTACTTCGCGGTTGGTGTCGTCTACTCTCTCGATCTTGGCTTCCTCTCCCTTGAAAGGCCCTGAGATTACTTCGACGATGTCTCCTTCTTCGATCTTGATTTCTTCCTGTTCCTCACTGAGGTATTTCTCGATTTCGTCGACAGGTACTTCTTCATCTAATACTCCCCGGGCGTTTCTGGAGTCGTTGACCAGGTCCCTGATGTCTTGTTCCTTTCCTTCGATGAAGATGTATCCTTTCAGGTCGTCCGGGTGGAAAACCGCTTTAATGTCGAGGTTCTGGCTTTTGATCTGACTTCTCATCGCATTGATAGCGGTCTTTTCTCTTCCACGCGTCGTCCTTGCAGTAAGTATCATTCTTTATTTTCACCCGATCACGTTAGGCAGCAGATTCGAAGCCATGTAGAAGATGAAGCCTATCAAACCGACTATCACGATGCCTGCGCCGGTAACCTTGGCACTCATCTCGAACTCCTCTCTATCCGGTTTCTCGGAGATTTTAAGGACTCTCCTGTACTCCCTCAGCTTTTCCAGTGCTTCATTCTTCCACTTACGCGGCTCGAAATCCATCCCGATGTTTCACCTAATAAACCCGTAAAGAGAACTAGACCATTCTAAAACTTGTGCTAGTTCCCTCCCACCAAAAAGTGGTTCAAACGGGTTATATAGAAAGAAGTAGAGAGAAATTTTATAAATCCGTTTTACATGGATGAAAGAGAAAAACTGAAAATATGGTGTGGAGAGACTCTAGATAAACTCTACTCCAAGCTCCTGCTCAATCTCTTCCTCGTACTCGTCGCTGTGAGTTTTTTCAGGGCCGTAGATCTGAGGGCTGTCTACTCCTGTGACGATGATCATCGACTGGAGGCTGTTCTCCATGTCTTCTCTGACCTGTGCTCCCCAGATGATCTTGGCGGAGTCGTCCAGTTTGCCGGATACCGTGTTTACAACTTCCTGTGCCTCGTTCAAACTTAGCGAGGTTCCTCCTGTTACGTTGACGAGTGCGCCTTTACCGCCCTCGATATCAACATCGAGCAATGGGTTGCTGAGCGCTTTCTGCACTGCTTCCGTTGCTCTGGAGTCTGTGTCGCTCTGTCCCATTCCTATCATGGCGATTCCTCCTTCTCCCATGACTGCTCGGATGTCTGCGAAGTCGAGGTTGACCAGTCCCGGCTTTGTAACAAGCTCTGTTACTCCTTTGACTGCGTTTACAAGTATCTCGTCCGCGATCTTGAAAGCGGTGTTGAGTGATACGTCTGGGACGATTTCGAGAAGCTTGTCGTTTGGTATTACGATGAGTGTGTCGACTGTTGCTTCCATTCTTTCCAGTCCGTATTCTGCGTTTTCCTGTCGTGCCTGGCCCTCCATCTCGAATGGGAGTGTGACGATTCCTACTGTGAGTGCTCCTTCTTTCTTGGCCTGTTCAGCGATGACGGGTGCGGAGCCGGTTCCTGTTCCTCCTCCGAGACCGCAGGTGATGAAGACCATGTCGCTGCCTTCGACCTGCTGCTTTATCTTCTGCTGGGATTCTTTTGCCGATTCCTCTCCGACCTTTGGATCCGCTCCGGCGCCGAGTCCTCCGGTCAGTTCTTTTCCTATCAGTACTTTTTCGTCGGCGTTTGCGTACAGAAGGTCCTGGGCATCGGTGTTCATGGCGATGGTCTCACATCCCTCGATGCCGACCTCGACAAGCCTGGAGATAGTATTGTTCCCGGCTCCACCGGTCCCGATAACCTTGATATCAGCCTTTCTTTGCTCTATCAAGTCCTCAAGCTCATCGTCAATATCATGGTTTTTCTGCTTTGACTGAGGTACCGAATCAGAACCTTCCCGCCTTGCTTCATTTATAGAATCTTCCATCAGAGGACCACTCTTTTCTGTAAATACAGTACTCACTAAACTATATAAAAATGCTTCAGGGCCTCGACCCGTCAATTTTATGTCCAAGAGCTACAACAGCTAATCATGAAACAAAAAACACTGGATAGGATCAACAAGTTCTACGCCAAGAGCCTCGGCTGCACACCAGAGCTGATGGAGAACCCGAGATCGGAAATCTTCATCCGCAGAGAAACAACTAGCTACAGCGAAGATCAGGAGGAAACAGATGTTGACATCTTCGTCAGGAGCGGTGGAAAGATAATATCCTGTAGTTCCAAAGTTCTTCCGAGAGTCCAGGAACTTGAAAAATATCTGCCTCGGCTGGAGGTATCCAAAAGATCTCTCGAAGACAAAGGGCTGGATGTTGACGAGGTTCTAGGCCCGGCTTTCCTCCTGAAACCTCGTGGAGACTCCGTGCTTTAGCTCGGAGGGGAAACGAGCTAAGATTTTTAAATTCTGCGGAGTATTTGTTCTTAGTCAATAGGTTTTTGAGCGGATAGCTTCCGAACAAAGGCACATCTGCGGAAGCAGATGAAAACAGCTTTTCGGAGATACGCTTCCGTATCTGAAAACCTGAAATTCTGCGTTGAAGGCAAAAGCATACTCGTGAGGGTTGACAGAACGATTGAAACCTTGTTCTGTTCTTTCAACGCAAAGGTCACGGTCAACTGGCCTTTGAATCAGCGATGGATGAGTAAGAACCTCTGGAAAGAAGTTCTGTTTCCAAGTTCTTCGAATCGACTGGTAATTAAATTGTGTCTGTATTTGCATAGGATTTGGTTTCCACCTCAATCACAAGCTCCGTCCTTCAGGTCGGAGTAGTTGACAGGAGTCTTTGTATCGGAAGAGTATCGCGGTGAGGGATTTGGAAAAGAAGTGGTATCGAAAGCAGCTGGAGACGCACTTGAGAAAGATCTGATTCCCTGCTACAGGACTCTGGAGAAATGGCGAAATTCAGTTAACCTGGCGAAGAGTCTTGGTTTCGAGAAGTATGCGACTACTTATCTGCTGAAGTTGGCAGAGTTATAGCAGTAATGAGGTCATCAGGATCTGTGTCGCAGTAAAGGCCAGAACAAGGCCTAATGCCGTAGAAATTCCTATTCTGACTATCTTGCTGTTTTCTCTCTGCTCTATCATTTCTGATCTGCCCAGCAGTAGATAGGAAGTTCCCGAGATTACTCCGAGAGAGATGATGAAAGGCAGAAACATTGTCAAAGTATCAATAAGAGCCATCTGCTGCATCGTGCCTTCAAAGCCAGAAACCATGTGACAAATTTGGTATCTCTGAAATTTAAATCCATTTTGATGTGCATAAAGGTATTAAGTCTGGACGTTTCTGTCTTTCATGTGGTGTGAACTTGGTGGCTGAGATTGTTTCGACTTCGGATACTTTGGGTGGTAAGCCTAGGATTGAAGGCACGAGAGTTTCTGCTGAGCAGGTCTACGAGATGTATACTGTAAGAGATATGAGTGCCGAGGAGATAGCCGAAGAACTTCCGACTGTTGACGTTGAAGATGTTGCAGCTGCTGTAGAG
The DNA here is from genome assembly GCA_042216335.1 of Candidatus Nanohalobium sp. Classification (GTDB taxonomy): domain Archaea; phylum Nanohalarchaeota; class Nanosalinia; order Nanosalinales; family Nanosalinaceae; genus Nanohalobium. The sequence continues at coordinate 20,734 of JBDGTY010000056.1, forward strand.
TTCATGGAAAAATACAGGGAGAACAGCGAAGAAGCGGCCACTGCTTAACGACCATAGAAATTGGATAAATACCACACACTGTTTGACAGGTCTTCTTCAGGGATCTCTTCAATCATGTATTTCACTGTTTTTGCCACTAAGTCGGTATCTTTTCTCAAGTGCATCTGTTTGTCCAGTAGAACTCCGAGGTGATCCAGTTCGTGGCCCAGTCTGACGAAGTCGCCCTGATCCCTTGTGATAACCGGCGCCTTGTTCTCGATGGCATAGCTCATTACCTCGCTATCTTCCGCGCCGATTTCGAACCTGCCGGTCTCTATCCCTTTATCTTCCAGCGCTTCTTCGACCGATTTTGGAATACTCTCGTCCAGCAGCAGATCCATGAATGAAGAAAGTCAGGACCTGCTTAAAAAGACCGGCCAAAATATGGTCTACTCCTCGAATTCGACTTCCTCTATGCCTGTGTACTCCGTGATCTCGTTTCTGATTCCTTCCTTGGCTTCTTCAGGGAGTTCGTGGCTGTGGTCATCGTCTTCGTGGGTGTGGATGATCGTTGCTTTGTTTCCGTCGAATTTGATGTCTCCGTGGCCGAGACGGTAGTTGAAGATGTACTCTGCCTTTTCCTCGTCGTCTTCGATCTTTTCCTGTACTTTTACCCAGTATTCTAGCTCTTTTCCTGCGAGTGGGTGGTTGAAGTCGATTCTGACTCTTCCTGATCCTTTTGAGATGACGCGTCCCTGTTTTCTTCCGACCATGATTCTTTCGCCTACGTTCACGTTGACGTCCTGTTTCTTGAACTCTTTTTCTGGGAAGGTTTCCATGTTTTCTGCTTCCCTTTCGCCGTAAGCTTTCTCCGCAGGAACTTCAACTTCTGCTTCCTCTCCTACGTCCATCTCCTTGACTTTTTCCTCGAGGCCTTCCACGATGTAGTCTTCTCCGACCAGTACCGGGATGGGTTTGTACTCTCTTTCTTCCTGGTATACGTCGTTTTCACGTGCTTTTTCCTCGCTGCTGAGGTCGAATATTTCGCCGTCCGCCCTGCCCACGTAGTCGATGAGGACAAGGTCTCCTTTTTCCAGTGCCATGTCAAAGGTTACTCTGGAAAAGTTATAAACCGGTTTTCTCTGCCGCCGTATCGACCACAAAGTCCTGGAAAGAGACCACATGGTCGATCAGGTTGACAGGCCTGTCAAGGAGAACTACTGAAGCGCCCAGAAAGTTCATCAGGACGTCGTTCCAGCCGAAGAACCTGTAGGAAAGTGTTCCCTGTATCAGTTCGATGCCGAAGCCGAAGAAGAAGGCCGCGGCGAATGCCTCGAGGTACATCCGGTCTCTGTCGTGCAAGTTGATGAGGAATGCGCCGCCGAGGACTGCGTAGGCCAGGAAGTGCAGAGGCACGAATCCGGTCGCTGGTTTTCCAGCCGGAACCGGTGCCAGGCTCTTGTACGCTATGAATGCCGAGACTGCGATGAGGCCGAGAAGGTTGAGCTTCTTTCTCACAGTTATCGAATTTTCAGTTGCTGGTAAAATTTTAAGCTTTCAGGCGAAAAACTGTGTATATGAGCTGGATGGAGAGCCTGCCGAAAAAAGTACAGGAATCACTTGACTCACTTCTACTCGAAACCGAACAACACGAAGAAGTCTACATGGAGGCCGAGAATGCACCCATAGGCCAGATCTGGGTCGCAATGGCACAGATGAACAAGAGGATAGAAAAACTGGAGGAACTGGCCCACGCACAGCGAAGAGCCTTGAAGGAAATGGATGTAGAAGTAGAGGTCGACAAACACCTGGATCAGGACCTTAAGGAGAGTTTGAAGAGGTACTAGTATGTCGCTTGGTGAACATATAGAGAACTTAGGCATGGTTCTGAACTCTGCAGTTTCTTATCTTAGAGGGGAAGCTAAGTATGAGATCAATGGGGAGACCTACAAGTATCGATCTTCTTTTCTTAGAGGCTATTGGGAGGCAGAATACTTTTTCCAAACAGAATCAGCCATCTACGAAGATGCCATCTCTGAGCTTGAAGATGGTGATGTATTTTACGATGTGGGAGCAAACCTGGGGTTTTTTACCTGCATAATGGCTCGTGAAGGTGCAGAGGCATTTTCGTTTGAGCCTGATCCTTTAACTGCTGATGAATTGCGGAAAAATCTAGATAGGAATAGTATTGAGGCATCAGTTTTCGAGTACGCAATATCAAATAGGGATGCAGAAGGAGAACTAGAGTTGAAGAGAGGGCCGAATGGCACTGAAAGTTTAACTCAGAACGGCAAAAACACAGTATCAGTGGATACAAGGAAATTAGATAGTCTGGATATTCCGCCGCCGGACATAGTGAAAATAGATACAGAAGGTCATGAAACACAGGTATTAGAGGGAATGGAGGAAACTTTAGCAGAGAAAGCTCTACTATATGTCGAGGCTCACGGAGATCAACAACTCTCTTCTATAGAAGATATACTGAGCGAAGAAGGCTATCGGACAGAGATAATGTTCGCTAGAGAGGATGGCAATTACTTTTTGAAAGCAGCATCCAGTAACTAGAGTTTAGGGAAATTATGCTTTGCCGTGAAGAGTTTGTGATGCTAGGTTATCCATCCAATACTATCTGCTCTTTCTTCATCTAGATCTGAGATTTCCACTTTTCCCATTTCTCGTTGTTTTCAATTGAACTATTTCTCCTATCTCAGTAAAATCCTCTTCATATTTGTCTGAGGGTCTATACTTGATTTCTTTTCCATTTCAAACTATTCCACTATACCAAGTTCGTGAAGCCCTTCAACTTCGGGTTCAAGAGATGGGTGAGCGTGGCTAAAATAATCAATATCGTCCGCTGTGGCTGCGTCCCGATAATTCAGTACACTGATTACGGCCATATACCTGCGAGGATCGTACACTTCCAATTCATCCGCTAAATTCATTCCATCACAATCGCAGGTTTCCCGGGCTCTGCCCTGTCAGCTTTGTCCTCGGATGAATCTTCCTCGGGCTCTATCTCTACTTCCAGGTTGAACTCTTCTTTCCATCTCTCTCTGTTTGCTTTCAGTGCTTCCTTCTCGATTTTCCGCTCCATCAGCTGGTTCCTGAACTTTCCAGGATTCTGGTACGCGTCCTGAACCTTCTGATTGACTGTATCTGCGTGATCCTTGAATCCTGCGCCGATTACTTTGCCTGTGATGGCTCCGATGTCGTCGAGCTCCAGGTTTTCCTCTATCTCTTGGAATGCGTCATACTTCCAGTCTGCTGCGCTGATGACTTTGACTTTCTCTGGCTTGGAGTCGAGCATGTCCTGGATTTCTCTGATATCGCCCGCGACCCTGCTGAAGTATTCATCGATTTTCTCTGCCTCTTCATCTAGGAGTTCTTCGTCTACTTCAGGCCATTCTGATTCGTAGAGGAAGCCTTCCTCTAATTCATTCCATAGTTCGTCTGCAAGATGTGGTGCGAACGGTGCTATCAACTTGACAAGAGTCTTGACGCCGTGAGTAAATATCTCTGGTTCTGGATTTCTCTGTCTGTACCAGTAAAGCTTTGTCAACAGTTTATCGATTTCGCTTACTGCGAGATTGAACTCGTAATTCTCTATCTTCTCTGTTGTGTTCTCGACTGCTCTCTGGATTCTGCTTGAAACTATCCTGTCCTGGAGAGTTGCATCCTCAAGAGTTGGTTTCTCACTTGTCAGTAGTTCGTCGTTTTCAGTTACCAATCTTTCTACCCTCTCAAGCATCTCATATGACGCCTGGACGCCATCCTTTGACCAGTCAAGTTCCTTGGAGGGATGCGAGGCACTCAGGATAAATAGTCTTGCCGTATCAGCTCCATATTCTTCTACAAGCTCTGATGGCCGGACGACATTGTTCTTGGACTTTGACATCTTAATTGTCTCTACTTCGACTTCTTTTCCGCATTTACTGCAGATATTTTCGTCTTCAACCTCCTCCGGGTATATCCATCCGTGATCCGGACACTTGTAAGCCGGATGGTTGACCATTCCTTGTGTGAGGAGCTTCTCGAACGGTTCATCGTCTTCCACCATTCCCTGATCTCGCAAGAACTTCTGGAAGAATCTAGCATAGATAAGGTGCATCGTGGCATGCTCTATCCCGCCTACATACTGGTCAACGTTCATCCAGTAATCTGTTCTTTCTTCGTCAAATGGAGCTTCCTTGAAGTCTGGTGAGCAGTAACGGAGAAAGTACCATGAGGAGTTGATGAATGTGTCCATCGTGTCTGTCTCCCTTTCTGCTGGTCCGCCACATTCTGGACATTCAGTCTCTATAAATGAGTCTGAAGTTTCTACAGGATTTCCTCTGCCCGTGAACTCAACATCGTCCGGCAGTTCGACAGGCAGGTCTTCTTCTGGAACAGGTACTGCGCCACAGTCATCACAGTAGACTATCGGGATGGGTGTTCCCCAGTAGCGCTGCCGGGAGATCAGCCAGTCACGCAGCTTGTAGGTGGTGTCCTCCTCGCCGATTCCCTTTTCTTCGATCTTCTCTACTATCTTTTCAATCGCCTCTTCCTTATCAAGGCCGTTCAGGAACTTCGAGTTGATATGCTCTCCGTCTCCTTCCCATGCACCGTCTTCCTCGAAGCTGTGTTTTTCTTCTGGTTGGACTACTGTCTGAACATCTATATCGTGTTCCTGGGCGAACTCGAAGTCTCTCTGATCGTGGGCTGGAACGGCCATGATCGCACCGGTGCCTGCATCCTCTAAAACGAACTCGGCCACATAGATTGGGATTTCATCGCCTGTGAATGGGTTTTCGGCGTGCTTTCCGGTGAATACTCCTTCCTTGGATTTTTCCTTTCTTTCTTCCTCGCTCTTCTGCTTCGCTTCTTCTATATAAGTTGCAACTTCTTCGTTTTCCTCTGCTATCTCTTCCGCCATCTCGTGCTCTGGAGCTAGAGCCATGTATGTCGCTCCGAAGATTGTGTCGGGCCGTGTCGTGAAGACCTCAAGTTCTCCAAGTTCTGTGGAAAAGTTTATCCTTGCTCCGGTGCTTCTGTCTATCCAGTTCTCCTGCATCTCCCTAACTTTGTCCGGCCAGCCGTCCAGTTTCTCAAGATCGTCAACAAGCTCGTCAGCGTAGTCTGTGATAGCGAGCTTCCACTGCTCCATCTTCTTGTTCTGATCGACTACTGAGTCACATCTCCAGCAGAGGCCGTCCTCAACCTGCTCGTCCGCTAGTACCGTTTCACAGCTTGGACACCAGTTAACTTCTGCCTCGTCTCTATATGCGATATCTTCTTCTAGCATCTTTAGGAAGATCCACTGATCCCATCTGTAGTATTCTGGCTCGCAAGTTGTAATCTCTCTATCCCAGTCAAGTGAGAATCCAAGTCGCTTGAACTCATCCCGCATATCGTCTATACAGTCAAACGTCCACTTGCCAGGATCAATGTCTCGGTCGATCGCTGCGTTTTCCGCTGGCATTCCGAAGGCGTCCCAGCCCATAGGATGCATCACGTTGTAGCCCTGCATTGACTTGAATCTGGCGTAAACGTCGGAAAGTGAGAATGCTCTTCCGTGGCCCATGTGCATCCGTCCGGAAGGATACGGGAACATGTCCAGGATGTATTTTTTCTCTTTGTCTTCGTTCTTCTCTGCTTTGTGAAGACTGGCTTCTTCCCATTTTTTCTGCCATTTTTGTTCTATCTGTTTGAGTCTTTCCGCGAATTCTTGGGCCATGTAGGGGTTTATTCCGGCAACTTATTTCAATTTGTGACCTTCTTCTTGCATCCTCACTAGTATTTTAAATGCTGGATTGTAACCATTCACATACAATGACCCGGTTAGTATGCGTTAGTAGTGGAAAGGGAGGGGTCGGCAAAACCACGACCACAGCGAATATAGGAGCGGCTTTAAGCGAGTTCGGCGCTGACACTGTTGTTCTCGACGCCAACCTGACGAACCCGAACCTGGGTTTCCATATAGGCATACCGCTCTACCCCAAGACACTGCACGACGTATTGAAGGGCGACGCGCATATAACCGAGGCTATGTACATCCATGACTCCGGTCTCAGGGTTGTACCTGCCGGGCTTTCTGTTGAAGATCTCAGGGACACCTCTCCAGAAAATCTGAGTGATGTACTTCTCGATACTGTCGGCGAGCCGGACTTCGTACTTGTTGACTCGGCCGCAGGACTCGGAAATGAATCAATCAATGCTATTGAGGCTTCGGACGAAGTTCTTGTCGTGACGAATCCCAACCTTCCCGCAGTGACTGACGCACTGAAAACGGTGAATGTTGCGGAGGAGGCAGGTACTGATATCACTGGAGTGGTTCTGAACATGGTTAAGGGCCATGATTCGGAGCTGGATAAGGAAGAGGTCGAGTCCATGATCGGCTACGAGGTATTGATGGAGGTTCCTCACCATGAGAAGGTTGAGGAGGCTTTGTCGGCCAAGAAGCCTGTTGTGCATCATGCACCGGACCACCATGTTTCTGAGCGGTTCAAGAAGGTGGCTGCTGACCTTGCGGAGCTTGATTACGAGCCTGATCTTGAGCAGAACGGCTTCCTCCAGAACATCCTGAACAGGTTCCGGTGAATTTTTCAAAGGGTTTTTATTGAAAGCCTGAGAAACTTAGCTTGATGACTCGCATAATCTCTGTAGTATCTGGAAAGGGAGGGGTCGGTAAAACAACTGTAACAGCGAATCTCGGCACCTCTCTGGCCCAGCAGGGCGAGGATGTCCTCATCATCGACGGGAACTTCTCCGGAGCCAACATCTCACAGCACTTCGGCCTCGGATTCCAGGACGTATCGCTCAACGACGTACTGCAGGGAGACGCATACATAACACAGGCAGTCACAAAACACAGTGAAGGTGTCTCAGTATTGCCAGCAAGCATACTGGACTTCAACGCTGACGCAGAAAAGCTGAGGCATGCGATCGTCGACTTCCTCGGCGACAAGGACTATGTACTGATCGATACCGCAGCGGGGATCGGAGAAGAAGTAGAAGCCGGTATAGAGGCCTCGGATGAAGTACTACTGGTCGCAGAGCCGGAACTCCCAGCATTGACCAACTGTCTAGGAGCCAAGAAACTGGCCGAACAGATGGACAGAGACATCCTTGGACTAGTTCTAAATAGTGTCAGAGGAGAGCAGGCAGAGGTTTCCCGTGAAGATGTCAAGGAGGTCATCGACACCGAGATAATCGGCGAGATACCCGACCACAAGCACGTCAGGGAAGGTATAGCACTCAGGGAGCCAGTTGTTTCCTACAAGCCGAACTCCAGTGCATCGAACAGGATTGAAGACGTGGCCTACAGGATCAAAGGTGAGGAACCGCCGCAGAGAGGCTTCCAGGAGAAACTGGCAGAGAAAGTCAACGATTTAGGCCTTTTCTAGATAGCTAAACTATTTTCTTTATCTCTGAGTTGATGTTTTCTGAGTTTTCTGTATCTGTATTCTCGCCGAAGTAGATGTCTAGGTCTCTTTCGAATTCATCATCGAACCTTGGTTCATCTACGTCTTCACCTCTCTCCGGAAAGTGGACAAGATTTCTGACTCCTTCTCCACCTGTTCTATCTGCTGATCTGGAGTCATAGAGCCGAATCCAATCCTTATCGTAGAAAGGACTTTCAGGATTATTTACTGCTGCTCCTCTGATGCTGTCAGGATCTTCCTTCTCTGGATATGGAGAACTTCCTACAGCTGTTTCCAAGACTTCCGTTGGGTTGTCTTCTAGGTTTTCACAGTTCAGTACTGCTGCTTCAACTTCTCTGCCATCTAAATACTCGTGGATTCCCCAAACCACGTTGTTGTCCAGATCATCTTTTTGGGCTACGTGAGCGTACTGACGGCCGACATCCTCTCTACTCAACTCCTTCTGGCTTGTGTGTTCAACGGAAAAACCCGCGCTCTCTAACTTGTCATAAACTTCGTCCTCAAGCCCTCTCTCGATAGCATCCGGTTTCAAAACAACCATTGCGTACTCCGGGCTTTCTGAGTTCATACACTAAATTAAATCTCCACATGTAAAAAGTTTGTCATTTATTGGTGGCAAACTCTCGCTTAAAGTCGAGTTTCAGGTCTTTTGGAACAGTGGAGTCTTCTCTTTGATCTTTGGGTTCGTCTTGGAGAATAGTCGAGAAAATTAACTTGGTGGCTCTTTAGCAGCTGTAACCTAACTTGTTAAATGCTTGATAAGTAAATCCGGTTATGGCAGAGTATGACAGTATAGCTGAAGATTATAGTGAAAGATACGATCCTCTGAAAGAGTTTTCAACCAAGCCTTCTCTACTTAAGGCAGTTGGAAATGTGGAGGATCAAAAAGTTCTCGATCTAGCATGTGGAAGCGGTTACTTCACGAGAGAACTGGCTAAAATGAATCCAGAGAAAATCATAGGTGTCGACAAATCTAATGAAATGATTGAGATAGCGAAGGAAAAAGAAGATCAAGACTAATTAGGGGCAGAATACTTACAAAGTGATATATCGGAGCTTTCGTTGAGTGAGAAATTTGACAAAGTTGTTGCAGCTTATCTTCTGAACTATGCTGAAACAAGAAATCAGCTCGATGAAATGGCTGAAAAGATAAAGAATCATCTGCGCGAGGACGGGGAATTCTGTGCTCTGGTTCCAACCGGAGGAATAAGGCCTGTAGATGAATTCAGATATGGCAGAAAAATTGAGCACTCAGATGAAAAGAAGGAGTTCAAAGATGGTGATAAGATCATCCTGGTCGCTCAGAGAGAAGAAAGAGAACCGATTAGGATTGAAAACTACTTCTGGTCGAAAGAAACTTATAAAGAAGTCTTCGAGAATAAAGGTTTCGAAGTGGACTGGATCAAACCACATGTCACAGAAGAGGGAATCGAGAAGTACGGCGAGGAAGAATGGGAAATCTGGAGGGAAAGACCGACATCATGGGTGCTAAAAGCCTCTATTATCTAGGACTAGATACTTAGGTTCAAGTCCTTCTCTGAAGCCTTGAAGTTCTCTCTTCCATCAATTTTTTAACCTTTGGCGTTTAATGCCAAAGTACTGGGTTAGTGGTCTGTGGTTGAGATACTGGTCGATGAGCGCGACGAGATAGAAATTGGGAACGATGTGGTTTTACTTGAGCGGATGGCTGCGGTAGTGCCTGAGTCGGAAAAGTTTCCGAGCGGTGTCAAATACCGTTTCCATGCCTGCCAGGCTAACGGCGATTTGATTGTCCGGTACGACAACGCCAACGACGCTCATGTTGCCAAGCACCACAAGCATGTAGTAGAAGACGGCGAAGAAGTAACGAAACCGATTTCAAATAACCCAGAAACAGAGGAAGGATTGCTTGAACTGCTTAAGCAGTGGAGACGAGAGGTGATGGAAAATGTCGAAGAATGAAATCGAAAGCATACCTTACGGCAAAGACCTTTTGATAAAGGAGTCGCAGGGCCTGGAAGAAGCTTTGGAGAGAACTGAGGAAAATCTTGAAGATGCGATAGACGGAGAGAAGAATCCTGTGGTTGTCGGGTTCAGCGACCCGGAGAGGATCAGAGAACTTCTGACGCCGAAGAGAAGAGAGCTTATGCAGGCAGTGATACAGAGCGAGCCCGAGAGCATCTCCGAACTTTCCGAAACTCTAGGCAGAGATCTCAAGAGCGTCCACAGAGACCTTGAAACACTCGGTGAAAACAAGATAATCTACTTCGAGAAAGAGAACGGTAGAAAAAGACCTGTGATTCCTTTCGACAGCATCAAAGTCGAGTACGACCTGAAGTCCTCGCTCATGGATCAGAAAACCGGGATCTATCCAGAGAAGGCTTAGACTTCCGTCAGTATTAAATCCTGAACTTCCGCATTCTTCGGTATGACAGACCTGAAGCCGTACGAGCAGTATCTGTGGAGTCCCAAAAGATCGGAGTATGATGCGAAGGAGATACCGGAGGATATCGACTGTATTTTCTGCGCCCAGAAAGAAGGCGACGATAGGGTTTCGTTCCTGCCGGTGTATGAGGACGACTTTCTGATGGTGGAGTTGAATATCTTCCCGTACAACACCGGTCATCTTATGGTGGTGCCGAAGCGTCACGTCAACTCGATGACAGACCTGAGCGACGAGGAGAGAAACCGATTGTTCTCGATGGTGCAGAGGGTCGAGAGACTCCAGAGAGAAGTAGTCGACCCGGCCGGTATCGACGTCGGAATGAACATTGGAAAAGCCGCGGGCGAATCCATCCCACATCTCCACGTCCAGTTAGTCCCGATTTACGAGAAGGATAGGGGGTTCATGGAGACGAGTCTGGACACCAAGGTCATGAAGAAGTCCCTTCCAGACACGCAGGAAGAGTACCAGGAGAGAACGGATATTCTTGAAGATTACTGGTGATGAAGAATGGCGAATTTCTTCCACGCATACGACCTGAGAGGGACTTATCCGGATGATATCGACGAGGAAACAGCTGAGAGAATTGGTAAGGCCTACGGCACCTTTATAGATGCTGACAGCGTACTGGTGGGCAGAGATGGCCGGAAGCACGGTCCTCGGATCGCTGAGGCGTTTATCGATGGTGTAAATTCTACGGGTACTGATGCGGTCTTTGCTGGCATGGTCCCAAGCCCTGTGGTCTACTTCGGCCAGGTCGACAATGGTTTTGAGTCGGCTGCTGTCGTTACAGCTTCCCATAACCCGCCGGAATACACAGGATTCAAGTTCAATCTTGAAGATGCTCTTGCGATGTCCAGGGACGGTGGAATGAGAAGAATCGAGGAGATCTACGAATCGAAGGACTTTGATACCGGTGTCGGGATGGAGGATGACATCGATCTGATCGAGGATTACATTTCCACGGTGAAGGATGAGATCGGTGAAGTTGATCTAGAGGTCGTCATCAACTGCGGGAACGGTGTTACAGGTGTCCTGGCCCGTGAACTTTTCGAGGAGCTGGGCTGTAGTGTCAAGATGATAAATGAGGAAGTTGACGGCGACTTCCCGAACCACCTGGCCGACCCCGGAAGCGAGGAGGCAAGGAGAGTTACTGAGGATGTCATGGCGGATGAAGACCTCGGCATAATATTTGACGGCGATGGAGACCGCGCAGGATTCATCCTGCCGGGTTATGGTTATGTTGATGAGGATGAGATCATCGCTCTGCTGGCGGAGGAGTCGCTCAAGGAGGAGAAAGGCAAGGTTGTCCATGATCTCCGTGTCTCCAAGCTGGTTCCGGAAAAGATTGAGGAGCATGGCGGCGAGGCTGAGGAGTCGCGTGTCGGCCACACGTTCATCTCGGAGAGGGTGCATGAGGATGATGATATCGTCTTCGCGGGCGAGGTTTCCGGCCACTTCTACTTCCCGGCCTTCGACTTTCCGTGGGACGATGGATTGTTTGCGGGGGCTTTGATGGCGAGGATGGCTTCGGAGCAGGACCTTGTGGAGAAGCTGGAAGGTTTCCCGGACTATCCTGTTTCGCCCGAGGTCAACCTTGACTGTCCCAACGAGGCCAAGGAGGAGGTCATGGAGAGGGTCGCAGAGGAGTACTCTGGCCACGAGACCTCGACCCTGGACGGAGTGAAGATCCAGTTCGACTCCGGATGGGCTCTGGTCAGGCCTTCAAGCACCGAGCCTAAGGTAAGGCTGAGGTGTGAGGCAGATACAGAGGAAGATATGGAACGGATCCTGGGTGAGGTTGAGGAGAAAGTCCGGAGCATCATTCGGGAGTGTGTGTAGGATGTACTTCGGCTGTGAAGGCGCCTGATGAGATGATGTCGCCCATACCCACTAATCTTTTCGGTTCTTCGTGGATGATGGTGGGTGCGGCGACTACCTTGTAGCCTTCCAGCCTGGCGATTCCTGTCTCCGCGAAGTCGTCGAGGTCGAAGAAGTCCTCGAAGTGTTCCAGGTCGTCCAGCTTGGTGATGTGCATCCTATCCGTCTCCAGTTCTATTTCTGATGGTTCGGGTATCTCTCCGGTCTCGGCCATGGAGACGGCTGAAAGCCCTGAGAAAAGTATGCTTTTCCTGATCCTTTCGTCTCTTACCGGGTAGCTGCTTTCTGCCACGACTGACTGGAAGTTTTTGGTGTGTACGTGGACGCGCTCGACATCATACTTCTGTATCATCTTCTTCGAGATTGTGTAAACGTCGCCAAGGCTTGGCTCCTCATCGATTTCGTATCCCATGATGTCGCTGATCTTGTGGAGCTCTGACTCATCCATTCCAACGCTGGTGAAGTACGGCAGTATCTTTTCCAGTATCATCTCGTCTTTTTGGGGTGTGGTTGAGACGAACTCCAGGTGCTTCGGCACGTGAAGCTTCCTGAGCTGTTTCTCCGACTTCCTGAGCTTGGATTCGAAGTTGCCTCTGATGTCGTGGAAACCTGAGAAGATCGCTCTGTCGATCTCGTCCTGAAGCACCGGGAACTTCTCCTCCATCCCCTTCCGGAAGTAGGGCCCGAAACCCCTGAGATGGTCGGAGAGGATCAAACGGCAGGACTCCTCCTCGAACTCGACTATGTAGTTCTTCTTCGTTCTGTCGGAGTTCACAGCATCCGACACGGACTTCAGCACCATGCCGTCCTCGACCGTCGGATAGAGGACCTCGCTGTGGATCTTCTCCGCCAGTTCCTGGGAGAGGAAAGGCGTGTAGATCACGGCGCGGTGGCCGACACCGGAGAGGAAGTTCGACATTATGCCGGCCTGGCCGCCGATCTGCTCATCTCCGTCGACCTCGGCGTCGAACTCTGTGGAATCGACCTCGAGATTGGTCTCGTTCTCCCTGCAGTGCTTCAGAACTTTCAGGAAATCTTCCTCCGACTTGACCTTCCTCAACTCCTCTTCCTCGACTTCTTCAAGATCTGCTTCAATTTTACTGAAGTTCGTGGTCACGTCTATGTTGGCGTTGAAGCCCAGCAGCACGTTTGAGTCGAAGTCGGCTTTGTGCGCCGCTTTCTGGTATTTTTTCAGCCACTTGTTTTTCATAGTCCTCTACACAGCTCCTCAACTTTGCTTTTTGTATCTTCCGATTTTATAACTCCGGATGCGATCAGCACGCCCTCACATCCCAGTTCGATGCTCTTCTCCACGTCCTCGCGCGACTTTATGCCTGCGCCGGTGAGCGTGTCTATTTTTCCGGATTTCTTCACTGCCTCTTCGACTATTTCGGGCTCTGCAGTTGAGACGGAAGTGTCTCCGCCGATAAGCTCCGGTGGCTCGAAAGCTATATAGTCTGGTTCGAACTCAGCGTATCTTTCACATTCTTCAGGTGACTGTGCGCATACAACTGTCGTCAGGTCTTCTTCACGGCACTTTTCGACCGATTCCCTTATTTCTCCCTCTTCCAGTCTTCTCTCGGAGTGGTTGATCAGTGTTCCTGTGGCTCCGACTTCTTTGACTGCTTTTGCCTGGTTCGATCCGGTGTGGCTGCCTGTGTCGACTCCGTCGACGTGCTGGGCGAAGATCTTGAGTTCGGTGTCTATCCTGTTGAGGTCTGCTGTCTGTGGGCAGATAACTACTTCTGCGTCCTCTGCCCCTTCCTCTATTTTCCGAGTTAATTCTTCGGATTTTTCTCCTATCGCTTTGCTGTAGGCTTTGTAGTTGACTATCAGCATCTATCTCACCTCTATTTCCAGGTCAGGGTCGTTTATGATTTCGGCTTCCCCATCTTCGACTTTGATGTCCAGTTCCTCTCCCCTGATCCTCTTGTTCTTTCTCTCGGCGTTTACTCCTTCCACCGGGTCGATGATGACTCTGTCTTCTCTGACGTCTATACCGAGGAGGTAGGTGTCGATCACGAATACGTAGAGTCCTGCGCTCCAGGCCTGCTCGTCGCATCCGATGGATTCTCCTGATTCGGCGTTGACCACTTCTGGAAGTGCCCCGAGCTGGTTGCGGTCGATGAACTGTGTCATCTTCTTCAGGAAGTTCTTTCCGTGGCTGACGTTGCCGTACTCCAGGTTTGCGGCGGCTGCCCAGGTCGTCGTCAATCCCCAGACGCTTCCTGTGTGGTAGCCATCGGATTCGTACCCTGGATCGGTCACGGAACGCGTTCGGGCGCCGTATCGGGATGAAAACTCTCCATTAATTTTTTCCAGGTATTTCTCGGCTTTTTCATCTTCTATCTGTCCGAGCATCAGTGGTATAGCAGGGTTGATTGATTCGAAGTCGTTTCCAAGGTTGTCTTTCAGGTAGTCGCCGTCTTCGAATCGTTTTAAACCTTTCATCAGTTTTTCGTTGTCTTTTCCGAATGCCTCCAGCGCAGCGATCCACTCTGACTGGAGCTCTACGGCGTTTTCTCTTTCGAGCGTGTCCATCCAGGTCCCGGAGGGGTCGTGTTCCACTATCTCGCCTTCTGGCCGGTTCTCCTCCAGGAGTTCTTCTGCTCTCTCCAGTAGTTCGTCGTCTGCCTCCGCGTATCGTTCCAGCTTCTCAACGGCTAATGCAAATAGAGGGATCGAATCGCATCGTGGATATTCTGTCTCCGTTCCTCCGTTCGTGTTGATCTTGGAGGGGAAGGGTTCTCTTTCCGCGAAGTTCGCCAGTATCTCCCGTGATTCCCTGAAGAGACCTGCATCTATCATCCCGTAGATGGTTCCGAAGGTGTCTCTGCTCCAGTAGTTCTGGAACCATGGATGCCCTGCGATGACGCCGAGCCCGTTCCTGTCGTAGATCAGGTTTTCCATGCTGTCTATGCAGTAGTTGAACGTTCTGCCAAGCTCTTCGTGGCGCAGAGAACTTTCCGAGCCCTTGATCTCTCGGCCAGGTTCTCCGTCCGTCATGAACACCAGTTCAGCAGTCTTCGTTTTCCCGGGCTCGAGTTCACAGCGGCAGGAGATATCGCCAGGCACGATGCATATCTGCTGTTCTCCTGGGTAGTGCTCTTTGATGTAGCTGTCCTCGTCGAACTCGAACTTTTCCCCCGTTATCGTCAGGTACCGATCCCTGTCATCCTTTATTATCTTCATGCCAGCGTTGCTTGTCTCCACGGTATAGTTTTTACCTCCCAGGTCTTCCGTCCTGGGTCTGATGTCTACTCCTGCCTCGATTGAGGCCTTGACAGCCTTCTGGCTGTCCGACTGGTTCTTCACCTTCCAGCTCACCTTGAATCCTGGTATCTCTTCGGGGCAGCTTATCTCCTGTCTTATCTCCAGGCTTGAGGCTTTATGGTGGTACACTACCTTTTCCCCATAATGTGTTTCCTGTAGTGTTTCGTCGTCCAGCCAGATGCCGTTTACTTTGACGGCGAAGTAGTCCAGGTACTTGTATGATGGGCTCCAGTAGCCGTTCCACTTCTCCCTGAAGCTGCCGTCGAGATAAGTCGAGAAGAATCCGTGTGTGTTGGAGACTACTCCCTTTTTGCCTTCCGCATCTCTGATCCTGTACTCCATAACTTATTGATGCCTGATTCAGGGTATAAAACCTGTTCTTTCAACTCCGTGGTGGTAACGGGTTTGGCGTGAGGTTTTATACCCGGGCTCCGAAAATACTTCAAATATGACAGACCAGTTGCCGGAAAACTTTATCGAAGTCTCGTTCGAGGTCGCAAACAAGGTCGGGGGAATTCACCAGGTACTCAAATCCAAGGCCTCGACCATGACGGAGTACTACGGCGACGACTACCTGACCATCGGCTTCTACGACGAGGAATCAGCCAGGGAAGAGTTCTCTGAGCGCGAATGTCCGTGTCCCACGATCTTCAGCAGCCTGGAGGATGAAGGCATCGAATGCCACTACGGAGTCTGGAACATAAACTCGAAGCCACGCTGCATACTGGTCGACATCTCCGACATGGAGAAGCCCGTCGATGACATCAAGGAGGAGATGTGGGAGAAGGAGAACATAGACTCTATGGGTGCAGGAAACGACTTCGACGAACCGGTGAAGTGGAGCTACGCGGTCGGAAAACTTATAGACAGAATACTTGATCAGAGGAACGGTGACTCCGTTGTCCAGTTACATGAGTGGATGTCCTCCGCGGCGATGTTCAACTTTGATGCGCCGACAGTATTCACTACTCACGCCACGTTCCTGGGAAGGACATTGTCTAACTCGGACTTTGACCTGCTTGAAGCAGTGCAGAACGGGGAAGTTGATGATTCTCTTGCCGAGGAGCACGGTGTGAAGGCGAAGCACCAGATGGAGAAGACGGTGGCACATAACGCTGATGCCTTCACCACTGTCAGCAAGACCACGGGCAAGGAGGCGGAGGCAGTACTTGACAGGAAGCCAGATCAGATACTTCCGAACGGGTTCAACGTTGAAGAGTACCCGAGTCTGGAGGAGCTTTCATATAACCACAAGGAAAAGAAGCAGGAGATGAAGGAGTTCCTCAGAGCCTACTTCGAACCATACTACGATGTAGATCTTGAAAACGATCCACGGATACTATTCATCTCAGGCCGTTACGAGTTCCACAACAAGGGCGTGGATGTACTGATCGATGCGCTAGGCGAGGTTAACAAGAGGAAGGGCGACGAGTTCTTCGTGTTCTTCTTCGTGCCCAGCGACGTCAAAGGCCCTAAGTCCGAGGTATTGGACAACATGTCGCTCTACGAGGAGCTTGAGGACTACGTTGAGGGCACGCTCTCCGATTACAGGAGCACAGTGACCTCATCCATAGCCGGTGACGAGGATCCGGTGGAGAACATTCGCCCGCTCCTCGAATCAACTACGCTGGAAACACTGAGGAGGAACTTCCACGAGAAAAACGGCAACCCGCCGCTCTGCGCCTTCGACCTCAACTACGAACACGACGAGATAATCGAAAGACTCCAGGAACAGGGCATAACAAACAGCGAGGACGACAGGGTGAAGGTCGTCTTCTACCCCACATACCTCTCGGTTGGCGACAAACTTCTCTCCATGAGCTACAACGACGCAATAGTCGCATCCTCCGCAGGAATATTCCCGAGCTACTACGAGCCATGGGGATACACGCCGGTGGAGACAGCCGCCAACGGAGCGCTCTCAGTAACTACCGATCTGGCAGGGTTCGGCCGGTTCCTGGACGAAAACACTGAGGAATCGGAGAGAAAAGGCATACAGGTACTGAGAAGAGAGAACAGGTCTGATGAGGAGGCATCCTACGAACTCGCGGATATGATTGACGATATAATCGGATACAGCAGGACAGAGATAACAGAGAGGAAGCATAATGCCAGGAAGCTGGCACAGAAGACTTCCTGGTCCAAACTGGGAGAGAACTACAGGAAAGCACACAGGAAGGCAGTAGAAAACTACAGCTAAAGTGAACAGCATACATGACTCTAGATATCAACTATCACGGCGTCAAGCCAGAGGAAGAAATCGAAGAAGAACTGCCTGATTTCACAGAGGTAGATCCAGATTTTTCTCTAGAGGAGATCGATGAAGATTTCGAGAACCTGGTCGTCATCGGCAACGGAGGATCAATCACCAGCCTCAGGGCACTTTACTACACTTTCATGGAGGAGGCCGAAAAGCACCTTGACATCGTCTCGACCATGGACCCTGACAGGCTGGAACAGGTGCTATCCCACACGGATACGGAAGATACTCTTGTGATGCCTATCAGCAAGTCCGGCAGCACGATCGGAGTGCTGGAGGTCCTTATGTTCTTCGTCAACAGAGGCTACGACTTCACACCCCTGACGACACCGGGCTCGCCGCTCCACGAAATCGCGAAAAGATACGACAGAAAAATAATCGAACACCAGGAAGTCGGAGGAAGGTTCTCCGGGTTGACGAATACTGCGCTGGCTCCGGCAGAACTCATCGGCCTCGACACCGGCGAGATCAGGAAAGGTGGAGAAGAAGGCTATCAGGAGCTAAGGGAAGATGCTGTCGAGACTGCATCAGTCCTCTATCAGGCCGAAAAAGACGGTTATCAGGAAGTGCTGACTCCTTTCTACTCCTCACGGATGTTCGGATACTATCCGCTTCTCGTCCAATTGATGCATGAGACAGTATGCAAGGAGGGAGAGGGTCAGACGTTCTACGGCGACCACGCACCCGAGTACCAGCACCACACCAACCAGAGGCTATTCGGCGGAAGGAAAGATCTCATACCGTTCTTCTTCAGGACCGAGCATAGAGAAACAAGCATCGAAGTCCCGGATGAGATATCGGAAATCGAGGTCAAGGGGAGGAACTTCGGCGAACTTGACGGAGAAAGCCTGGTGGACGCACTTAACGCAGAGTTCTCAGGTGTCAGGGAGGCACTGAGGGATGAAGACATGCCTTACATCGACCTGAAGCTGGAGGATTCCGGCTATCGAGGCTTCGGAAAATTGATGGCCTTCATGCAGCTACTTGCGTACTACTCGGCAGAGATCCGCGGTGTCGATCCGCTGACGCAGCCTGACGTGGAGAAAAGCAAGAAGATGGGTCTGGAGGCAAGATTCAGATGAGGATAGCATATCTCGTCAAGAACTTCGCGGATGGAGACGACCTCTCCGAGTACGTGAAGTCTCTTGCGGAGTATGCAGCGGATCAGGGACACGATCCGTTTGTCGTTTCGTTTGATGATGGTTCTCATTACACTGTTTCGGATGATGTTGAGGTTCACAGGTTTCAGCTTCATTTCGACGGCGATTCGCTGTACACCTGGGCCATGATTATGAACAACGAGATGAAGGGGCAGGTTATGAAGCAGCTGGAGAGCGAGGAGATAGATGTTATACACGCAAATGACTGGACGACTGCTCCTGGCGGAGTAACTCTCTCCAAGCACCTTGAGAAGCCGCTCTTCATGACATTTCACTCCACGGAAAATATGAGAGGCTTCCAGGGAGAGCATTCAGGCCTTATCTCGGAAATGGAGTGGCAGGGAAGCTTCGAGGCGGACATGGTGTTCGCCAACAATGATGATGTAAAGAATTCGCTGATATTCGACCTTGATATGCCTGATGAGAAGATCTGTGTGGCTGATCCTCTCCACACCGGATGGCAGGAAAAAGTTTTAAACTGTTATCGTGAAATCACCGATAAAGAGATAGAGGTGGAAGTTTGAATCCGTTGTTCTTCACATGGGAGTACCCGCCCTACAAAGCAGGAGGAATCGCCGCACACTGCGAAGACCTCGCCACGACGCTCGCGGACCAGGGCCATGAGCCTGTCGTCATAACGTATGGTGAGGAGGAAGAGGTTGAGTACCGTGACGGAGTGGAAATCCACAGGGTGCCTTCCACGGACTCAGCAAACAATACTCTTTCCTGGGCGATGCACCTCGGCCACCAGATGGAGAAGAAGGCGATCGAACTCAGCAAGACGCATGAATTCGACCTGGTGCATGCCCACGACTGGATGGCCGTCCCCGGAGCCACTGGAGTAAAGAAGACGCTCGGGCTCCCGATGGTCTTCACCGTCCACAGCACACAGAAAGGCCGGGATGGCATCGACTCCGAGTACCAGGAAACGATCCACAACCTGGAGTGGTACGGAACCTACGAGGCAGAGGAAGTCATCACGGTCGGCAGAGAGTTCTCGGAAGAGGTAAAACATAACTACAACGTGCCGGAGGATAAAGTGAACTACATCCCGAACGGTGTCGACCTGGAAAAATTCGACAACCATACGAACCAGCTGAACTACAACGATTACGCACTGGACTGGGAACAAATCGTACTGTTTGTCGGCAGGATGTACCCGCAGAAAGGCCCAGGCCATTTGATCGAAGCGATGCCTGAGATAATCGAGGAAAAACCTGAGGCCAAGTTCGTGATGTGCGGCTCGGGAGCGACTGAACACTACAAAGGCATCGCGAAGGAAGTCGCCGGCGACAAAGTACACTTCCCCGGATATGTATCCGACCAGGAACTCCTCTCACTCATGAAATCGGCGGAGATGACCGTCGCACCTTCTGTCTACGAACCGTTCGGCATCGTCCCGCTGGAAGCCGCAGCGTGCCAGACAGCGACCGTCGGCAGCTACACAGGAGGGATGAAGGATACCATCGTCCACGAATACACAGGCCTCCATACCTATCCGGGCGACCATAACAGCATCAAGAACCAGGTGACAAGAGCGCTGGAAGATCCAGGATGGACAGACTGGATGGGGGACAAGGCACGGGAAAGAGTGGAGGACAACTTCCGCTGGGAACAGATCACAGCCTGGACAACAGGAATATACCAGAACGCTTTAGAGTGAATTCAGCCAGTTAAACATGCCTTCGAGCAGTTTTTTCTTCCCTTCCTCGGAGAAAGAATGTTTCTCTCCTTCAAATTTCTGCACCATGACATCTGTGTCGATCTCCTGCGCGGCCTCAAAACTGTTTTCCGGGTGTACTGTGGTGTCTGCGGCGCCGTGGAAGATGGCAACCGGACATTTGATCTTACTGGCTGTCTCCGGGAAGTCGTATTTTTCCATGTCCTGGTAGAACCTCTCGTCAATCGGCTTTCCCGGGATGTACTCGAACTCGCCCTTTTCCTCGATAACCTCCCTGAACTTGCTCATTATATCGTTGTACGTGACAGGAGCCTTTCCGACGACTGCCTCAGGTTTTAACTCAGGTGCGGCGTGGAAAACGACCTTGCCTCCAAAACTTGTGCCAAAAAGATAGACCTCCTCCGGATCAAAGTACTTGACCGCGGCCTTCAGATCCTCGATCCTGGAACTCAGGTCCTGTTCGATGAAGTCGCCGTCCGACTCACCGTTACCCCTGAAGTCCAGAGTCACAGCGTTGAAACCGTTCCTTACAGCAGGTTCGATGTAATCCTGCTGCCGTTCTTTGTTTCCGCCGAATCCGTGGCAGATGAACAGACACTTTTCTGAGTCAGCCTCTTCATAGGTTGCTGCTACTTTCTCTCCGTCCTCAACTTCGATAAAGTGGTCGGTCATTCTCGCCACATCTGTTCAAGTTGTGCCATTCTTTGTTCAAACATCTTGTTATACTTTGGCTCTTCTCTCTGTTCTTTCTTCTTCGCGGCCCATATCATTGAGTTGAATCCGTGGAACTTCTCTATTAGTTCGGCGCTTTCCCTCCAGTCCTCCGGTAGTTCGTATCTTTTCTCGTATTCCTCCAGAAGTGCATCCTGTTTTTCTTCTGAAATCTTACCTGAAGTAAAGAACTCTATAAGTTCTATGTATGGAACTCCTACGCCGGCAAGCTCCCAATCTACTATATAGACCTCATCCTTTTCCTGGCGTACATTATTCATTATGTCGCCGTTCACGAATGTCCAAGTAACTTCTACATCTATCTCGGCAGCTTCTTTGATCAGTTCTTTTTGTTTCTCGTAAAACTCTTCAACTCTCTGATCGACGTCTTCTGCCATTTTTCGGTAGTCTTCGTACGGCTTCTTGGAGTATTTCTCAAAATCAAGTTCTAGCTCTTTCTCCAGAGTTACTGAGGAAGGATGTTCCGTCCCGAAAAACTGATTGTACTCCTCTACTGAGATAGAGTGAAACTGGGCGATCATTTCTGCCAGATTCTCCACCTGCTCCGGCGTCGCCTCCTCTATATCTAGATCCTCTTTTCCTACACTGCTCTCTACTATGACGGCCTGACCAAGTGAAGTGTCTTCCTCATAATGGACTAACCGAGGCACATTATCTATGTTCTGCTGTTCAAGAAACCTCAGAACATCTCTTTCATGAGCTATCCTGTCCTCCGAATCCTCCTTAGAAGTTCTAACAATAAGTTCCCTATCTCCATCATATGCTCGAAATGTCTCATTGGATTCTCCAGGGGCCAGTCTATCCAGAGAAAAATTAGATAGACTTAGTTCATCCTGATTCTCTTCCAGCCATCTTCTAATTTCCTTCTTCATTTTTCCTGGCTTAACTCGGTATAAAGTTCAGGGGTTGTAGTTGTAGAGATGTTTTTCATAGTGGTCTTTGGTTCTGATTGTCTCTCCGTCAAGTTCTGCTATTGTGCTTTTCCAGTTACCTTCTCGGATTTCTAGATGGTCGTAGTCGAAGTTGTCAAAGCTAAATAGCTTGTACCATCGACCATGGAGCTTGTCTACATCGGTTTCGTTATCTCCGTAGTCCATGTAACCGATTTCTAGGGCGCGAATCCCTGAGTTCTCGAAGTTTGTAGTATTCCAGAAAGGGAACATCTTCTGGTAGACTGGTGGAGTTGAGCCGTCAACTTCAGCTTCTTTCAAAACTATGATACTGGGCTCCCCTTCTTCATCGATAACATCGTCTAAATACTCTAGTTCTTCATCTGTTAAATCTTCCCTTAGGTCCTCTATTTCTCCCTTTTCTTGCGCTAACTGGCGTGTGAGCCGAGCATTGTACTCTCCTTCTGAGTGGTCAACCTCGAATAGGGCCATCGAATCGTTGGTTTTCATAGGGCTAAAGTCTAGTTCTACCACCCTATACTCCTCTTGGAGATCACTCATTTCTCTCTGTAGGTTTAACTGGATGCCAGCAGGTCCTCTGTCCTGTATACTTAGTGATTCAGAGTACTTTTCTCCATTTATGTCGCCGGAAAAGTTTTTCTCAACTCCATCAAATTCGTCTAGTAACACCCATTCGTTGTATGGAGGAATTCCGAAAACTTCTATCCATCCGAGAAACGCGTCGTATCTAGGTAAGTCGAACTTGGTCTCTTTTTCACCGGTACTGTTCACGCTATACTGCAAGACTTTTACTCGAGGCTGTGAATCTGCTAGATCGAGCGTCAATTTTCCCAGCTTATTCCCGTCTGCTTCAGGTATCTCCGGCATAATACTGTTCTTGAATTCCTATTTTCTTAATATCTTCTCTATTTTTCATTCTTGCCGAACAACTATGTAACATGATAGCTGCAGAAAGTGACGATTTCGGCTATGATGATTGGCATTTTGGGCTGAAGAAAGACCGAGCTACATAGAGTTCTTTGACCGGAAACTGCCCCAGATGAAGTTCCTGGAGCGTGAAGGCTATCTAGACTTCCCAGGAAACTTGGATATAAACTCTTCGGCAGATATTGAAGCCATCCTTGATGGAGAATACCGTTGGGAGGATAAGCAAGAGAATAAAGACGAAGCAATTTTCGTGGTCTACGATTTAGGAATAGAGCTGAACTATGCTGAAGAGGAATTTTTGGAAGATGCTCCTACATATGGAGAGCTAAGGCTCTATGACAATATCAGGAGAATGAATGCTGGAAAAGTTGATGATAGTATAGTCGGCAAATTCCGATAGAATCTACGTCCTCATCCTCTTCTCCACCTGTTTCTGGAAGTCCATCAAGTGTTCCGTGATGACTGCGAACCCGT
>JBDGTY010000057.1:0-38240 GCA_042216335.1 Candidatus Nanohalobium sp.
AAAGCCCCGTCCGAGATTTGAACCCGGGACCTCGTCCTTACCAAGGACGTGCTCTACCAGCTGAGCTAACGGGGCGGAGATCTTAATAGAAATTGAAGGGGATATGTGGGGTTTTATCCTGCGAACTGTTCGTTCTTGTGTCTTAGATTGGCGTATCCGCATTTCCGGCATGAGGTTTCTTCCGGGTTGTCGGTGCGGTTCTTTGCGTTGCATTTCCTGCAGATGTATACGTCTTCGAAGAGTCTTTCCTCGGCTTCGTCAAATTTTTGTGCCACTTGGCTTCACCTATAAAATTGTAGGCAGGACCGAGTTTTAAATAAACTTTAACTTTAGGCCTCTCTAAATTCTTTACATGAACATAGTCGAGGCCGTGATCATCGGAATCGTTCAGGGGGTGGCAGAATGGCTGCCGGTCTCAAGCGAAGCAGTCATCACGCTGATCTTGACGGCCCTCGGCTCAGAACCTGGGCAGGCACTCAACGCCTCGATCTTTCTGCATACGGGCACGATGGTCGCCGCCTTCATCTATTTCAGGAAGGAGTATTTCGAGATAATCAGGTACGTCCTGGAGAAACTCCGGGCGCCGAGGAAGACGCTGGAAAACCCGGAAAAAATACTTGAGGAAAGGAACGGGAAACTGGCCGTCTTCCTCGCAGTTTCAACAGTTCTGACAGGGTTGGTCGGCGGAGCAATCTACTTCCTAGGGTTGAAGACCGCGGTCGAAAATCCGACGATTTTCTACATACTGATGTCGGCCGCACTCTTCCTAACCGGACTCCTCAGACTGTACAGCAGATCCGAATCACGGGAATACAGCTCAGTCAATCTGAAAGACTCCATCTTCGTAGGATTTCTCCAGGGTTTCTCCATTATTCCCGGAGTCTCCCGCTCTGGAACTACAGCTTTCGGCTTTCTCTTCAGGGACTTCGACGCCCGTGACGCATTCCATCTCTCCTTCCTGATGAGTGTTCCGGCGGTCGCAGCCGGCAGCATCGGACTCGAGCTGTTCACGGAGTTCTCCTTCCAGCCCATGTACCTGGTCTCGGCTGCAGTTGCTGGAGTGGTCGGTTACCTGACTATCGATGCTGTTTTAGAGATTGCTGATCGGGCGGAGATAGCCTGGGTATGCTTCGGCCTGGGTCTCCTGGCGCTGGTTCCGGCTTTGATCTAGAGCTTCTTCCTGGATGTTTTACAGTACTGCTTCTCTATAACTCCTGCCTCTCTTAGAATATCTAAATGGTAGCTAAGTGTTGATGGAGTAATATCCAGTTCTTCTGCCATCTGCTTCTTTGAACTGTATTTGTTAAAGACCTAGACCCAGATTTCATGGGCTTCTCCGACAAGATGTTTGGTCCTTCAGAAACCGGGGGACTGCACGTCTCCGACAGGGTCAAGGACGAATTGAAGCCGATGAAGAGAGGGAGTGTGCGGTGAACTCAACTACGTTTCAAAGCTTTGAATCCCGAGAAGTACTGTGTAATACGGATTCAGGGTTTCTCAATGCCGAAGGGATTATAGGCCTAAAAGAAGCCGCACAGTTAATTATGGATACAGGATTAGAGAAAATAGCAGGACATGAAAGAGAAATATCCAGACTTCTCGCCTGATGATTTATATTTGAGGCTGTCAAGCCCTGTTTATGGCTTTTCTTGAAACTGAGGGGTTGGAGCTGAGGCCGGCAGAGGAAGACGATCTTGAGTTTCTGCAGGAACTGAAGAACGTTCCGGAGATCAGAAGGTTTCATCCTGAGCTGTATCCGCGGAACATCCACCAGATCGAGGACTGGTTCGAATCCGTCAACGAGCAGGAAGGAAACATTCTTCTTGTGATATGGAGAGATGGGGAAAGAGCAGGAGAGGCAAGCCTCTCAAAACCCGAGGAAGGCAGCAGTTCAGCAGGGACAGGCATTTCCGTACCTCCCAAGTTTCAGGGAAGAGGTATAGCCACGGAGGCCATGGAAGAGCTTGTCGATTACGGCTTCAAACAGTGGAATCTGCATCGTGTCTTTGCCGGAGTACTGGAGTTCAACAAAGCCTCTCAGAAAGTTTGGGAGAAGCTGGGATTTGAGAAAGAGGTGGTTCACAGGGGCTTCACCTACTGTGAGGGGAGCTACCAGGACCTTGTAGAGTACGGGATTCTGGAGTCGGAGTGAGAAAGTGGGAAAAAGGAGTAGGAAAAAGCCGATACTATGCCAGGCGCAACATTCTTTGAAGGAGAGAACGTAGAGCTGAAAACCATTGAGGAAGAGGACTTAGAGCTTTTACAGAGGATGGGAAACCATCCAGAGCTGAGGAGGTACTCTCCGGGAGGAACCCCTGTCAACATGAACCAGCAGAGAAAGGTCTTCGAAGAGTTTGTCTCTAGTGACGACAACATATTCCTCTTGATTTGTGCCGATGAGCCTGTGGGATGGGTAAACCTGAAGCATATCGACAAAGATCGGGGAAAGCTGAGTTAGGAGTAAGAATACTTCCTGAGCATCAGGAAAACGGCTACGGTACAGAGGCATCTGAACTCGTCATCGACCACGGTTTCAACCAGTTGAGACTTCACAGGATTTACGGGAGGACTTTCAACTTCAATGAAGGCTCGAAGAAGCTTATGGAGAAGCTGGGCTTCGAAAATGAGGGAGATCACAGAGAAGAAGAATTCAAGGACGGCGAGCACCAAGATGTAGTATACTACAGCGTTCTAGAAGAAGAATGGTGAGGGGAGTTTAAGGCTCCCAGAGCCTGTCTATCTTGTATTCTACCTTGGAGTAGTTTTCTCTAAGGTTTTTGACTGAGTTCTCTCCGTTGACGTTGGTTATGTAGACATGGCCGTGATTCCCGTTTTCGTAGACGTTGTGTAGATCATAGACCATTCCGACTACATCGACACCTTCCGGTACATCATCCGATTCTTGGAGGAATTCAACCTGCTTGTCGACATTGTACTCAACTAGATGGTTGACCGCCTCATCTTCACTAAGTCCTTCAGGTAGCTCTCCTACTCCTTCCTCTATATATGGTTGAAGCCTGTCTACAGCTTCCTGAATTCCTGCTGGCTCGGCTTCGTAGTCCAGTTCTCCCTGAACGTTCTGGTAAGTGGCGGTTACTGCACCACAACCCGTGTGCCCCATAACCACCATTGTATCCGTGTCTGTATGAGTTACAGGATAGATCATGTCTCCAGAAACAACTTCGTCTCCATCGCGCTCATGGTCAACTCTGTTCCCAATATTACTGACTGTGAAGACTTCTCCTAGTTCATCGTTACCTAGTGCATGGTTCTGGAGCACGCGAGAGTCAGAACAACAAACAGTTACCAAATGAGGGCTCTGTCCGCCCTGAACTTCCTCAAAACTTCCTTCAAGCTCTTCAGCGTGATTTTCGTTTCTTTCAAGTAGTTGAATAAACTTGTCGTTCATGAAAAAATAATCACCTAGAAAATAGACTCCATGACAAACTTCAAATAATGAATTCGACAGGATTTAGAGCAGAATAGTTTTTAACTTTTTGGCGAGAAGTCGCCTTCCTCATTCTGAAAGGGATGAGGTAGTGTGATGAATCGCCAGAAATAAAAGCTTTTCGAGTTATAACGATGGTTATAAGCACGGGCAGGGCTGAACATACACGTCTGTGGACATCGGAAATCCTCTGTATGGAGGCTTTTCCGCTTGGGAAAGTGCCTCATCCAATATAAGTTTCTATAGTTGAAGCAGAAACCTCGATATTTCGTAAGGAATTTAGTTAGCGGGATGAAGTCACATTTTGTTTGGTATTAGCGGTAGTCTCCGCAGAAGGTAACCTGATATTCTTCTTTGTTGCGTAAGTGTTGGGATACTGAGTCGAGGGCTTTTTCTTCGGTAGTTCCGACTAGCACAGTTGCTATTTCGGGTGGTGTGTCTCCTGCGCCGCCCATGTAATGGATTTCTTGTGGGTCCATACGATTTTCTAGTGATTGGTGTGAGACTTCAAGGGCGTATTCTCCTTCTCTGCTTTCTAGGTATCTTTCTATGTTTTGTTCTATTTCATCTCCTTCCAGACTTTAACTATTTCCGAAAATCCCACAACCTTCCCACAACTCTTTAAAAAATATTTAAGCTACTCAACTGTTAGGTGATCATCAATGTATGGTGGATACGTTCACAGACAGACAAATTTCAGATAATTCTCAAAACCTTCTAAACAGTTCCAGCTCTACCGATCAGCCTCCCTCTTCAATTCAGGGTGGCTGGGTTCATCCGGTTCTCAGGCCAAGTTGATTCCAAGGGCAGAGTTACGATACCTTCACGAATCAGGGATAAACTAGGCCTTGAGTCGGGAGACAGGGTTTCCCTTCAGGTAAAGTCCTGCGAAGTTATCTGGAAGAAGTTCGATTCCCAGAATCAGGCGTTGAGCTATCTCTCTGGGCTTGAGAATGTGAAGCGTTTCAGTTTTGACGGCAAAGTATTAGAGGTGGTTCTCGGTGAGTGATTCTGAGACGGTTTCTGTGGCCCGGAAGGGCCGGCCGTTGAACAATGCCCTGAGATCGGAAAGGGAGAGGCTGGACCTTGAAAAAGACGAACAGATTCTTCTGGGAGTGTCATCCTATCTTTCAAATGGTCCTGGCAAGCAGCTCTCAAGAGACGGAGAGGTCTCTGGCAGGACTTCTGAAGATCTTTTAAGGGAGGCTGAGGCAGCCAGGAGAGGAGGGATCCAGGTCGACTCTGATCGGGAACCGGAGGGACTCTACAGGGAACTGAGTCAGGAAATAGATTTTCTGGAAAGAGAGGGTGAAAGAGCTTTCTTTGACTCTGCCAGCCTGGGAGATGTAGAGATATCAGGGAGATCTCAAGAGGAAGATCCTCTGGATTCAGATCTGAAGTCGTCTACATGAATATTGACCAGGTCGCGGATGAACTTCGGGGTGGTGAAGAAAGCCTGGAGGAGGCTGCTATCAGGAGGGCAGAGGAATCCGGCCTCGAGTTCATGAAACGCGTTGAGGGAAGTGAAGTTTACTGGTCGGAGCTCGAAACCGGAGGATACCAGGAGATAGCAGTTCCGGACGAAGTAGAGGATACTGTAGGCCGGCTCCTAGAAGAGGAGGGATACGAAGTTAAACCTTTCAGCCAGGTAGAATCCAGGTACGGAGTAAAACCAGAGGCTCTGGAAGACGAGGAACAACTTCCTGCTGTGACAGAAGAACTTGCTCTCTGTTACATCGTGGATTCCGGAAACACAGCCCAGGAATACGGAATAGAAGTAAGTGAAGACGACAAACTGTTCGAAACATACCTGGCGGCTTTTTCAAAGGGTTAACTGAAAGATGTTCGGAATCGACTGCGGGGTGATCGAGGCGGTAAGGCTTGAAAAAGTCGAGGAAAGAATCTTCAGTTATGAGGTTGACTGAAAAATGAGTGGAAAGATTAACTTTGATTCTCTGAAGGGTATGTACGATCGTTACCCGGATGAGTGGGCGACATGGAAATACCTGATTGAAACAGTCGAGGAGACTGCCGAGGAGTTCGGTTTCAGGCATATAGACTTCCCGAATGTTGAGAGGCAGGAACTCTGGACTGAGAAAGAGGAGGACTCCGTGACGGACGAGATGTATGCTTTCACGGATAAAGGCGGCAATGAGATAACATTGATCCCCGAGCAGACTCCGAGCAAGGCCCGCCTTATCCAGAAACGTAAGGATCTAAAGACTCCTATCAAGTGGTGCTGCACCTCCAAAGCTTACAGGTATGAGGAGGTTAAGAGAGGTCGCGACAGAGAGTTCAGACAGACGGATTTCGACATATTCGGCATAGAATCTGTTGAGGCCGATGCCGAGATAATCGCTGTCGCCGGTACGATATATCAGAAGCTTGGTCTAGATCATCGTGTCGAGTTCCTGATTAATGACAGAGAGTTGCTTGAATCAATCTTGGAAGCGCAAGGTATAGAGGAAACCGAGGAGACGATGAAGGTTATCGATGATAAGGAGAAGATAAGCAGGGAAGAGTTCCTGGAAGAGCTTCAGGACAGAGGATTAACGCGCGAGGAGGCGGAGCAAGTGGATGGCATAACAAGTATCTCAGGTCAGATACTAGATCAGATAGAGGAACTGAGAGACAAGGCTCCGGAAGAAGTTCAGGACTCGGTCGACAGAATGGAGAGCCTGGGACAGGCACTGGAATCCTATGGGGTTGAAGAGATGTGTAAGATTGACCTCTCTATCGCGAGAGGCCTGGCATACTACACCGGCCTGGTCTTCGAAGCATTTGACGCTGAAAGAGATTTCGGGAGATCGCTTTTTGGAGGTGGAAGATACGACGACCTCGTAGGAGACTTCGGGAAACAGGAAGCACCAGCAGTAGGATTTGGCTTCGGATACTCGCCGACGATAGAACTCCTCAAGGAGGAAGACTGGTACCCTCTGAAGCAGGTTGAGACAGATGTCTACGTTCTCTCGGTGTCCGAGTCCGTCAGAGATGTCGCCCTCGACTACGCCACGACTTTGAGGGAGAAAGGCCTATCTGTGGAGACTGATCTCTCTGGAAGAGGCTTCGGTGAGCAGCTCGGATACGCTGACTCCATCAACGCAGAGAAAGTTCTGATCGTGGGGGAACGCGACCTTGGAAACGATGAAGTAACGATCAAGGACATGGATTCGGGTGAGGAAGAGGAGATCGGGAAGGATAGAGTCGTTGAGCACCTGGAGGAAGAGGAGATTATCTAGGAGCGCTGATAGGGCCGGTCTAGTTTTTCCTCTATTATATCTTCGCCTTCTTCCTGTATTACCTTACAATATTTCCCTATCTCGTTGATGTTGCTTTCCGATAAATCCCATCTATTTCCTGTGGCTCTTTGATGCCTGTCAATCAGATCAAGTTCGTAAAGCATTGAGATGGCTCTCCCCATAGATCGTTCCTCACCTTCAATATCTGCTTTTTCCATCAAGTGGCTGGTTTTCTGTCTGCTTGAGCCTAGAGCAAATTCACCTGAATCGCTCCACTTGTAGGCAGCAGACTCAATAATGCTGTAGGTGTCCTGGGCGTTATCGTATAGATCTCTAAATCTCCCAGAATTTCTTTCGATATTTTCTTCACTCAAAACGTCTTCTAGTTCCTGCCTGATTTCGCTGTATTCTTCGCTCTCTAAGACCCACATAAAGAATTGTTGTATCTAAAAAGTAATAAATACTAGGCGAACTCTCCGAGGTTCTTCTGCTGCGCTCTCTTCTCCTCCAGGTAGAAGTTGTACTCCCGGACGATCCAGCGCACGATCAGGTTGACGACTGCCTCTATCTGGTTGTCCGTCATCTCTCCGCCTGCCGGTATCCTGTGGTTCCTGGATAGTTCTTTTCTCGAGGCACAGCCGCATGCGTGCATCGCCTTGTAGACAGGGTTGCCGGCGTGAGGCGTCTGTTTCCCGTCGTTTTTGGGCTGCTCCCGGAGCTTGTTCTCGACTATCTTCCGGGCCTGTCTCTTGATGCCGGCGACTCCTATCTCCTTTATGACCTGGATATCTTCGTCGTCCAGTCTGGGACCTTCGCTGTTTCTCCCCGGGAGTTTGAGCTTTCTCATACCAAACATGGAGTTATTCGAATGTTTTAACTTTCGAACCGGTTGACCTGCCGTATTAAAATCTCATCTTTCCAGTTATTTTCATGCCGTACAAAATCGGACTCGTCGGGAAGCCGTCCGTAGGAAAATCGACTTTCTTCAACGCAGCTACCATGAACTCAGTCGACGAGGGAAACTATCCTTTCACCACAATTGATCCTAGTGTTGGGGAGGCATACGTCAGGGTGGACTGCGCCGCACCAGACTTCGACGAGGAATGTGATCCACGAGTAGGTTTCTGCCACGACGGTACAAGGCATGTACCGGTCAAGCTTGTCGACGTAGCAGGACTGATCCCCGGGGCTCACGAAGGAAAAGGACTAGGCAACAAGTTCCTCACCGACCTCAACGAAGCCGACGTCCTCATCCACATAGTCGACTTCTCAGGAGAGACAGACGAGGAAGGGGAGCCGACAGAAGGCCACGACCCGAGAGAGGATATCGACTTCCTTGAAGAAGAGCTGGATATGTGGTACCTGGAGATACTGGAGAAAGGAATCGAGAGGTACGAGACGAAACATAACAAGAAAGACGTCAAGCTCGAAGAGGAGTTAGCGGAGCAGATGTCTGCTTTCAAGACCGACAAGAACCAGATCAAGCAGATAATCCTGCAGGAAGGCCTTGAACTCGATCCAGAAACCTGGGATGAGGAGGACAGGAAGCAACTGGCCCGTGCGATAAGGAAGGAAACCAAGCCGATGATCATCGCCGCCAACAAAATGGATACAGAAAAGGCGCAGGAGAACTGGGAGGAAATAACGAACGATCCTGAGTACGAGCATCTTGACTTCGTGCCTGCATCGGCCCACGCAGAAAAGGCATTGAAGAATGCCGCTGAACAGGATGTGGTCGACTACTACCCCGGCGACAAGGACTTTGAGATCCTGGAGGATGACCTGCCAGAGGAAAAGAAGCAGGGTTTGGAGAAGATCAGAGATTTCATGCAGGAGTACGGAGGAACCGGAGTCCAGAAAGCGCTCGAAGAGGCACTGTTTGATGAACTGGGAGTCATGGCGGTCTTTCCAGGTGGTGCCGACGGTCTCGGCGACGAACACGGCAACATCCTGCCGGACTGCTTCCTCGTGCCTGAAGGATCAACTGCGGAGGACTTCGCCTACACCATCCACTCGGATCTGGGAGAAGGCTTCCTTCACGCCATCGACTGTCGTGAAAACAGGCAGATCGGATTCGATCACGAGCTTGAGCACCTGGACGTGGTTGAGATAGTCTCGGCGAATCAGTAGCTAGAGTTCTTTCTTTTCCACGTTTTCCAGGGCTTTATCTATAAGATCGTCGATTTCTATCTTCTCCTCTAGCTCCTTTAATTGATCTTCTTTCAGCTCTGTTGCTGGATTCTCCGGTGATAAACTTTGACACGCCGAGTTGATCTCCGCCAACTCGAAAGTGCCGATCCTCCGTGCCATCTCGGATATCTCATTCTTGTTAAAACTAAGCAGCGGCCTCATCAACGGCTTCTGGATCTCTCTGGTTGTCATCTCCAGGTTCTGGGCTGTCTGACTTGATTTCTGTCCCAGGGATTCTCCAGTGGCTATGCCTTTCAGTCCTTCATCTTCTGCGATCTTCTCCGCCACTTCAAACATCACTTTCCGATGCAGCACCATCCTGCCTTTTCCAACTTGATCAAGAAGCTTCTTATTGACTTTCTGCATATCCACGACGAAGTAATACCACTTTTTCCCGGGATGGAAGGCCTGAAGTTTTTCGATAACTTCCTCAAACCTTGCAAGGTGGTCGACTGCGGCGATGGGCTTGTTGTAGAAGTAAATCGGCTTTACATCTGCGCCGCGCTTCATCATCTGGTATGCGGCGACCGGTGAGTCGATGCCTCCGCTGACCAGCGCTGCGTACCCGTCCTGTGTCCCGACAGGCAGTCCTCCAACGCCTTCAAGTTTCTTATTGGATATGTAGGCGTCTTCGTCTCTGACCTCTACCTCTACCCATGTCTCCGGGTTGTCAAGATCGACTGAGGCATCTTTTTTCTGGTCGATGTGTGCTCCGACTTCTTTCTTAATCTGTCGGGTTGTGATGTCGGTGAAGGCTGTATTGGCTTCTACTCCGAATGTTTTGCCGGCTTCAAGTTTCTCTGTCTCTTTCTTTATTTTTTCCATGTCTGCTTCCGTCCTTTCTGCGGGTGATACGGATGAGATGCCAGGGATGAGTTTGAGGGCCTCTGCTGCTTCCTCTGCTTTTTCTGTCTCTACTATTATTCTTCCTGGCTGGCTGGAGACTTTCTGGAAGTCTATGTTTTCGTGCTGGAGTTTGTCGGCTACTCTCTGCCTGAGCACCTGCTGCATGTGGCTCCGGGCTTTGCCTGTTTTGGTGCCGATTTCGCCGTACCTGATGAGTACGTGTTCCATCAATTAGTTGAACGGGTTGAAGAATTAAGAAGAAAGGGAGTTCAGAGGAGGCCAGAGATGATTCTCAGGAATGATGCAATCGGCCCCTTGTTCTTCTCCTTTTCTGCAGTGTAGTCGGGGTGTTCGAGTGTTCTGATCGTCTCTCCGTCATGTACAACCTTCATCTTGAATGGCATATCTGCGTGGAAGGTTGCCTCGTACTTCCTGTAGCTTATGACATCTGCACACGCCAGAGTACCGTTTCCCTTTCTTTCAGTCGTCACGTTGAATGTGTAGGAGTCCTCGCGGATCTCATTCAAGTCGACATTCAGCTCATAGCAGGGCTGTGGGATCTGTACTGTCCCTGAGATGCTCAGTGAAGTGCCGTTAAAGCTGTAGTTGTTTACTCCCGTGGACTGGTTTACTGGGCCCGCGGCTCTCTCAGTAAAGTTGAGCGCCCATTCCGAGCCAGACTTCCTCACTGTCTCTGGATTGCTCTGGGAGGCCGAGTCATCTGTCGTGCTGAGTGCGTGTGGCTGATTTTTTGGGCCGGAGTAGCCTACGAATGCGGCCGTGGAAAACGTGGTGAGTACCAGTGCTGTGAACAACGCTGTCTTTTTCATACCAAGTAGATACCTCCGATCGTTTTTTAAACCAGATGCGATTATTCGATG
Organism: Candidatus Nanohalobium sp.; assembly: GCA_042216335.1. Classification (GTDB taxonomy): domain Archaea; phylum Nanohalarchaeota; class Nanosalinia; order Nanosalinales; family Nanosalinaceae; genus Nanohalobium. The sequence continues at coordinate 10,605 of JBDGTY010000057.1, forward strand.
CAAGTCTTACAGAAAAACCCTCTTACAGTATGTACCTGTTTATCCATCCTGCTACTATGTCCAGCGGCGTCTCCCTGCTCCTGTCAGGGCTCAGAGCATCTATGCTCTCCGACCGGTTCCTGCCGAATCGGCTTTCTCCCACTGGTTTACTGGTTGAATTATCCGTATTCTGGGCCTGTGAATTATGTGGACCGACGCCGGTGGAGCGCTCCCGAGCTCTAGCTGAGGCATCAGTGCTGTTTTGGGGTGCTGCCATGCTCAGGGAATCGATGAGCCGGTTTCCGTGATTGACTTCCAGCTCGAACTCCTGGCCGGATTCAAGCGAGAAACTGTACTCCCTGAAACTTGTTCCCGGACACTTCAGGGAAACTTTCTCCGTATCCACGTCAAGCACAAAGTTCTGCCCCTTTCTCTCAACGCTGTGAGTCAACCTTTCACACCTCCCGGTCCTGGCCACGCCACGGAACATCACCTCATCCCCGCGGTAAGTCACCTCATAGATCCCCGGATCGGAGGAGTTCGACGTACCTTCAGCAAAAGAAGACTCCCACACAACATCCCGTCCACTATCCGTCACGATACTTGTTCTGCTGGCCTCACTAGCCTCAAAAGAACTACTTGAAACATTCTGCGCACCTACAGCAAAAACCATCGAAACAGCCAGCAGAAAAACCACCAAACTCTTTCTCATAGACTAGAAAAAGACAGGCCAGTACTTATCAACAAAAGTACAGAACACTGGATTCATTCCGGCCCACCCAAAAGATTTTTATTACTTCTGTAGTAAATCGTATTACATGACTGAGGTGGTGCTGGATGCGTCAGCCCTGATACTGATGGCGAAGATAGGGCTGCTAGAAGAGCTTTCACAGGAACTTAATTTACGCACCACCGAGGAAGTCTACAGGGAAGCCACGAGGGCAGAGACCTACGACGCACAGGTAATACAGCAGAGAGCTGAGGACGACAGAATAATCAGGGAAGAAGTTTCTGAAAAAAGCGTAGAGAAGATACTCAGCAGGTTCAACCTTGACAAAGGAGAAGCCTCCACGATAGCATATTGCAGAGAAGAGAACATGAATGTAGTAGCGACCGACGACAAACAGGCTATTAAAGCCTGCAAAATACTGGAGATAAAGTTCACAACAAGCCTGAAACTGCTCGAACAATCAAAGAAGAAAGGAATGCTGAGCCAGGAAAAGGCCCTAGCCAAGTTAGAGGAGCTTGACAGATATGGCTGGTATAGAGACAGTCAAATCAAAACCACAGAACAAAACATAAGAGGTGAAAACCAAGAATGAGCGACGTCGTAAGCTTCAGACTATCCGAAAAAGAGAAAGAAACAATAGAGAACATAGCCAGCGAAGAAAATAAAGACAAATCAGAAGTAGCAAGACAACTGATAGACTACGGAGAAACATTCAGAGCACTAAAAAAATACAGAAAAGGAGAGATATCCGTAGGAAAGATGGCCTCAGAATTGGATATAACTATAACTGAAGCCATGAGCATGCTGACAGAACTAGGCATAGACTCAGGCATAACACAGGAAGACCAAATAGAAGCAAAGGAAAACCTGCAAGAAGTATGGTAGTGACGAAAACCTGTTTCTTCCTTTAAATCCTGAAATCGCCTGATTCGTAGAAATAAGGGCTTGCGGGGGACAAGATTCGAACTTGCGAACGGCTAACCGACAGGGTATTTTAATCGAAGGCGTCTGCCTTCTCAGTCCCCGTTTCCACTGCTGGGAAACTTGAGGTTCCTAAACCCTGCGCCTTTGACCACTTGGCTACCCCCGCATATCGTGTACCCGAAAGGGATTTTCGTGCCTGCTTGTGGAGAAGCAGACGTATACTCAATTGTGGAGTATTAAGTCTTTTTAATGGGTTCGTTGTTGTGCTGCTTCTGCTGGAAAGGAATTTAAGGCTGCCCTCTGGAAAAAGATTACAGGGGGAGTAGTTCTTGCTGGAATACAGGGATTTCAAGGTTCACTGGGATGGACACGCATCGGTCCACATATCAGATAACGGTTTCACTGTTGCTGTCGATCCTTTCTTAGAGGTTGACACAGATTTCGAGGCGGATATCGTTCTCATCACTCACTCCGACGCCGGGCATTACGATGAAGAGGCATTGAAGGAGATAAGCTACGACAGGACGGTCTTCGTCTGCCCCGAGTCGATGGATCTTCCTTTCCGTGACGTTGAGAAGTTGAAGGGGGGTGAGCATATCGATATCTACAGCGTTGAGATCGAGGCCGTACCCATGTACAACGACCACCATACGCGGGGAGAAGGTATCGGTTACAGGTTCACTATGAAGGACACCAGTTTCTACGTGGCGGGCGACACCGGCCTAACCGGGGAGATGCGCGACCTGGAGAACCGAGTTGACCTGGCGTTCCTGCCGATAGAGGGGAGGTACACGATGGAGGTGGATGATGCGGTTCAGGCTGCGGTGCGTATCAAGCCGGAGATCGCGGTGCCGTACCACTTCGGAGAACCGTTCTTCCCCGAGGCGGAGAGGGATGCCGGAAAGTTCTGTGCCGAGCTCGAGGACAGGAACATCGAATCCCAGGAACTGGAGTAAAGCTTTAGACCCTGCGGTTCCAAACAATGAGTATGGAATCAAATGCTTCTTTCGACGGCGTAGAAGTCGAGTGGCTTGGTCACGCATCAGTAAAACTCAAGGACTCCGACGGTTTCACCGTGTACATCGACCCGTGGAGCGACGTCATGGAGGGAAATAGAGAGTACGAGAAAGCCGACGTGATAGTCTCAACCCATGATCACTTCGACCATTTCGACAAGAAGATGGTCCAGCAACTGAAGAAGAGAGACACTGTACTCGTCTGCACAGAGGAATCCGAGGAGGAAGTGCCGGAAGACCTGAGCCACAAAGTGATCGAGCCGAACCGCTCAGTCAAAGTCAAGAACCACATAATCAAGGGAGTCCATGCCTACAACCTCGACAAGTTCCGGGAGCCGGACACCCCCTACCACCCGAAAGGATTCTGCACAGGAGTAATCTTCGAACTGGATGGAACAAAGTTCTACCACATGTCCGACACCGACCCTATCCCCGAGTTAGAAGATATAGATGAGGATGTCGACGTGGCGTTTGTACCCTCTGGAGGACACTACACCATGGACCAGGAAGAAGCGATTGAAGCCATCAACAAGTTTAATCCTCAGAACGTCGTGCCGATCCACTACGGCCACATAGACGAAACCACAGCCGACACAGAAAAACTTGAAGAAGACATAAGAGAAGAAACCGAGGCCGAACCGGTTATACTGGAGCCATCGGCCTGATTTCAACTTTAATATTTTTTTCTACAGCCCCAGTCCGAGCAGGTTTGCCAGCCCCTTCAACGTGTTGAATATCGTGACTTTGACCTTGCCTCCGATTGTTGTTGCCTTGTAACGGATTTCGTTCTTGTTTAGCTGTTCTCTGAGTGTGGAGAACTTGCTGTCGGACTCGATGACTGTGGAAATTGTTTCCTGGTCTGTCCAGACCTTCAACGTCGGGTCTTCGAACCCGTTCTCGCTGATGTTGGCGATTTTCACGCCGTCAAAGCTTACTCCGATGGTTTCGTTGCTTGAGTTGGTCTCGACCCGGAAATTCACTTTTTCTCCGCCGATTATGTTTCCGACAAATCCAGGTACTTCGTCAGTCTGGTTGTTGTATACCTGTTTGAACTGCTGTAGCTCGTTTGAATCCGGGATGGTTACTGTTGCTGTTGATCCGATAAGCAGGAGAACCAGGGAGATCAGAATCACTCTTTTCATACAATAATTGATTGAAAGAGAAGGTTAAAAAGATGCGAGTTACTTGACTGTGACGCTCTTCGCCAGGTTGCGCGGCTTGTCAGGGTTGTTGCCTTTCTTGATCGATGTCAGGTAGGCGATCATCTGGAACGGCACGATCTCCAGTATCTCACTGTTTTCATCCTCAGGTATCTCTATGAAGTGCTCGAAGCTCTCCACTTCCTCAGTTCCCACACCGATGATCTCGGCTCCACGGGACTGGGCCTCGAGCGTGTTGGACATCGTTTCCTCGTATCCCTCCTCCTTCAGGAAGCTGACCACAGGGACGCCGTCCTCTATCAACGCCAGGGTGCCGTGCTTGAACTCTCCGCCTGGGAACGCCTCGACATGGATATAGGAAAGCTCCTTAAGCTTCAAGGCGGCCTCCTGAGCCATCTCATAACCACGGTTTCTTCCGATCGTGAAGACGTGGTCCTTATCCAGGAGGTAGTCGGAGATCTCCTCGAATTTCTCCTCCTGTGTTTCAAGAACCTTTCCGATATTATCTGCCGTATCGATCAGCGATTTCCTGCCCTCGTCCAGCCTGTCCTGGAGCGCGTACTTCAGCAGTTTCAGGACCGCGACCTGTGCAGTAAATGCTTTTGTAGAAGCGACTCCGATCTCTGGCCCGGCGTTGACAAACAGTTTGTGGTCTGCCTTCCGTGCAAGTGTTGAGCCGACGACGTTGACGACTGCGAGGACGTCTGCCTCTGTTTCCTGGAGCATGGAGAGTAGATCGGCTGTCTCACCGCTCTGACTGACTGCGATAACTAGATCGTCTTCCCCGACCTGGTCTGCGCGGTACTCGAGTTCGTGGGACTGCTCCGATATGGTCTTTACTCCGGCCTCTCTCAGGTATTTTCCGCCGAGCGATGCTGCGAAACTGGCAGTCCCACAGCCAGTCATGTATACGTTCTCCGCTTCTTCGATCATATCCACGGCTTTCTTCATGTCGCTCTTGTCCTGAAAGGCTGCTCTCTTCACTGTCTGTTCCTGTTCGAGTATCTCCTTCTCCATGAAATGGTCGTGGCCCTCCTTCGATGCCTGTTCCGCATCCCACTCAATCTCCTCGGGCTCTTTCTCGATCTGCTCTCCTTCCCTGAATATCTCCAGTTTCCCATTCAGTACTGCGATTTCGCCGTCCTCCAGGAAGATGGCCTCGTCGGTGTATTCCAGGAACGGTGTTACGTCGGAGGCCAGGAAGTTCTCTTCCTCCCCGACTCCGATGACAAGCGGTGACTCGTTTTTGAACGCTATCATGTCGCCTGAATCGAACGTGGCAACAACTGCATAGGAACCGTTGATCCTCTCTACTACGTTTTCCGCAATTTCGTGAAGAGGAATGTCTTTCTGCATCTCCTCTTCGATAAGGTGAGGGATGACTTCTGTATCGGTTTCGGATTGGAAATCGTGTCCTCTGCTTTCCAGTTCTTCCTTGAGTTCCTCGTAGTTGTTTATTATACCGTTGTGGACTACTGCGACCTCGTTGCCGCAGTCGACGTGTGGGTGTGCGTTGGTGTCGTTGACCCCTCCGTGTGTCGCCCAGCGGGTATGTCCTACGCCGCTTGTGCCGTCCTTTTTCTCCGGTGAGACTTCGTCGATTGTTCCCTCCCCCTTCTCGATCTTCAGACTTGGGTTTCCTGCTGTTGCGATCCCTGCGGAGTCATATCCTCTGTACTCCAGTTTCTTCAGGCCTTCGTAGACGATCTGTGAGGCCTGTCTGTCTCCCTTGTAACCAACTATTCCACACATAACAAGGACGGATGGAACTCCGACGCCCTTAAAAACCACTTCGAATCAAGGCCAGGGCGTGAAGAAGAACTTTTACTGGTTGATCTGATAAGTTCAAAAAACTGGTTTTGGTGAATCAATCCAAACGCATTTATAAGTCCAGTCAAACTTTTTTAGTAATGGTCAGTGTAGCGCGAGATGATAAACTCGTTGAAGCGGAGGCGCTTTCGGAGGGACAGCTCTCAGCCCTCAGCGATCCAATCCGGGTAAAAATCCTAGAGAAACTGGCGAAAGAACCATCCTATCCTTCCCAGTTAACCGATGAGCTCGACTCCAGCAAACAGAAACTTTACTACCACTTCGACAAACTCAAGGAAGCGGAGCTGATAGAAGAGGAAAGAAAGGAGAATCTCTCAGGCGGAGAAGCCACATACTATAGGCCCTCCAAGTATGCCTACGTTCTTGACCTGGGAGGTGAAGGCGAGGAGATGCCGCTACCCGAGCAAAGTTCTTCGGTATCAAAATTTCTCAGGCCATTGACACAGGATGGAGAGTTTAGTGGCTACGTTGTTGCTGGCGCTCCTGACCAGCACGGTCCGGACCAGGTAAGGGCGCGTGACGGCCACCTCACTTCGGAGATATCGTTCAAGCTCGGGAACTACGCAAGAAAGAAGGAGAAGATGGCCGAGGTCGTCCGGCTTGACACGGAGATCGTGGCGGAGGAAGATTTCGACCAAAGCCTTCTGATGGTAGGCGGAGTGCTGACGAACGTCGTGGCGAAGAAGTTCAATGAGAGCTTCCCGGCCTACTTCCCCAGCGAAGAATTCCCGTACAGAGAGCTCAGGACTCCAGAGAACTCGTACGGCTCGGGCGACATCGGCGTCATCACCAAGACCTCCAACCCGGAAAACAGGGAGGAAAGCATCTTCCTGGTCGCTGGGGTCCGGGAGAAAGGCACAGAGGCGGCGGTGAAAGCGTTCTCAGATCTTGAGAACATAGTCGAGGACTACGAGGCCGGCCAGTTCTACGCTGTCGTGAAAGGGTTGGACTTAAACAGCGACGGAGACATAGATGACTACAGGGTGATCGAGATATCCGAATAAAAGGTGAACCGGAGTGAATAAAGACTGGAAGGTGTTCCAGACTGACGTACTGGATCTTCTCAGGCAGTACGAAGGTTTTTTTGACTCTTTTGAGAGGGTAGGAAGCTTTAGCGATAACTCCCGTCCTGATGCGTTCGCAAGGATCACCCGTGAAGAGAAGAAGGAGGTATGGGTCCTCGACGCCAAGAACAAGGGAGAAATCGTTGAGGAAGACGAGCAGAGGATGCAGAAGTACATAGACCAGGTCGCCCGGAACCCGACAGATGTAGGCCTTGAACTTTCCGAACTCTCCGACCACAAACTTAGAGGCATATTCATAACCTCGGAAAGAGCAAGCTCGGAGTACGAGGTCGTGGAGTTCAGGAGGCTGCACCAGTTCCTCCAGAAACAGTTGATATACACCGATACCGACAAGATCGTCCGGGACGTGGCCAAGATGGTGGAACGTCGGGAGCTATCCCAGAGCCAGGCACGCCTTCTCAACAAGTCACTGAAACCTTTCAGAAGCAGACTGGAGAAGGTCCAGTCAGACCTGAAGATGCTGGAACAGGAGTTCGTCGGCCTGAAACTTTACACGCCACCTTTCGATAATCTTGATTTTTCACCTCCTTCCGACGCCGTCCTGATGCATGAGGAGCGTGAAGGGGTATTCCTGATTGACATACCTTACTCGCCGCAGGAGGCGATGAAGGCCGAGGAACGGGCGAAGCAGCTGGAGAGCAGGATAGAGGAGAAAGAGTACTACGTATCGATCCACAGCTTCGACGTTGATTCTGAATTTGCCTGTCCTCCGGAAAAGTTCAAGGAAAAACTTACTGAGGTCCTGGGAATACTTTCCCCGGAGAGCGTGGCGAAGATGTTCGATCCCAAATTCGACGTGGAGAAAAGCTACGAGGACGGATACATAGTCCTCCGCTCCAACACACTGGGCTTCCATCTGAAGGTATCCTCCAGAGACGACATACACCACAAGATCGAGACATCACTCAACTCCGAGGCAGTTTCCCGGATGAAGGAGAGATGCACCAATTCCCGGACAGAGTTCGGAGAGTTTGACGGAAATACCTGGAGACAGGAACTGGAAGTCAAGCCAGATCTGAGCGTCAAACACGACAGAGAGGAGAGCCTGGAAAGCTACAGGCAGTCAGTCCGGAATATCTTCCAGTCGTCGGTCAACCCGGTCTACAGTAAAAAGGTTGCAAAGACAATAGGAGAGTAGATGAAAAGGGAAGACTTCATCGAGAAAAACCGTCTGGAAGAGATCGTGGAGAAGATCTCCCGCGACGTCGACTCCGTCATAGTAGAGGGCTGGGACGACAGAAAGATGATACAGAAACTGGGCTTCGAGGGAAGGATATTCATGTCGGCCGAAAGAACCCACGAAGACCTCTGCGAGGACGTGGCCCGGGCCTCGGAAAAGACAGCGGTACTTACCGACTTCGACAGTCACGGAAAAGAGGAGGCACGTGAGATCTCCCGGAAGCTTCAGGAGGAGATCGACGTAGTCAGATCCGCACGGAAAGAGTTCGGGGCGGAACTGACCTCCAACGACAGGAGAGCGGTCGAAGACGTGAGGCCGCTGTTCGAGGACAGGGATGAGAAGTTCGTGGATGCCGCGATGGACGGACTTTTCTTCGATCCGTGAAATCCAAGAAACTTTCGACCAAATTTTCTACATGCCGGAAGAATTCGAACTGGAGGAACTGAAGTCAAGGCTTCAGGAAGAATTCTCGGGCTATACTGAAACCGCGGGAGGGAAGAACTACCGTTTCACTCACCTGGAAACCGTCCACAGGATGGTCTGTAAGCTCGCTGATGAGCTGAATGTAGATGTCGACAGAAAGGTTCTGGAAGTTGCGGCCCTCTACCACGACATCGGCCGATCTCAGGATATCGAGGACGGTGAGATGGATCCGTTTGAGGGACATGAGGGCCATGATGAGCGAGGAGCACGGATGGTAGGAGATTATGTCTCGGATTTTGTCACCGACGAACAGCTGGAGAAAATCCAGAAGATTATACGCAACCATCACTCTGAGGCCGAAACGGTAGAGGGAAAAATCGTTCAGGATGCGGACAAATTATTCAACTTTGGTGTTAACAATCTCTGGCGGCAGATACACTACTCCTGTCAGCACGATCGCGAGTTCTGGGAGAGCATAGAATACTTCTGGGATACAGCAGTAGAGGAGTTCGAGGACCAGATAGAAGAACTGCACTTCCAGAATTCAAAGGGTGTCGCCCGGAAAAGACTGGAGAACCATAAAGAGGCTGTCAGGCAGATGGAGGAAGAGATGGAAGCTGAGGATTTTTAAGTCGTTTAGACTTTGCTGCTTGACGAAAACTTTATATTGTTACAGTACAATAGTAACAACATGGCTCGTGGAGAGGAGAAGGATACTCTTGGTACTAAATTTGAATCAAAGTTGAGGGGTGCTATCTCTTTGACTGGTGCTGGCACGGGTGGAGCTGTTGGTCTTTCTCTACTAGGAAATTCAGGAGCCAATACTATTACGAATCCTGAAGGAGTGGCTGTTACAGCAGGAGCTATAGGATCCATGGCAGGTGGAGCGGTTTTAGGAAGTAAAATTGCAGGTAAAATCGATGGAGGTATAGCTGATCGTATTGATGGTCTTAAACCGGCATACTTTCAGAGCGGTGAGCTATTTCTTGATAGTACAGATCCTTTTGATCTTGCAGTAACGCGCCAAAACTTTAGAGATATGGATCAGGCGAGGAAAGATGAGATTGCTGCAGAATTGGGAAAAGAGGATTTGAATAAAACTGATGTCTACAGAGCGGAATCTGAAAATTCTCTGAGGTTGGACTGGTTAAATGAAATGGTTTATGGTCCGATTAATGGATTTCAGGGCTCTTTCAAAACTCATGTAGGATATTCAGGAGATTTCAAAGAAGGCTATGTAGACGAGAATGAAGAGGTTTTTGTGCAGGCTCCAAGAAAAGGAGATACCTTTGAAGAAGCCATGAAAGAGGTAAAGATCTGGAAGGAGAATAAGGAAACTCTGGAACAGGCTGACCAGTACATTGACCAAGTGCTGTCTAATGAAGGCACTGAGACAGTCTCTGAGGGATTTGTGGAGATTGAAATAGATTATGATTTCCTAAAAGATAATGAGGAAACACTGAGAAATGAGGTTGAAGGGGGTATAATGACTCCTTCCGATAACTATGATATAGTTGTCACAAGTCATGAAGGAGAGCCTCTTCCTGTACTTGTAGGCGATTTCAACTCTGAAATGGTGGAGAGAGGAAGAGATCTCTATGATCTGGAGAACTCGGAGAAAGTCCAGGAGAGGAAACAGGTTCTTGGAATGTACATGGATGCTCTCATGGCGGAAGGCGAATTTGAGGGACACTTTGGAGATTTCTGGTACAGTGAAGGCTATGGCAGAGAGAAAACGAAGAACATGTTCTACGATCCTGAGACAGATACTGTAGGAGTAACTGATATAGGCGAACGCAATGGAGGAGAACCCGATGAGATGCCAGATATAACTATAGAAGAAAGGTACGCATTCTCCTAATAATCGTGAGAAAGTTGATTAACAAATCCGGAGTTTACTGCCTATAGTTCAGAAATCAGTCAAACTACTCTGATTCTGCTTCAATGCTCTCGCATTGTACCCGAGCTCTCGTTTCAGGTACGACGCAAACTCTTCATCAAATCCGTGCTGGACATAGACTTTCTCCGGATCGACTTTCTCCACTAGTTCGACCAGTTCGTTGAAGTCGCAGTGATCTGACAGCTGGAAGGTTTCGTCGTAGCCGCCGCGGTACTTGAACGAGTCTGTCGCGGCCCAGCCCGAGAAACCGGCCTTCAACGCTCCTGTCTCTTCGACAAGTTTCTCCACCCAGTCGCTCTGTGAGGTGTTTGACGGTGCGATCAGGATGCCGTCTTCCTTCATAATCTCCCTGTTTTCGCCGTATGGCTTTGCCCTGAAACTCAGCTTCTCTTCTGAGAAGTCTGATCGCAGAAAACTTGTTTTCGAGTCAAGATCGGAAGATTTCTCTACCACGTCGTTCATCTTCTTGACAGCTCCATGAGCCAGAATCGGCCTCTCAGTCACTTCTTCGACGATCTTCTGTATCTTCTGCGCCTTTCCCAGCGAGTATCCGAATAAGATCAGCGGGGACTGTTTGTCCTGGATGAAGTCCCTGACCCTGTTTTCAATCACCTGTTGCTCGGGGAAGGTGTACGCTGGTATCCCGTAGGTGGATTCCATGACGAGTATATCTGCGGAAACCGGCTCGAATCCGTCAAGGTAGACCCTGTCCCTGAGGGATACGTCACCGGTGTAAAGCACATCCTTTTCCCCTTTAATGAGCGCAGCGGAGCTTCCGAGAATGTGGCCGGAGTTCATGAGTTCGATGTTTTCGGCTTCCGTCCTCTTCACTTCTTCTCCGGCGCGGGCGCCGGCCAGTTTGGCTGTCAGTTCGCTGCATACTACTTCCGAGTCGTTGAGGTGCATGTGGTCGAAGTGAGCATGCGATACTATGTTGATGTCGCCCTGGCTGTTCCGGGAGTCGGCCACTACTTTCTTTTCTCCGTGTATGTGGATCCCGTCTTTTTCCGTTATCTTCACACCGAGTCTTGAGAGCCAGATTTTAAACCGGTTTCCACCTGCATTCAAGCTCACCGTCGCAGGAATCCTCGTCATGGCCACAGCCATCGGATACAGAACACTCTGACCTCAACACAGACACCTAATATAAAACTGGCCGACAACTTCACAAACACAGATCAAGGGGGTGTAGCTCAACCTGGGAGAGCGACCGCCTCCAGGGACTGGTTACGCTCGGTCCACACGCAATTAGGCATTCGAGGAATGCCTGTCAGTGGATCAGTTTGACTAACTGGAGGGATGAGGGACACTGGCTCGCTTCTGCGTGTCAGTTCAAGAAGATCTTTCGGATCTTCGTGTTCCGATGATTATATTCCCGAGACGCATTCCTAGAATGCGTCATGATGATCAAACTTTCAGAAGTTTGCGGAGAGAGCGGTAGGTTGTGGGTTCAAATCCTACCGCCCCCATACTTCTTCCGAAAACATCAAATTAGTAAGCTTCCGTGTAACTGTTATGGGGGAACAGGGGAGTATCATTACCGATGCCAGAGTCCTGACTGCGGACTACCTTCCTAATAAGATGGTGCATAGAGAGGGTGAGAGACAGGAAATCGCCCGGAACCTCAAACCACTGGTCGAGGGAGGTAATCCGGAGAACATGCTTCTTTACGGGCCGCCGGGAACCGGGAAGACAGCGATGGCTCGTTACGTTGTCGAAGAATTGAAGGAGGAGGTCTTCGCCAATTCGAGTTACGTTAACTGTTTCAGCCAGAAGTCCCGTTTCGAGATTTTCTACGAACTTCTGGGCCAGAAGCTGACTACTCCACGCGACGGGACTTCGACGGAGAAGATCGTGGATATGTTCGAGGAAAGGGTGCGGAAGGAACCTACGGTCATGATAATCGATGAGGTCGACCAGATCACGGATGACGAGGTTCTCTACGAGCTTTCCCGTTTCCATAATGTCGGGATGATCTTCATCGCCAACGACCAGAAAGTATTCTCCCACTTCGAAGACCGGGTCAGATCCCGTTTAAGCGGGATGAGAAGGATCCACTTCAGAAGGTACGACAGAAAAGAACTGAAGGACATACTCGAGGCGAGGAGGAAACACGGACTGAAGAAAGACGTTGTATCAGACGAACAGCTGGAGGAGATCGCCGCTAAAGCCGGTGGAGACGCCAGGATAGCCCTGAATACTCTGCGCTTTGCCGCACGGGAGGCCGAAAGGCAGGAAAAGGGTGAGATCACGGATGGAATCATTGATGAGTCTGTATCCGAGGCATTCGACGAGAACAGGCTGGAATCCCTTGACCGCCTGAACGAGCACCAGAAGACGGCCTACAGCATCTTACAGGAAGAGGGCGAGATGCAGATAGGGGAGCTTTACGACAGGTACCAGGAAGAGGTAGATGATCCGAAGTCACGGCGTACACTGCTGCGCTACCTGAAGAAGATGGTGAATTACGACATACTGGAAATGCAGGGTTCAACAAGCTCAGCTACCTATAAACTGGCCGACTGAATACTTTCACGACATTCTCGACGCCCGAAAATCGCGTTAAATAGGGAGTTTCCGACCATCCTACAATATGTCAAAAGCACGTCGAGTCTGCGAATGCCCCTTTCCGATGCATCAGGAACAGCTGGAGGAGATAGAGAGCAAGGCCGAAGATATGGGTATTTCGACCACTCACGTCTTCTCAGTCATCGTTGAGGAAGGGCTTGAAAACCTCTCATAACCTTTTCCCCTCTTTATCTTTCGCTCGAAGAACTTTCGAAACCAGATGGATAGACCCGGGGAGGCGAAAACTGCACTCCACCACCTCCGCCTCCACTTACGACGTCACGACACGCGAAAATCGAGTTAAATAGGGTGGATGCATCAACTCTTTACTGCAGAAAAGACCAGTCTGCGTAAAAGTTCTCCTTCAAGGGGAGGGGACACAACCTATTTCTCTTCTTTTACAGCACTCGGACGAGAGAGAACCAGAGCAGGAGGTGCGTATCCGGCCGCAGCCCCAGCTGGAGAAAGGATTCAACAGGGTAGAGAAGCCCGGAAGGATTCCGGTATTCCAGTCGATACTGGCCTCGCAGCTTGATGGAAGGAACGCCTCGGCCGTCTGGATCGACACCGGGAACGAGGCATCGACATACGCACTCAACTCGTTTTCACCGGAACTGATGGAAAAGGTGAAGATAGGCAGGGCCTTCACACCTTTCCAGCACCACAGCCTCGTCCACCAGGTCGAGGAGTTTATCGAAGAAGACACAGAGGTCCTCATCCTCCCGAACATAGCGATGATGTATGCTGATGGCCAGTTGAGGGAGTGGGAGGCCCGGGAGCTCTTCAAAGAGACATGGAACCACCTCAAAGATGTACAGGAAGAGGAGGAGCTGAAAGTTGTTTTCTCAGCCCGCAACTTTTCCGACATAATCGGACCGGATGTAGAAACTGAGATAGAGGTGGAAGAGACAGGCCAGGGCCTCAGATACTCGGGGAAAAGCGAGCAGATGGCTTACGACAACCCCGGTGACAAATAGACCACGCTGGGCTACTGGAGGAGAAAAACAAGGAGAAAAACCAGATTGGAGGTGTAAAATATGGGAAGAACAAACTCAACGTACCGCAACCATCTGGACAACTTCATCGGAAACTTCAAACCGTTCAAACAGGCGTTGAGGAAGGAAAACAAGCCGCATCTTAACTTGCTGTGGGAGAAGGCACACGAGTTCGCGCACGCCGGAGCCTACATGAACTCCGGTAACCCCGGGCTGCCGGCGATGATATCCATCATGCTGGGGCTGCAGAAGGAGATCGAGGAGAACAGGAAGCAGATCGAAAAGCTGAAGAAGAGGACGGAGGAGGTATAGGTGTTCAAGACAGACTTCATCAACGGCAGAACAATCTCATGGAGAAAGAAGGATGGAGAGGTCAGGGCTGAAAGGCATCCGGACTACTATCCCCGATTCTACCTTGAGGGTGATGTCTCGAAGCTGCAGAAAAGCCGGGCCTGGCTGACCGGGCAGAAAGGAGTGAAAGCTACCTGCTTCGAGAAATGGAGGCCCACGCTCTCAAAGCCGGAGAAAAAAGTGTTGAGGATAGACTGCACTTCGGACGACAGCCTTAAGAAAACGGCCGGCAGACTGAAGAAGAAGTTCGGGAGGTCGACATTCCGCTTCTACAACGTAGGTTTCTCCCCACAGTTCAGGTTCTGTCTCCAAAAAGAGGTATGTCCCGTGCCGAAAGAGGAACTGGAAAGAGTCAACCTGGATTTACCCCGGAGACATCTAGCCGATGATTCCATCACGGAGATCAAGCTGGATGGAGAGAGGATAGGAGACACAGAAACAGAGGTGCTTGAAAACCTGAAACAACACTGGAAGAAACACGATCCGGACCTCATCGTGGTGAACAGAGGACAGGCCCTAGAACTGTTGAGGGATAAATACGCAGAAAGGGGCTTCGAATTCTCGCTGGGAAGGATGAAAAGCTTCCAGAAACTGGCAGGAGAGAACACGGTTTCAAGCTACGGCCAGACCCAGCACAGCGCCGCGAGGTACAACATACCGGGCAGGATAGTCATCGACAGATCCAACAGCTTCCTCCTGGGAGAAGCGACCATGGAAGGATTATGGGATCTTGTCAAGAGGAGTTACAGGCCTATGCAGGAGCTTGCCTGGGGAAGCATAGGAAGACTGTTAACCAGCATCGAGGTTAAGAAAGCATACCTTGAGGAGAACACATTGACTCCGTGGAAGAACTGGAGCGGAGAGAAGCCGAAGAAAGCTTCAACCCTTCATAAGGCGGATAGGGGCGGTTTCATCTTCAATCCGGAGCCTGGAGTCCACAGAGACGTCTACGAGGCCGACTTCGCCTCCCTTTTCCCGAACATCATGATCAAGAAGAACATCTCGCCGGAAACAGTTTGCTGCAGCTGCTGTGACAATTCCAAGGTCCCGGAACTGGATTACAGCATCTGCCAGGAGCGGAGAGGATTCATTTCCAAGACATTGAAGCCGCTGGTCGAGGATAGACAGGAGATGAAGGAGAAAGTAGACGAACTCGATGGGGAAGAGCAGAAGAGGGTTCAGGGCAGCATCGACGCCATCAAATGGATCCTCGTCTCATGCTTCGGCTACATGGGTCACGCCCACGCAAGCTACGGCGCGATCAGGTGCCATCAGGCGATCCAGGCGTACGACAGAGAGATAATGGTGAGAGCGAAGGAGATGTTCGAGGAAGCGGGCTACTCGGTTGTCCACGGAATCATCGACAGTATCTGGGTGCAGGAAATGCAGAGAGCCGAAGACTTTGAGGAGGTCTGCAAGAAGATCACTGATGAGATAGGCATCGAACTGGAGCCTGAGTACAGGTTCGAGTGGTGTGCGTTCGTACCGAGGAGCAGCTCAGACGCCCGTATCTCCACTTTGAACCGTTACTTCGGAAAGAAAAAGAACGGAGAGTTCAAGACTGCCGGGATCGAAGTGGAGCAGCGTTCGACCTGCGAATTTGTGAAAAAGGCCCAGATGGACATGATCAGGGCGCTGGACGAAAATATGAGTCCAGGGAACGCGATCAAAGTTCTGGAAGAAAAGATAGAAGATATCAGATCAGGCAGCGTCGATCCATCAGAGCTTGTAAAGACCAGGAGAGTCTCCAAAAGTCTGGAGGATTACTCCGTGGAGAATCGCTCCGTTTCAGCCCTGAAGAGATCCCGTATACACGGCATAGAGCTCAAGCCCGGTCAGTCAGTGGATTTCGTCGTCAGGGATGATGACGCAGGACCTGTCGACAGGGTAAGGCTGGAATTCGAGGCAGAGGGATACGACCAGGACTTCTACAGGCAGGAACTGATCAGGGCAGCTGAATCAGTGCTCTCTCCGCTCGGCCTTGACAGGGATGATATAAGGAAGATGCTCTCTAGCATTAGAGAAACTAGGATTTCGAGTTACTGATCTCTGTTACTTTCGGCAGATTATCGCAGTGATGTATACTTCGTCTAGGTCTTTAACTGCTCCTATTCCTATGCTGTCGTATTCGTCGAATAGAAGTTCCTTATTGGTTTCTCCTTCGAGCCAGCTGGAGACTGTGGCTTCAGCCAGTTTTTCCTTGCTTCCTATGTATCCCTGGCCTTTGACTTCTTCCTGCCAGTATGTTTTCATAAGGGAGGCTGCCTCTCTGTTGCAGTAGACTCCGAATTCGTCAAGGGAGTTCAGCAGCGTTCCGCCGTTTTTTCTGGTCATGGAGACTGTGTTTTCCGACGACATGTATCTGCTGTGATTCCTTGCCAGTTTTCCTGCATCGTGGTTAAGTTCAAGTCTCTTAGATCCTGTCAAATTTCTTCTACTGTTTATCTCCTTGAGTATCAGTTCCTCTACCTCTGATCTGTTCCATCCGCTGACCAGGGAGTTTATTTCTGAGTTTTCAGGTGGGTTGTTGAGGTTCTGGAATTTTTCGGAAGTGTTCGGGATAGAGAGGCTACTGTATGGGTTGTAGTTTAGACGGGAGTCGTTTGAGACGTCCAGACCTATTATGGCTATGCTGAGGATGCAGAGCAGGACAAGGAAAGTTTTCACACTCATACTTTACCCGCAGAAGATCTGAGTTACGTAGATTTGCCCGCTTTCTGCCCGTGAAACACCTATTCCATGTGCCTCAAACTTCTCTCCAAGTATCCTGTTTCTGTCCCCTGTATCGTTCATCCAGGAACTGAAGATCGAAGATGCCAGTTCACTGGAGTTCGAGAAACCTGACTTTGTGATTTCTCCCTTCCACGTCTTTCTCGCAAGGTTTTCGCCTAGGTTCCCGCAGACGATACTGAAATCCTCAAGTCTTTCAGGCAGGCTCTCACCGCTCGGAGAACTGTGGTTCAGGTAGCCGATCCTCGCCATATCCTTGCTGTGCGAGTACGCAGCCTGATCAAGCGATTCAAGATTGTTAAGCTCTGAAAGATTCTCCGCTGATCTCACATGCCTGACCTTTCCATCGATGCCTGCTGCCACTCTGGAAGAATTGAAAACCTGTGAAACCATTCGTACAGGCTGTTGATCAGTCGAGTTCGAGGTATTGACAGGCTGAGGTGTACCCTCTGGAGAACCACCTCCGTAAAATGAAACTGCCAGAACGCCTGCGATAACCAGTATCATTCCAGCAGCTGCATACTTCAGCAGACCGGAATTTCCAGAGCTTTCCTCTTCTTTGGAGTCTGTACTGCTCTCCTGAGAGATCTCATCGGATTCCTCGTTCTCTTCAGATTCGTCGTCAGGTTTTTCCGCACTCTCTGATTCTGAAAGCTTTTCCTTTTCTTCTTCATCCTCTGGTTCAGGTTCCTCTTCCTCTACTGTACCTACTGCCGATTGAAGCCCTTCTATGGCCTGTGATTTCAGACTTCTGTACATCCTGACTTTAGAATCCTTCCCTGCCTCGACTTCCTTTTCGATCACCTTGCCCGAGTAGACTGCCTCAAACCTGTACTTTCCTTCGACCAGCCTGAGATCCTCTTTGCCTTCTAACCGGGTGATATCCACCCAGTCTCCATCCAGCCTATAGTAAATCTTAACCGCGTTAGGCAGCGAGCCTCCTATATCCACGCTCAAGTCATAAGTTTCATGATCAAGTTCCAGGTCGAAATTCTCTGTGATAACCTGCTGCGATCCAACGGTTTCCTGAAACTCCTGCAAGATATCTTCTTCCTTCTCTATGGATAGATAGACAGCAGTAAGACGAAATGCCTCCTGCAACTCTTTCTCCACCTCCTCCGGTTCAACTTCACCATTAGGTAGCCCCTCGATAACTGACTCAAACCAGCGACCAGCAGGATTCGAAACAACAGAAGTACTTCTGTAATGCGTCTTCCCACCATGATACGAGATCTTGAACTCCTTCTCCTTCTGACTATCGATCTCGGAGAGAAAACGCTTAACCTGGTTCAAACCACGAGTCTTAAGCCTGTGCGTACTGATCATCCACTGAAAACGTTTTTCAGGAACAACAGTCAAAAAACCTGTCTTCCAAGTGAAATAAACAGCGGCTCAAAACAGGTGATATCAATGAAGGAAAAATACCGGAACACTGAGGAAGCAGGGAAGAAGAAGGCCAAAGAACTAATGGAAGAATACGACAAAGTAGTCGAAAAACTGATGTAGAAAAGTACTACACATTCTAGTATATTCAGTTCACAAAGTTCTCTCCTTTCTCCAGGTTTTCTATCGTCTGGTCCTCTATCCTCTGAAGCGCCTCCCGTGAGTTGAAGGCGTTGTGCGGTGTGACTATGACGTCGTCTCTCTCCATCAGCATGTGGTCTTCCAGTATTTTCTTGGGGTCGCACTTGTCTTCCAGGTTTCCGAGCATCTCTATGTCCTCCTCCACTATGCATTCGTCTTCGAGTACGTCGAGCCCGGCACGTGAAACGTTCCCGTTTTCCAGTGCCTCTATCAGTGCTTCAGTGTCGATGAGTGCTCCTCTCGATGTGTTGATTATTACGGTGTCATCCATCTTCTGGAACTCGTCCTCCGAGATCATGTGGTGTGTTCCGTCTGTCAGTGGTGCGTGGAGCGTGACGATGTCGCTGATTTCCAGCAGGTCGTCCTTTGAGACGTACATGAACGGGCTGCGTGACTCGAGCTCCTTGTCGGGGTACGGGTCTGATGCCACGATGTTCATGTTGAAGCCGTCCGCGATACGGATGACTTCCTGGCCGATGCTGCCGGTGCCGATAACACCAAGAGTCTTTCCCTGAAGGTCGAAGCCTTTCAGTCCTCGGTGATCGAAGCTGCCGTCCTCGACCTTGTCGATCGCCTCGTTGATCCGTCTGGAAATCGTCAGGATCAGGCCGAAAGTGTGCTCTGCTACCGTAGTCGCACCGTACTCAGGGACATTAGCGACCTTGATGCTCTGCTCGGACGCCTTCTCCAGATTGACGTGGTCGTATCCTGTTGAGCGGCACGCCACTACTTCAACATCGATCTCTTCCAGTACCTGCGCGGTCACCTGTGACTGTACGAAGAGGGCGACTGCGTCGAACGAGTCGTCTACTTTTTCCGCTGTCTCCGGTGTGAGGCTTTCCTCGAAGAATTCGATTTGGAAGTCGTGTTCTTTCTCTTCCAGGTAGTCTCTTTCCCAGTTTTCTGTGTCGAACCATGCGACTTTTTCCATTTCCATATTCGGCGTAGTGGGTTGCTTGGATTTAAATTGTGGGTGGAGCACGGGATTATGTTTTAAAAGCATGATAGCCGGTTTTCTGTATATATGGTAGATCTTGACGGTACTGTGGACGAGGTCAAGCAGCAGATCAGAGATGCTGAAGACCCTGACTACAGTGAACTTTTAGAACAGGAGAAGGAAGGCAAAGACAGGAAGACGATCAAGGAGTTCCTCCAGAAGAGAATCGACGATTCTGAAGATGAAGTAGATGAAGTCGAAGAGATTCAGGAAGAGATGAGCGATGAACAGGAAGAAGTAGAAGAGGAACTTGTAGAAGAGATCGAGGAAGATACCCAAGGAAGACTACTCGCAGGTTTTACCGGTCCACAACTGCTCACAGGCGGAGCACTGCTCGGCCTCGTATTAGGGCTTGTGGTCGGTGCAGTCGCACTGCCTATGAACCCGGGAATCTCCCCTGACCAGGCAGAGCAGAAGGTTTCGACCCTGCTGACTGCTGGCGGCCAGTTGACGGCTGACCAGATCAGCATCGACACCATGAAGCGGGGCGGCATGTACTACATGAACGTCACTGCACAGGTTCAGGGAGTCAACGGGACTACCCGAACGCAGAGCCAGGCCTACTACATGTCGACCAGCGGCCAGCTTATGTTCCCTGAACAGATAAGGACTCCGTTCGGCGCACAGAGAGTAGCTATCGACATTGACCGGGCTATCGCACAGGCACAGCAGCCTGAACAACCTGCGAACCAGACACAGCAACAGCCTTCCGGAAACCAGACGCAGTAAAACGCTTGCTGCGAAACTGCCTTCCCAGCATTTTTCCCTCTTTTTCTTCAGGGATTCCCGAAAGGTAACGGACCAGAATA
This sequence comes from Candidatus Nanohalobium sp., assembly GCA_042216335.1. Taxonomy (GTDB): domain Archaea; phylum Nanohalarchaeota; class Nanosalinia; order Nanosalinales; family Nanosalinaceae; genus Nanohalobium. Next base: position 30,866 of record JBDGTY010000057.1, read on the forward strand.
AAAGAAACCGGCTCACAAGATTTTTCCATGAAGTTCCTGATAATCGTCGGAACAGCACGGAAAGGAAGAAACACCATACATCCCGCCAGGAAAGCCCAGGAGGTCTTCGAGGAAAGAGGCCACGAAATAAGTTTCTTCGACCCTCAGGAAAAGGAGGTGCCGCCGCTCGGCAACAGGACCTACGTCGATAGCGAGGAACCGGTGCCGGAGGACATCCAGGAACTCTCCCGGGAAGTGAAGTCCGCGGACGGCGTCGTCATCGTCACACCGGAGTACAACCACTCGATTCCCGGCATCCTGAAAACCACCTTGGACTACATGTATCCCGAGTACGATGAAAAACCCTTCAGCTTCATAACGGATTCGGCCGGCGGCTTCGGAGGAGTCCGCGGACTACAGCATCTCCACGATATCGTACTTGAGCTCGGAGGATTCATCGGCCCAGATCTATCCGTTTCAAACGCGGGAGAAGTCTTCCCCGACGACGGAGAACTGATTGACGAAAGCTACGAGGAAAGGTTCGAGAACTTTGTGGATGACTCGGTGGAGTTCGTTCAGAGGATGGAGAAGAGTTAAACCCTTTCAGTTCCCAATTATTTCTGTGATAACATGAGCCATGGACTTGTTGAACTACCGTACGACTACGACGCTTTAACCCCTTATATATCGAAGCAGGTGCTGGAGTGGCACCACGATACGCACCATCAGGGCTATGTCAACGGATGGAATTCTGCTGAGGAAAGACTTGAGGAGCAGAGAGAGTCCGGAGATTTCTCGAACACCGGAGCGATCCTAAGAGATTTCACCCACAACTTCTGCGGGAACATCCTGCATGAGGTTTTCTGGCACAACATGAGCCCTGACGGTGGTGGAAAGCCAGAAGGAGAACTGATGGAGAGGATCGAGGAGGAGTTCGGGAGCTATGAGAACTGGAAGAAAGAGTTCAAGGCCGCTGCCAAGTCAGCTTCGGGCTGGGCGCTTCTCGTCTATGTTCCTTACAGCAATGAGCTTCATAACGTGGTGGTCGACAAACACGATGATGGAGCAGTGTGGGGAGCGCATCCGATTCTCGCTCTGGATGTCTGGGAACACTCGTACTACCATGACTACGGCCCGGACCGCGGAGAGTTCATCGACAACTTCTTCCAGGTGCTGGACTGGGACGACGTCTCGGAGAGGTACCAGGACATACACCAGAGGTTTGAGTAAACACTTTCCTCTCTTTCTCTTCTTTTCTTTCTTTACAGCAGCGGTGCTACGAGTGGAGCGATCACCAGTAGACCCAGGAAGTACAGTCCGCCCTGGATTATCCCAATCATGATCATGGTGACAAGTGCGCTCGTCCATCGGGCACCATAGATATCCTTGAAGCCGTAGAAATCCACAACCAGCAGCAAGATTGGCCAAGCACCTCCAGCTACCGGTAAGAAAGACCAGATAAAGGCGCTGAAACTTCCCAGTCCTGCGAGGGCGGCGGCCTTCCCTTTACTCGACTCGCTCAGTACAACCGTCGCACCACCCCAGATGAAAATCGTCCTGGTGGCGAAAAGCAGAACGTTAAAGGTCAGGAAATCAACTAACAGTGACATAAACTTCTTTGGACATTCCTCTAACTTAAATCTTCCCTCAGTTCCCCGATTAACTCCAGATAATCCGTGTAGTCCAGTTCGTCCCTCCTAGATAAAATTTCCTCGAATTTCCAGAACTCCAGTTTTTCCACTTCCTCCTCTTCAGGACTCAATTCGCCCTCAACATCTTCAAAATCTACGTGAAATACTGCTACGATGACCCTTCTCTCATCCGGATGTCTTAATTGGACATGTCCTACAAAACTCGTCTCACCGGTGACTTCCAACCCGGTCTCCTCCTCAAGCTCCCTCTCCGCGGCCTCGATCGGCGCCTCGTCGATCTCCAGGTATCCGGCCGGTATGCTCCACTTCCCGCTATGAGGATCGATTTTTCTCTTCTGGAATAGAAATTCATCTTCTTTCTGTACTATGAAACCTGCCGCGATATCCGGGTTCAGCCAGACGATCTGGCCACAGTTTCTGCAGTAGAGTCTTCCTCTGCCGTCCCTATGCTCTGATAAGAGTTCTTCTCCGCAGTCGGGGCAGTGGTCGGGCGAGTATTCCGGGAAGTCCATGCACCGGTGTTTCAGGGTTATAGATTTAATCTTTACCTGAGAAATGCTCAGTAAGTATAGCCCGCAATCCTAAATATCTTTGGACTGATGAAGCCGACCTGAGCCGTAATCAGGGGGTTTCGGAGGATTACGAAAGTGAGGGAGGAAAGAACCCGGAATCCAGGAAGGAATATGAAAACAAGTGGAAGGGTACGGCAGGAAGCGGCGGCCGAAGCCTGGAAGAGCCTGAAGAGGATAGAGTCCTTGAGGAGTTCGTCTCACTGCTCGAGGAGATGCAGCCGCTGGATATGAAGAATCTACTAGAGCTCGACGAGGAACCAGGATACAGCGTCGTCAAAGTCTTCGAGCCGAACAGCGGATATATCTGGGGAAGATCGACGGAAATTCCTCCTACGAGGTCAGAGGGATGGACCTCGGCGTCGCAGAACTGGAGTACGCCGTGATCGAACCAGGCAAAGGAAGAAGTGATTCACACCTGACACCGGCAGAGTTTAAACGGCCGGCCGACGAATTCATGGACGAGGAGTTACTGGGATGACAGACATGGAGTACAGCGCAGGAGCCTGCAACATAAACCGGGTGGAAAGCAGGAAAAGATTAGTGGTAGGAATCGCAGGATTCGTCAACTCCATAATTCTAATCGCTGTCCTCTTCTTTGTCCCGGAGCTGACTCCGCTCTACCCTGCCATATTCCTCCTCAACTTCACGGGCTTCATAGGCTACCTCCAGTACAGAAGGAACTTCTGCACTGGCCTCGCACTCAAGAAAAAGTTCCATGTAGGAGACGAGGAACAGGAAGTCGAAGACCCGGAGAAGATCTCTAGGGACAGGAAACAGGCAGCACTGATGCTCTTCGAGTCCACGGTTCTCGCAGGTCTACTTACTGCAGCAGTCTACCTGGCGATAACCAACTTCTAAAATTCTATCTTTCTACTTAATACATATGAAAACTGTTATCGTGATAGGAGGCGGTGTCGCAGGGCTTCAGGCAGGAGTCTTCACCGCAAAAGCAGGAGAGGAAACACTTGTACTTGACACGGGCGAGAGCCTGGTGTTGAACACCTCAAATATCCAGAACCTGATTGGCCACGACTCTATCGCTGGCAACGAACTACTGAAGAAAGGAAAGGACAAGCTGGACGACTTCGGAGGGGAATTCAAAGAGGAGGAAGTAGAAGAAGTCGAGGAAACGGATGAAGGATTCAGAGTCGTGACAGAAGAATCCGAGTACGAAACCGAGTACGTCGTGGCGGCTTCAGCCGGCGACCTCACCTACCTGGAAGGCCTGGTCGAGTTTGAGGAGGGTGTCGAAGGGCCTTACATGATGGACAGGCACGTCAAGACAGGTCAGCACAACCAGTCAACTGAGAATGAGAAGATATTTGCTGCCGGACTGGCAAACACGTGGGAGTACCAGACCTCGGTGGCTATTGGAGACGGCGCCCAGGCAGCTGTCAATCTACTGACCCATCTGCGTGGTGAGCCTTTCGAGGATCACGACACCTGATCCTCGGGCATTATCTCATCCATCTTCTCACTTGAGACCCCTGTCGTCACCAGCAGTTTGAACGCTTTCTTCACGCTCATGTCAAGTTCGTGGAGCTTTCCCCGCGGCATCATGGCAGTGACTCCTGCCGTTGGGGTCGGACTGTTAGGGAGGTAGACGTTGACAAGTTTCTCTCCCGCCGCTTCCTCTATCTCGTCGCTGCTCTCCGATGTTATGAAGCCTATCCGGTAGATGTCTTCCGAAGGATATTCTGCCAGAACCGCTTTCCTGTAGCTGGACTGGTTCTCGGCCAGGGAGTTCGCCAGGTGCTTGATGCCGTGGTACAGGGAGCGGTAGACAGGCACGATGTTCACGATCTTCCCAAAACCTCCCAGCGTCTTCCTCCCTGTCCTGGACCTGGAAAACTTTCCGATCACAGCCACGGCACCGGCCATGACCAGCAGAACAAGTACCTGGGCCGCGACCCGCAGCCTGAAAGTCAGAGAAGAAAGATCGAAGTAGTCGATGAACAGCCCCGTCAAACCCGAAGTCCATCCCAGCAGGAAGCTGATGATGACTGCGGTAGCGATTAGAGGTGTCAGAAGCACCAAGCCGCTCAGAAAAGAATCCTTGAAGCTTTCTTTCAGTGACATATCAGTGAGGAGGGCAAATGAATGTTAACAGTGTTCCGGATAGGAGGAAGCGAGCGGCATCTGTATTTTATCCGTGGTTTGAGAGGTATTTGATTGCTTCGATTTCAAGTTCTGATCCTGTTATTCTGTACCTTGACTCTCTTCCACCGGTTTTTTCTATAATTTCCAGTTCTTCCAGGCCTTTGAAGAAGAGTCCGTGACTTTCCTTGAAATCTCGGGGGGCCTATTTCGTTCCTCATCGGATTCTCCGCTATCTCGGCTAGCTCCGATACGCCTTCCGGACGGTTTAACATGCCGGAATAAGCCTTTGGCTGGGTGTTTTGAAGATGGGTTAGCCTTCGAGATAACCTGCCGATCTCCATTATTTCCTCCGTTTCCGCATCCTCTACAACATACGTTTCCTCGGGATCCCTATAGCTGGAATTCGGAGAGTTGTGGTAGTTGAAGCGTTTGTCGCCTGCTACACTTCCATGGGGATAAAACCCTGAATTCAGTGCATCGGATACCTCTCTAAGACAATCTTTCCAGAGGTCAAACGGGGCCTTGCTTTCGGCATTCTGGTAGCCGCGGGCCCGCCTGTTCGTCACATCTGCTCTTTCAGCAAGTTCCGAACCCTTGAAGCAACTCAACACATACTCCTGTACCTCATCTTCAACATCAGCTCTTTCACCCCAGCTATCATTCACATTCTCCAGGTACTTATCCTGATTTAGATCAACCCATGGTTCAGATAGATTAAAGACAGATATAACTCTCTCAGCAGTCTCAACATCTATACTGCTTCTTTCTCCCTCTCTATGGTCGTTCAGAGTTTGATGGCTTATTTCAACTGCCTGCATCAGGTCTTGATCGCTCCTAAAGTAATAAGAAAGTCCTTCGAACGCCTTCCGCCAGTTATTTGAATCAATCTCAACGACCAAACCCTGTGACATACAACATCTTTACCACTTAAAGATAAAAACACTCTACTGGCTTTACTTTTTCACTTTCACCTACAAACCAGATTGTATGAAACTGACAAGCCCGGAGTTCGAAGACGGCGAATTCATGCCGGAAAAGTACGGAGCGACCAGGGAAAACGTCAACCCTCCACTGAAAATCGAAGAAGTACCGGAGGAAGCCGAGTCGCTGGTCTGATCTTCGAGGATCCTGACGCCGAGGAGATGGCGGGCAAGACCTGGGAGCACTGGACGGTCTGGAACATAGACCCGGAAACAGAGACGATCAAGGAGGACAGTTCTCCCGGAATTGAGGGAATGACGGACTTCAGGGAGACAGGTTACAACGGGCCGAACCCGCCGGACGGTGAACACACTCTGTACTTCAGGCTTTACGCACTGGATACCGAACTTGATCTGAATGAGGAATCACGGAGAGATGATGTGAAGGAAGCGATGGAAGGTCGCGTAATTGAAGAAGCAGAACTCTCCTGTAAATTTGAAAGGCTCTCCTAGTTTTCCTCTATTTTCTCAGATATCTTTTTCGCGCCTTCCGTCAGTCGTGGCCCTGGCCGGTTCAGCAGGTTGTCGTTTATCACGTAGACGTCTCCGTTCTTCACCGCAGTGATGTCCTGCCAGTCCTCTCTTTCCAGTATCTGTTCTGGACTCAGGTTTTCCCCCGCTCCGCAAACGTTCATGAAGATGTACTCGGGGTCGAACTCCTTCAACTTTTCCAGATCAAACTCTCTGCTTCTCTCACCTTCTTCCAGAAAATACTCGCCGCCGATCTTTTCGATCAGTCCGGGTATCCAGTTGCCGGAGGCCATCGGCGGGTCCATCCATTCCTCGCAGTAGATCCGCGGCGAACCTTCAAGAGAAATGTTTGCCAGTTCCTCCTTCAACTCTTTGACAAGTTCTTCGGCCTCTTCCTCCTTGCCGGCCGCTTCGCCGATTTCCCGGAAGCTTTCGTATACTTCTTCAAGTGTGTGGGGATTCACCTGTAGTACGGGGTAGCCGTCGCCCTGTAGATCTTCTACTGCGTCGTCCTGGAGGTCGTCGGAGGCGATTATCAGGTCCGGTGTGAACTCATGTATCCTGCTTTTCTTCGGATTGGTCCATCCACCGATACTTGGCGTTTCCAGCGCCTCCTCCGGGTAGTTGCAGAGTGAAGTGGTGGCGACTACCTGGTCCTCTGCTCCGAGCCTGTAGAGTATCTCAGTGTTGGAGGGCGCGAGCGAGATTATTTTCACACTTCCGTTTTCTCAGGAAGTTTTAGAAATATGAGATCTTCCTGGCCAAACTGAAGGCAGTCCCTGAGGGATCTGGGTCTGCGTTTAGGCGGTGCTTTCGATGCTTTAGGCCTGCTGTTCCTGCTGGGCTTTGTCGGGAACAGGTTTGATATTGTTTCTCTGCAGTCTCGGGGCGGTCTCCTGGGGTCGGTTATCGTGCTGGGAAAGTTCATCTTTTTCACGCTGCTTGAATATGCCGTGCTTTGGGGCGATCTCTAGTCGAAAGGGTTTTACTTTTTGTTCCACAGACTCTTTTTATGGAATGTCCTTCCGAGATGAAGCAACTGCTGAAAGTGCTGTATAATCTCTCAGGTTCGGAGACGCAGGTGATGTACTACCTCTGCGACGATGAGGCCCGGGCCTCCGAGATCGCTGAAGAGCTGGGAAAGGATCGGTCGACTGTCCAGAGGTATCTCTCCAAGCTGCGTTCCACGGGGCTGGTGGAGAGGGAGAGCAAGGTCGAGGACGGCAAGAGAGGGCGTTACTATGTTTACTCCGTTCCTGATAAGCAGGAGATGAAGGAGAAGATCCGGGAGAGGATGCGGGAGTGGGAGGATGACAAGATGGAGGTTCTGGAAGACCTCTGAAACACAACATGTATAAATGTTCAACACTTTTACACAAACTATGACAGCAGACATCCAGGTATTCACGACACCTACATGCCCTTACTGCACGAAAATCAAGGACTGGCTGGACGAGGAAGGCTACGACTACGAAGAACACAATGTAGCGGATGACAGAGAGAAAGCCAAGGAGATGATGCAGAAGACAGGTCAGAGAGGAGTGCCCCAGACCTTCGTAGGCGATGAGGCAGTGGTCGGCTTCCAGCCCGAAAAGATCCAGAAAGCCATCGAGGAGCAGGA
>JBDGTY010000058.1:0-10899 GCA_042216335.1 Candidatus Nanohalobium sp.
CGATTGAGGAGAACTCGTTGTTCAGTTTCCTGAGTTCTTCTGTCTGGGCCTTGACATATGGACAGTGGTTGCACATGAAGACGACTAGAACGCCGTCGTAGTTGTCCAGGTCGGAGAGTGCGACGTGTTCTCCTTCATAGTTCTGTAGTTCGAAGTCTGGCACTGGTTGTTTCTGTTCAAGTTCTGAGTTGGATTTTTTGAGGCTCATACTTCTTCACTTCTCACGTTTTTTGAGGGGTTGTCTGGCTTTGCGAAGTTTGCGTTTTCAGCAGAAAAACCTTTTTGCTCGTATCCACGCCTCTTTAGTTCATCTTGCATGTAAGCTAGTGCTGGATGGTCTTCTGTCGCTATCTCGTCGTAGTTTTGTTTGTACGATGCTTTTTCTGGAGTGATCTCTATTTCGATTGTTTTCCTTCATAAATCAGCTTATGTCCTCTTCCTTCAACTTCAACGCCTTTTCCTCTTAGTTCTTTGAAGATAGATTCTATATCTCCTCTTTTATCGTTCTCCAAGTGCTGAACCATGTTTTTGACTTGGTTGTAAACTCTTAAGCACTTTTCCTGAGACAGATATTTTAAACCAGCAAAGGTAATACATCGTAATATGAAAGAACATCCTGACTCTCCGATCTACCGGAATGGAAACTCACTGATACTGGCATACGACCATGGCACAGAGCACGGCCCTGTCGACTTCGAGCCAATGCCTAAAAGTGCCGATCCAAGGCACGTGTTTGAGGTCGCGAGGCACGACGCAGTGACAGCTATCGCACTCCAGAAAGGGAACGCTGAATACTACAGGGACTGGCAGGAAGAAACCGGCAACGAAGGGGCGCCACTTCTCGTCAAATTGAACGGCAACTCCAACTTGTCGAAAAGGGAGGACTACTACAGCCCGAAACAATGTTCTGTAAAATATGCGGTCGAGGAGCTGGACGCAGACGCGATCGGATACACGATGTACGCAGGAAGCATCCACGAGGACGAGATGTGGAAGGAGTTCCGGGAGGTACAGGAGGAAGCAAGAAAGTACGACATCCCTGTGGTAATGTGGAGCTATCCAAGAGGAAAAGGGATAGAGGAAAACCCGGACTATTCCGGGCAGAAAGATCCGGACGTTGTTGCGTACGGTGCACGCCTTGGACTGGAGCTCGGTGCTGATATGGTGAAGTGTAAGTATCCGGGCGAGCAGGAGGACTGGGAACAGCTTGAAAGCCAGGTAAAAGGCCTGAAAACCGTTATGTCTGGTGGATCAAAGAGAAGTGATCGGGCGTTCCTTCAGGACGTCCATGACACCATCGAAGTCGGTGGAAATGGCCTCGCTGTTGGCAGAAACATCTTCCAGAGAGAGGATCCCGAGGAACTGCTGGACGGGCTTGAAGGAGTAATCTTTGAGGACAAGAGCGTAGAAGAAGTGGTTTAATCGATGGATAATGAAGAAGTTGTCGATCAGGTTATCCGGAGTGTGGCGGAGGCAGCTCCTCATATAACTTCTGGTGTGATGCATCGCAGGGAGTACGTTGGAGAGGAGAATCCCTCGGACGAAGAGGTTATGGAGGCGGATGTCTGGGCCAACGAGTTCCTTAAGGAAAAGATTACAGCTATAGAGGGTGTCGGAGAATTTGCTTCAGAGGAAGAGGAGGAAGTAACAAGGTGTGGAGAAGGTTTAAGCGTCGCAATCGACCCTCTTGACGGCTCTTCCAACATCCCGACGAACAACCTGGTGGGAACTATCGTCGGTATCTATGATGAAGAACTGCCATGTAAGGGCGAGAACCTTGTCGCAGCATTTTATGTTCTGTATGGTCCGTTGACGACTTTTACTGTTGCCAGGGGTGGAGAAGTAAATGAATACGTCTTGGAGGAATCGAGCGGCGATGATGTGGAGCTTCACCTGGCCAGTGAAGACGTAGAAATCTCCGGGAAGAAGACGTACGGTTTTGGCGGCAACAAGGACTGGTTCGATGAATTCAGGAAAATGGAGGACAAGATTTCTGAAAAATACAAGCTGAGGTATGGTGGTTCGCTGGTCGGCGATTTCAACCAGATGCTGCATCACGGCGGAGTGTTTGGCTATCCTGCGAAAGAGGGTTATGAGAACGGTAAGTACCGTCTTATGTTTGAAGGGAATCCGATGGCTTTCATAACGGAGGAGGCTGGCGGAAGAGCCAGCACAGGAGATGAAAGAATCCTTGAAGTCGAGGCAGAGAAAGTTCATCAGAGAATTCCATTTGTTGCAGGTCATGAAGACATGGTTGAGGAAGTAGAGGAAGCGATGTAGGCCGATTTTTTATTTACATTTTCCAAATTCTGTATTGATGGATATTCGGTATCTGGTGCCATTGATTCTGCTGGTCGTAGCCGTTCCGATCTACCTCGGTTCCGGAGAGAAAGCCCTGACGGTAGATGAAGCAGTTCAAAGGTCGGGAGAACTTCAGGGCCAGAACATCACCGTAAGAGGAAAGGTGGTTCAGGGGCGTTTGATGTGCACGCAGATGTACTGCGGTAACAGCTCGTGCTGCAACACGTGCTCCGGACAGGTAAGACTTAAAGGAGAAAAAAGCATTACGCTACAGGGGGAGAACATCGGCTGCTCCGGAAAAAGCTGTAACATAACCTGCACACCAGAGACAGGCCAAAAATACATTGTAAAGGGACAACTCCAGAAGAAATACGGCCAGATAGTGCTTAGAGTGAGTAACTACAGGAAGGTGAACTAGATATGGTCTCAAGAAAAACCTCTTTACTGCTTTTTGCCTTAACTCTGATCTCTGCAGCATCCTCACAGCCTATACATCTCAAGGGAAACACTTTTACTCCTTTTGAGAAAAATACTCCGAAGATACAGTCGTTCGGAATTCAGGAATACGCGGATGAATACATGCTGCTTCAGTTCGGGGATCCGACCAGTCAAGAATACAGGGAGAAAATTTCAGAGAAAGGCGTAGATTTCATCTCCTACATCCCGGAGAACGCCTGGCTCGTCAAAGTGGACGCGAGGAGAAGTGAGATAGTCTCTGAGGAAAAGGTGAAGTTCCTCGGCCCTTACCGCGCCGAGTACAAAGTCTCTCCTTCACTGGAAAAGAAGACCTCCAGGAGATCTGGCAGCGTTCGGATACGTGTCGAGCTGTTCAGCGGAAACCCAGAACAGGTTCTTTCCAGTTACGGCACGCTGGAGGGCAAATTTGGGCCGAAGACATGGAAACTGGAGACAAAATACTCCAGGATTTCCGATATAGCAGAGGAGAAACAGGTGAAATGGATATCTCCGAAGCCTTCGGAACTAACGACATTGAACGATGGTTCACGGAAAGTGATTGACGCAGAAAGAGTACAGAGCTCTCCCTACGGATTGAAGGGTGACGGTTTTACTGCTGCAGTATGGGATGCTGGATGGGCAGGACTGCACGAAGACCTGAACTACACAGAATCCAAACTTGTGATCGGGGACAAAGGCGAGAACTGTGGTTCTCATTGTTCGGTGCAGGATCATGCTACGCATGTCTCGGGAACGATGCTGGGAGCGGGAATCAACGACTCTACTTACAGGGGTGTCGCTCCGAATGCGTCCCTGGCGACCTATGAGTGGCCGGAAGGCAGTTACTCCGAGCTATACAGCGAGACAGACGAAGCCATAACTCAGTACGGAGCTGTCCTGTCACAGAATTCATGGGGCTGGCTTATACAGTCCAGCAATAAGGAAGATATGGGAGACTACAAAGGACTCTCCGCAGGTTACGATAACATAACTCGAGGTGACCCATCTGGCATCTCTGAAGCTATTTCTGTTGTCTTTGCTGCTGGGAACGAAGGGAATAGCTGGGGTTTCAGGTACAACACAACGACTGGTCCAGGAGCCACGGCCAAAAACACGATAACAGTAGGCGCAGTTGATGACTACATACCGGATGCGAGTAGTGATATAGCCTCGTTCTCCTCCTGGGGGCCTACTGATGACGGCAGGATAAAACCTACAGTAGTTGCGAACGGGTACGGCGTAAAGTCCACAGTACCGGACAAATACATTGATATAAGGCCTCCGCCTGATGGAAATGGGAATGATGATTATTCCCACCCCTACGATTACATGAGTGGTACTTCGATGGCTGCTCCGGCAGTTTCCGGAGCTGTGATACTGCTGAACCAGAAGTTCAATCGGACGCATGGAAAGTTGCCGACTCCGGCTGTGACTAAAGGCTTGCTTATCCATACAGCGGAAGATTTGAACAGGACTGGCCCTGACTATGTAACTGGCTGGGGCCTGGTGAACACTACGTCTGGGGTAAGATACGTTGAGCAGGCCTCGAATGAAAACTTGATCAGGAAAGGGTCGCTTGGCAACGGTGATTCAGACAGCTATACTGTAAACGTCCCGGAAGGCGGCGACATGGAATTCACGCTTGTCTGGAGTGATTATCCTGCCAGCTCAGGAGCCTCAAAGACCCTGGTAAACGATCTTGATCTGGTTGTAAGGAACTCTACAGGGCACCGATTCTATCCCTATAGTTTGAGCTGGGAGAACAGGACCCACCCAGCACTGCAGACGCAGGAAGACCACACAAACCCAGTCGAACAGGTGGAGATAAAGAACACCAACTCATCGACACTCACCGTCAATGTAAACGGCAGCTCGGTGCCACAGCCATCACAGAACTACACCCTATTATTGGATCAGGACTTAATCTTCAAACCGGAGATAACTATAGAATCGCCCGGGAACATTACCTATTCACAGAGTCCTGACTTCAACATCAGTACTAACATCAACCTCACGGATGCCAGATTCTCAATCGGAGGAACCAACTATTCCATGAAGAAGCTTAACTCCACATACTTCTACAACACCTCCGCAAATATCCCGGATGGAAGGAAGAACGTCACCTTCTGGGCCAACAGCACCGACGGAATATGGGCCTCAGAATCAATCGGCTTCACTCTGGACAATACACCGCCAAACCTGAGCGTTGTCAAACCATCCGACAACGCGTTCCTGAACACCTCTTTTGCGATCAATGCCACATGGTCAGACAATCTGACAGGAGTATCCTCAGCAGAATACATACTGGAAAACAGAAGTTTCAATCAAACGGGAGAACTGAATACGATGATAGATATCTCCGATCTTGCAGACACGGAGTACAACATCACATACAACGTAACTGATGGAGCAGGAAACAGCAACACTGCCAGGATCAACATCACATTGGACACAGAGGCTCCGGAACTAAACATCACAAATCCTGATGAAGGTCCTGTAAAAGGCATGTTCAACGTGAACGCCACGGCCTCCGATCTGAACGAGGTAAAAAGCCTGAACTACTCACTGAGGAACGGATCTCTCATCGAACAGGGAAGCCTTAACACTACTCTGAACAGCTCAGATTACTCTGATGGAGAGTACACTCTGGAGGTTAAGGGGATGGATGAAGCAGGCAACATGAACACTTCTTCGATAAACCTGACCTTTGATAGTACACCCCCTCAACTTGTAAGTTCGGAACCGCGGACAGGGGCAAACGTCTCCGGTACTGTTGACATAAGTGCATCCTTCTCAGACCTGACGGGAATAGTAAACTCCAGTTTCAGGTGGTTGAACTCCTCCGGCAATGTCACAGGGTGGAAACCGCTGAACTACACAGGATTCGATACAACCAATTTAACGGATGGAAGTTACAACATCTCAGTTAATGCCTCCGATGAACTTGGCAACTATGCCCTATTCAGCGTCACGGATGTAACAATCGACAACACAGACCCATCCATAGATATAACGGAGTACAACATGTCTTCAACCTACAAGGGATGGATCAACAACAGCAAGAAGATCCGGCTGAGCTGCACGGACTCAGGAACTGGTGTCTCAACTATTGAAGCTGCAGGAACCGTGAAGGATGTCTCGACCGCGAACTTCACTCTGTCAGATACAGGCAACCGGAGCTATCAGTTCCGATGCAGCGATTACGCAGGAAACAGTCTGACGAAGTCCAGACAGTATGCTATAGACGGGAAGTCTCCGGCTCTGGATTCTGTAACTCCTTCTGAGGGCTCGGAGACTGCCAGAAGCTTCACTATGGATGGGCAGTTCCAGGACGAATCCGATGAGTCCGGTATCAACGTTTCAGCCAGCAGCCTCAGCATATCGAAGGGAGACCTAGATGAGGTTACATGGAGTAACAGTTCCTTCTCGGCGGAGGTCAGCGGCCTTGAGTATTCGGAAACCTTCGAGGTAGACGGAAGGATAGTCGACAACCTGGGCCACGCCGAAACGGTCGACATAGACTACACAGTCAAATCCGATACCAGCTCGACCTCATCAGATTCAAGCGGAGATGGAGGAGGTTCAGGTGGTGGCGGAGGCTCTGGAGGATTCACAGCGACATCCACGAACTTGAGTGAAAACACTTCATCAGAGAATACAACAGAGTCTAACCTGACACAGGAACAGGATCAGAATGAAAGTACTGGTCCTGAATGCCGGACACCGGTTCACGCAGCCTCAGAAGAAGAGGGACGCTGCATGGTTTACAGGGAAACCTGTCCTCCTCAGAACTGGAACAGGGTAGAGAGCTGCAGTTCATGGAGGCAAAGAGAGAAGGCAGAAGAACTGATACAGAACCTCTCACAGCTCGACGGATCAAAAGTGGATGAAGAACTCCTTAAGCAGGCACAAGTCCAGTTAAAGGCCGGAAACTTCAGCAAAGCCGCTCAACTGGCATCAAGAGCCAGGAGAAAAGTTTCCGGGAAAAAACAGGGAGGGCTGCAGCCTTCGGTCTATGCTTCGATCCTGGCAGGGCTTGTACTAGTTTCGATACTTGGATTTTACGGTTACGGGTTCTACCGCAGGAAGTTGCTGGAGAAAGAGATCGAGAGAACCTCTGAAAAAGTAGCAAAGGCGGTAGAAAACGGAGGTATCTCCGAAGATCAGGAATTCGTCCACGAGATACTCGCTGCCGGCAAAGCCATCGAACTCGGAGAATACGGAGAAGCCAGGAAAAGACTTGAAGGTTTCTACGAGGAAGCTGGAGAAAAATTCTCGGAAACGAGTTAATCGTACCAGTCAGTGATATCCTCACGGTCGAAGATGTTCTCCTGCCCCACTTGCTTCTTCAGCTTCTCCGCTGTCTTCTTACCTATCAATTTCTTCAGCTTCTCGAAGCTGACCTCTCGTATCTGGCTCTGCGTCTCGATGCCGTGGTCGCTCAACTTCCTGGCTCTGACCCGGCCGATCTGATCGTACTGCACCAGGTCCAGCAACTCCTCTTTGATACCGTGCTCCATACGCACACGCAGCTTCTCGATATCATTTTCTACCTCATCTGACTCCATCCCACGCATCCTTATCAGTTCCTTCGCCCCGTAGAGCAGCCAGTCAGCGTTCTGCATCTTGGCTCTGATGCCGCCTGGAGCCGTCCCGAACTCGTTCATGATCCGCTCCTCGTCCATCTCCTGTATCCATGACTGCATCATCATCGCAGTCTTCATAGCCTCAAGGAACTTCTCGTAACCCGGCTCCCACTCCTCCGGGACCTCGTCCAGCAGGTACAGCTCGGCGTCCTGCAGCGCGTTCTGGTAATCGCTGAACTCCTTGTCCTTGACTCGGAGCCGAGGCGCCATCTCGGAAGTCATCGCCAGCATAACCAGGTAGGAAATAGGCCGGGTCTCGGTACCTTCCGCCTTTTCAAGGGATTCCAGCATGTAATGCGCGGAATCCGGGTCGATGTACAGATCGGAAACCTTTTTGCCGATTTTCGTCGCCCTTAACTCATCTTCTTCGATAAACTCATAGTCCCTAAGATTCTCCACGACGTCTCGGATCTTTTCTGCTACCTGCTGCATATCCCCGAACTGATGAGCATAGAAAGTCTTCCTGTAGAACTTCTGGAGATCATCCATCGAATTACAGAAGTTTGAAGCGACCAGGGCCAGCGTATGCATCCTCAGAACTGGCTCAACGTTCAGCTTGGACTGGATACGCTCCGGCTCGCCCAGTATGTATCTTTCCCTTATCTCGTCCACACTTCCGGGATTCTTGGCGACAGATATGGCCTCTCCGCGGTTATCGTACTTTGGACGGCCGGCCCTGCCCGTCATCTGTTCGTACTCCAGCACAGGAATCCAGTTCATGCCGTCACCGTCGTAACGCTTCAGATCACGGATTATAACACGGAAGGCAGGAAGGTTGACTCCTGCAGCAAGCGTTGGTGTCGCTGAGACAGATTTTATCAGGTCTTTCTTGAATGCCTGCTCCACTAGTTCTCTTTGCTGCGTTGTGTTGTGTGCGATCAGCCCGTTGGCTATGAAGTTTTCCGTTGAGGTGCTTAAGTCGTATAATTTTTCTTCCCGTTTCTCTTCAATTGATTCTATCCTGTCCCAATAAATATCAGAGTGAGCTATTTTTTGCAGTTTCCTGCTTTCCAGTTTCTCCGCCAGTTGCTGGAAGTTGTCTCGCTTCATCGGTGTCTTGTGGTTCTCGAATCTTGAGACTGTGGCTCTGGAGAGCTCAGGTTCGAGGTCGGATAAGCTGAGATCTTTTTCGTTACGTATCTTCCTCACTTTTGTTCCGAGCGTTTCTGGGATGACATCGTTCTGTCTTCTGCCTCCTTCAGGATTCTTACTTAGTGCCTCCTTTAATTTTGAGCTCTTTTCGGAGTGTGTAAAACCTATGTCCTCCTGGTACTTTCTGAGCCGGTCGGCGCCGTAAAGCAGTATCCTATGGATATCTCCGTTTGTATTGACCTCGTGTCCTTCGATTTCAGTTTTCCTGCCTTTGACACTTCTCTTATCTCTGTGGGCCAGAATGCCGAAGCGTAAGAGAGAGGTATGTACTTCTGTAGCTAAATCTGAACTAGCGGTGTAGAATTCTATGCATGAAGCGCCGTCTGAGTTTTCTCTGCAGTTTACTGATCCATCAGTATCAAAGAGGCCTCGCAGATAGGAGGCAAGTAGTTCATCAGGAAGGCCTAAATCGGGCATCCTCAAGTTATGAGCTTTGTTTTCTCTGGGTATTCCGAAATGGTCGTGCAGAATGTCTGCTACAGCTTTTGAACTAAACTTCAGAATCTTTACTTCGTCTTTCTCTCGATTGACAACGGAGACATCTCTGCCAAACTTCTCATTGACAATATCTCTGAATCGATTTAGAACCGGTTTACTGCTTCCGCTCAGGTTAATCTCGCTGCTACCTATCCATCCATCGCCTGCTACAGCCCCGATTAACCAGGATATATCTTTGTCTAGCTCTTTCGGTGCCTGAACGGGTTTCTGGCCGGCTTTCGACATAACCTCATCCAAGTATTCATCTGGATCCTCCTCAGATGCCTTACAGAGCTTCCGGAGACCTCCGACTGATATGTTTCTATCCTTCCTGTACCTTTTCCTGAAGTTCTTGTCAAGGGTGCCAGTATCAACTCCCTCTGCGATTTCATCGACTTTGCCATACTTCCGATAAGTCCTAACTTCATCTCTCAGTAAGGATCTCAGATTGACAGTATCTGCCTGAATGTTTAGATTTCTTGGCGTCGCTATCCTATCTCCTTCTCTCAGGTTTTTTGATTTCCTCCAGTCGAGTCCTTCCTCGGTAAGAACCGGCAACTGATGGTTCTTACTGGCCTTTAAACTTCTTCCTAGACTGGTTTTGATCTCCAGCACAGGTTTCTCTCCGAGCTTATGCTTTTCCTTAATGCTATTATCGTCAATACTGTAGTCTTCAAGACCGATTGCCTCGTCAACATCATTTTCCACTAGTTTCTCCATCTGTGAGAAGCTTCCATCTGGATGAAGAACAAGTGAATCGCCCGAAAGACAGAGCCCTGCGTGGTGGAAGGCAGCTCCCTTCCTCACGTTCTCCGCTAATCTCTCGCACTGAGACGTCGGCGAGCCGAGAGCGTTCAGTATCCTGTCTGCATACTCCTCTAGCTTCTTTTTCTCCTCTCTGTTGAGTTCCTCTTCGGTTATCTTGGCTGCGCGGTCAGAGCTTTTCTCCGCTCCCTTCCTTGAGGAGCAGAACACTATCGCCTGTTTGTCCATCTGGAATGTGTCGTTCAACAGGTTTGGTACTGGTTTTCCGTGGATGTCCTCGACGAAGTACTTTTCTCCTCTGTTTGTATCATTTTTCTTGACTTCGTTGCCGGTCTGCCAACCGCTGAGAGAGTCCTCTCCCCCGGTTTTTTCCTCCTCGTTCTCCTCTAGTTCTTCGTCGTCTTCGTGGAATTCTATCTCGTTTCCGCTGTAGATGCCGTGGCGGAGCTCTACCGGCCGGTAATCTGACTCGACCAGTTCTGCTTCCAGCCACTCTGCCAGTTCTCCGGAGTTTGATATCGTCGCTGAAAGGCCGAGCAACTGGAAATCCAGCATATCTCTCAATTTGGTCAGGGTCACCTCCAGGGTTGGGCCGCGGTTCTTTGATGTGAGAAGGTGTATTTCGTCGATGACGACCAGGCCGATGTCATGGATCCAGGAGGGGTTGTGCCGCAGCATTGAGTCGAGTTTTTCAGAGGTCACGATGACGACGTCCGCGTTCTCCAGATACTCTCCGGCCTCGTCACGGTTCCCGACCGAGATCTTGACGTTGAGTTCCTTATATCTGTCGGAGAAATCCTCATATTTTTCCGATGCCAGCGCCTTCAGAGGCACGACGTACACAGCAGTTTTTCCTTCCTTGACTGCTTTCTCAACTATCGCCAGCTCTGCGATAAAGGTCTTGCCGGATGCGGTTGGTGAGGCGACTATCATGTCTTCCCCGTTCAATAGTCCTGCCTCCACAGCCTTTTCCTGCGGTGGATTCAGTTCTGTGATGCCTGAGTCTATGTAGTCCTGCTTAATTCTTTCCGGCAGATCAAGGTTTTCGGTCTTCACATTCCAGAAAAGTTGTTGAAGTCTTTTGACCTTACCGGTCTTCCGG
>JBDGTY010000059.1:0-2892 GCA_042216335.1 Candidatus Nanohalobium sp.
ATCCGTAAAAGCCTCAATATCCTCTCTTCGAGACTGTAAATAGTCGCCGAGCATCCTCAACTGTTGAAGCATTTTTAGTCGTTCACCTTGTTCATGAATCCGAATCCTGTGGCATTTAGTTCTCCAAGACCTGAGTCATAGGCCATCTGGATCAAGCGATACATTTCTCTGTTCGGGCATTCATATTCCAGTTCCCAGGTCGTTCCTATTACTGTCGTGGTTCCTTCAGCGTATTTCAGGGGAACTGCTACTTCTTTCCGTGGCTTGTATCCTGTGAAGTAAGGCCCTTCCGGCGCTTCCCTATTGTAGTATGATTCGTATTTGTGCGCCAGGTTTTCCTCTATCCTGTCGATGAATGCCTGAGAGTTATGCTCCTGCTTCCAGTAGATTTGCTGGTGATCGCCTTCAATACCGTATTCTGCAGCCTTGTCTTTATCCATCCTGACAACTATCGGAGTGCCTGTAATCATTTTTCCTTTCTCTCCGGGATCGACAGAAATCTGGTAAACATCTTTCACTGAGAACTGCTGTTCTCCGAACTCCAGTCTACTATCTTTCGCTTGTTCAGCAAATTTTTCTACTACTTTCTGGCTACTACTTGCCAGGATAAAAGTCCTGCTATCGGCCCTACTCGCATCTTTCGGCGGAAATACATTTGAGAAACTGAAGTATTTGAAAGGTCTGTTATCGTGAACATCATCCAATCCTGCCTCTTCAAGCTTTCTGTAGACTGCTCCCTGCAAATCAACGTGATAAGAAGGATTATAGGCTTGATCTTTGAGAGAATCAAGTTTTAGAGCAACTCTCATATTTATTGTTTGAATAATGCGTTCTTTTATTCATATCGGCTGATCAAAAAAATAACCATTTGATCAAAAATTTAACCAGAAGAATAACTGAAACGTTCTAATGGCCACATTCAGCACACAGAGAGCCCCGAGAGGGATTTGAACCCTCGACCTGCTCCTAGCTTGTGACCGTTTTTCTCAGTTTGGCAGTCATTCCGTGAATGACTGATTGCGTGTGGAGCTGAGCGTAACCAGTCCTACAAGGGAGCTGCTCTAGCCAGGCTGAGCTATCGAGGCCTGATGTATAGTGGGGTTCTGTTAAGAGTTAAATAGTTGGGATTCTGCGGATATTTTATGCCGGTTTCAAGCCTGAGTGAACTGAGGGAAAAAGATATTGAAGGTGAAAGGATTGCTGTCGGTTTCAGGCCTTCCGGTTCTCTTCATGTCGGCAACCTGTTGACTATCACGTATGCAGCAGTCTTAGCGGATGAGCTGGATAAGGAGTTGGATTTGATGGTGTGTGATACTGACTGGAGTGCGCACATCCACGAGCATCACTTGCCGGATGAGAACCGTTGTATGAAGCTGTTCTTCGAGAGGGACTGTCCATGTGACTATCACTTAAACATCGCGGAGCATCGTTTGGATGAGATCTCGGAGTTCCTGGAAGTTCTGAAAGATGAGACTGTTGATTTCGAGCCCAGCTTTCTCTCAGACCTAGAAGACGAGGAGTACGATGAGGCCTTGAGGAACGTCCTGAATTCGATGGATGAGTTCGATGATGTTTTTGGAGGCGGTTTCAGGAGGAGGTACAGGAGTCCTGTGGCCGCGGTGTGTGAGAGATGTGGTTTCTCCGATGCGAAGGGTTCCTCTTACTCCGGGGAGATGGACTTGCTGGTTTCTGCGTGCAGGAATCCGGAGTGCGACGCGGGCTTCATGGAGACCGAACTATCCGATCCGGAGAAAGGTGTTTACTACCTTGTCGATCCTGTGCGTGACCCGGGTAGAGACGTCGCAGTACATGTTTTCGGCGGAGATTACCGTGACGCGGAGAAGGAGATGAAGACTCCGAAAGTGGAAAAGGTTGAGAAGATCACGGAGCTGGCATGCGGCGAGTCCCCAGAGTACTTCCTGGCACCGATCATCACCGACGAGGACGGCCAGCCACTGTCAAAGTCACACGATACCGGAGTAACCGTGGATGAGATCGATGATCTGGATGAGTTTGCCGAGAACCTGGTCGACAAAGTTAGAGAGTTAGTAAATGAAAGGAATGAGTTTGTTGTCCAGGATGAGCTTCTGGAGCGGGTTTAGTAGCGCTCCATGTTCTCCTCCACCAGATTACTCAGTCTTTCGTCAATCCCATATTTTTCTCTGATATGTTTAGAAGGCCAGTAAACAAGCTGCTCATCATCTGTGGCTTTATCGTATTCTTCTACAGCCTTCTGTCCTCCTGCTACTGCTGATAGTTCCATCCAGTAGGACTGCATTTCAGACTTTAATTCATCACTCATCGGAACGTCTCTTTGCTTGGCTACTTCTTCAGGTTGTGCCAGCAGTTTAAGAGACTCATCTACAGATACTCCTTCCGGAATCTCCAGGATTGTATTCATCTCAGGTACTTCAGGGCCTCCTAGATCGAAGTTGTCTAGAGCATACTTTACACCCATCGTGGAAAAGAACTGTTTCTCCGGAGACCATACCGGCATGTCATCTCCAGATCCGAGATATCCTCGACAGATCTCGGCAGCTACTGATCCTGCAAGTTCTGCAGTTGACATATCTGATGGCATCTCCATCTCAATTGCCGCAGGATCCACATAAACAGTATTTTCCATAGAATTATAGCTTAGGCCTGTTGGATTACCTCTGGCCTTTCTCTCTATCTCAGGCTTTTCCTGAATAGTAATCTCTGGATCAATATTAAACTCATTTGCCAGCCCAAAATACACTTCCGAAAACTGTTCCTGAAAGTCATCAAACGGAGGCATACGATATAATACGAACCAAAAAGTTAAATTGTTGTCACCTAAGGATGATTATGTCAGGTCTACGTCGTCTGGTGTGTCTGCGTCGGCTCCTCTGTCCTTGATTTCGCGTTCCA
>JBDGTY010000006.1:0-25941 GCA_042216335.1 Candidatus Nanohalobium sp.
TTAGGCCCGTCTAGGAACTTGATTATTTTTTGTCTTTGATCGGATCGCTTGACCCATCCGAATTTTTCCCAATCAACCATGTGTTGAGAAATTGTTCAGAGGGATAAAACCAGTTATTTAGAAAGGATTTAGAAACAACTTACAAACTATTTAAAGAGGTAGTGGCAATTTGGGATTATATTTATGTCCGAGCTTGTTGAGAGGTTTGATAGGCTTAATACGCATAAAAAGGCCACTTTGGTATCGTTCTCGCTGATTATTTTGTTATTTGCAGGCTCTATCACTAATAGTATTTTGACTCCGAACACTACTCCCAGTGATGCTGTCCAAATAAATTCAGTTGACTGGTCCGTTGTCCACCCTAATAGTGAGGAGGCTACAGGAGTTGTTGAAGTTGTTGTAGAGGCTCCGGTAAGCAATAGTCAGGATGTAACTGTGTCAAGTTCATACGGTACGACTGAAGAAATGTTTAGTGATACTAGAGATGTAGAAAAGGTTCTTCCTCCAGGCGAGGAAGCTACTCTTACTTTGGCTAAAGGTGACTGGGATAATCCTGAACAGCCTACTATTTGGTATGAGTATGATAGTCGTAGTTCTCAAAGTAAAGAGGTGAGGGTGCCTCCACCTTCTTTAGGAGATGTAAGGCTTCAGGACAATCAAAGGATTACGGTTAGAACAGGTATAGATTCTTATGGAGATAAAACTACTAATGGTTCGGTAATTGTCGAAAATACTGGAGGTACTGCTGTGGCAGTGACTTTAACCGAAGGTAGAGCTTCGGGTATGCAGTATGATATAAACTTGAAGCCTAAGAAAAGAAGCTATCTAATTCGGCCGCATTCACAGAGAGTAGTTAGTTTTGATGTAGAGATTAGTCGGCAAGTATCAAATTCAGATGATTATAGCAGGACCACTACTGTTAAAGTACCTATTAGTTATGGATCTATCTCTGAAGATCTTAATGTCCCAGTAGAGATAGTTAGAATAGGTCCTGAAAATTAGAATTATTCTATTTTGCTTTTGATTTTCTTGTATAATTCTGGCCATTTTTCCTTTATTCCATTTAGCTCTTCCGCATATTCCGAGGCCTTCTCTTCAGTAGTGAAACCCTTTTTAACGATATCAGGAATTTCTCCGTGTTCTACTACTTTATGCAACTCTTCTATATCTAACTCTCCTGTCTGTATATGAGGTATTTGTGTCCCAAAGAAATCAGGATTTTCTGGGAATAGCTCCCAAGCTTTTTGTCCTTCTTCCTGAACTCCTTTTAGAATTGATATAGATTTTATGTGCTGGTTCATAAGTAGTTGCCAGTTGATTTCAGTCTTCCAGAGTTTTTTGTCCCTTTTATCTTGTGATTCTCTGGCCTCTCTTATTTCGTCTAGTATCAGTTCTCTGGACATAAGTTTTTCTCTAAATAGTCCGGAATCGAAAAATTCTCTTAGTCCTTCTTCATTTGTTTTCAGGAATAGATGCCAGTTGATATCGAAGTTATCTAATTCTTTATCTCCTTCTTTTACTGCTTTATCTTCTTTTCTTGAGAGCTCTACTAAGTCTGCTAGCCATTTGGTATTTGATCTTACTATTGTTCTGTTCTTTGTGCCTCTACTTGTTTCTATTATGCCTAAGTCAGAAAGATATT
This sequence comes from Candidatus Nanohalobium sp., assembly GCA_042216335.1. Classification (GTDB taxonomy): domain Archaea; phylum Nanohalarchaeota; class Nanosalinia; order Nanosalinales; family Nanosalinaceae; genus Nanohalobium. The sequence goes on from JBDGTY010000006.1 coordinate 1,643, forward strand.
CTCTATAAAGTTTGTCTGGTTTACTGTCGTCATATCTGAATACAGGTTGTGAGAACACATTTGTGTCTCCTATCTCCCATTCTTTCTTTATTTTGGGAACTCCTATCTCCGATTCTATTCCCGATATCCACATGATGAAGGCGGGAAAATCTTTATTGAATAAATCTATTACTTCTTTTAAGGTATCTTCTTCCATGTTTCAAGGTTCGTGCTTGTGTGTTATTAAACCAAAGTACGAGGAGTATCTTTACTGGTTGTGTGATACTCCGTAACTTGTACCGGATTAGTAGTACTCTCTGCACCATACCGCACTATCATGCATTCACAGAAGTAGTGACTGTGTGGTCACACAATCAATTAAAAAAGTCGGGGATAATAATCCACCATGAGATAGAATTATTGCTTAAACTGAGAGAGAAGGTGAAGCGGCAGCTACGAACCACCGCCCACTGACCATAATTGGGTTAATGGTTCTAAGTCTTAAGTATCTATTGACTTCAACTAGCCGTTACGCTGCCAATCATGCTTCTCCTCAGCTCAAAAGGTGAACAATATTGGCAGAACTAGTTATAGACATCGAAACGACAGGTTTAGAACCAGACGAAAACCACATAATCTGTATAGGAGTCCGAGATCTTCAAAGAAAGAGGACTTATTGCTTCGAGAATAGCGATGAGGAAGATATGTTGGAACTATTTTTCTCTTTTATTGAGGCTAGAAGGCCGGAACGGTGGATTGCGTATAATACCACTTTTGACAGAAGGTTTATCTTCGTTAGAGCTGCGAAATACGATTTAGATTGTAAAGGTTTTTTCTCTATAACCTACGAAGATCTCATGCCTATACTCACAAATGGTGGTTACTGTTATTCTTCTAATGAGCCTAAAGGACTAGGTGAATGGGCTGAGTTCTTTTTGGGAGAAGGTAAGATGATGGATAACGGAAGTGTTCCTGAAAAATATGAAAAAGGCAAAATTCAGGAGATTAAGGACTACTGCCGGACGATGTACAAATTACAGCTAAAATCTGGAGGCAAGTCAACTCAATAACAGAAGGAGAAGGGTTCCGATAATCCATGGACTTCAATACTGATAGAGAGGATGTAGCAAGGGATAAACAGGTTATTGAGGAAGAAATTGAAGATCTTTTTGTAGAGATAGATTATGAAGTACTTCCTTCAGAATTTCTAAGCAGACTTGAGCTCGAACCTATTGAAGATAGACTTGATGAAAATTTTGATCGAAGAACCAAGATCAGCAAACAGTCTTTGGGAATCGCCAGGCTTCTAGTTTACAAGGAGCTAAGAGGTATAAGCCAGTTATCAGAGACTTTGAAACTGGTTATTGATAACATGGATATAGCAGATAACCTTGGCTTAAGCATGGCCGATATGCCAAAAAGAAGAAACCTACACCAGTTCAAGAAAGAGAGAATTGACCCTCCACTTAGGAAACTGGTTAATTACACAGCAGAACAAATCGAAGAGAAGGATACGGGAATACTTCAATATGGTCTGCCTAACGAGAAAAAACCTCTTGAAGTCAGAAGATTAGAAAATAAGCAAGATGTAGAGAAACTTAGAGAAGGCCAAGAAAGAGACTGGTCGAATTACAATGCCGCCCGTACCAACGAAAAAATGTACTTCAATAAGCTGGCTAAGGAATTAGCGAATTTTATTAGGCAATCCGATTTGGAAACAGAGGGTAGAGGCCGTTCAGGCTACGATTTAGGGCAACAAATATATGTACTACTAAGGCACGCATACGAAGATAAAGGAAGCAGAAGTTTTGTGTCCGAACTCAAGGAGGAAGACCCGGAGATACTGGATAATATACCTCACTTCAACTCTGTAACAAACTTCTACGATAACTGTAAGCTAACTGATGTGCTGAAACAATTGATTACTATCTCGGCAGAGCCACTAGCGGAAATGGAGCAGGAACTTGCAGCAGATGCTTCAGGTTGGTCGACTAGAACATACGATCAGTGGTTGGAAGATCGTACAGGTGCTGCTGAAGCCAAGAGGCAGTATAAGAAGGCTCACATCATGGTCGGAGCTAATACGAATGTAATAGTATCTGCTACTGTTACAGCAGGTACAAAACATGATTCTCCTGAGTTCACAGAGCTTATGGAACGAGCCAAACCTTTTCTCCCTATAGCTACTGTATCGGCTGATAAAGCATACAGCAGTAAAGAGAATCTTAACATTGTAGATGATAGCAACGCCTTGCCAATTATTCCATTCAAAGAGAATACAAGCGGAAAGGCCAGAGGCGACACATTATGGAAGAAGATGTACCAGTACTTTAGAAGGCACAAATCTGATTTTAAGAAGTACTACCACCAGAGAAGCAACGCTGAAACTACATTCTACATGATTAAAGAAAAGCTCAACAGCAGGCTTAGAACTAAGAAAGAGGTTTCGCAGAAAAATGAGCTACTAGCTAGGTTACTGGCTCATAATCTAATGGTTCTTGAACAACAGATGTTCGATTCAGGTATAAATCCTGAGTTTAATTTTTGTGCAGAAGCAACCCCTGCACAAAAATAGGCGGCATTATTGTGCAAGGTCGGCGTTGGTCGACGAAGCCAGTCACAGGTTGAGGAGGTGAGAAGGGAAAGTCTGTAAAAAGGCCTCTAGTTTTCGAGAGAGTCTATGATTTCTTCTGCGAACTTCCGGAGTTCTTGCTGGTGCTTTGGAACTGTTATCTCGGTAGTCTCTCCTTTTTCACGCGTCAGTACTCTTTCGTCCCTGTTTTCTCCGTAAACTTTGTCGCTTACGTTTTCTACGTGGTAGACCTCAGCTTCCAGCGAGGTGATGTCGTATACTTCCTGCATGGAGTATTCTCCAGGTACGTCGGCATTTTCCCATATCTCGACCCTCAGCTTCCCGAAAGGCGGGCCCTCAGTGATGTCATCGGACTCCACCATGTAGCTTACACCCTGGTAACTTCCCTGCTCGCTCATGATGACTTCACCAGAGTTGAAATCTTATATCTAGAACAGTTTTAGAATCTTTCCGGGAAAAGACTAGGTATGAAACTGACTTTCCTGGGAACATGCGGAGGAAGATACGCCACCGGCCTCCAGACACGGCAGACCGGAGGAATAGTACTTGAAACAGAGGAGACACAGATCCACATCGACCCAGGGCCCGGAGCACTCGTCCACAGCCACAGCACCCTGAAAGAGCCGCTGGAGACCGAGACAGCCATCGTTTCTCACGGCCACCCGGACCACTACAGCGACGCAGAAGCCATCATCGAGATGATGGTTGAGGCCTCCGACAAGCCAGGAGCACTGTTCGCCCCGGAATCAGTTCTCTCCGGCTACGGCGAGATAGAGAAATCGGTCAGCGACCACCACCAGGACCTATGCATGACAGTCAAGCAACTTGAGGACGGCTCCAGCTTCGAGTTCAAGGACCTGAAGATCGAGTCCCAGGAGATGTTCCACAGCGACCCAAAAACTCAGGGCTTCAAAATCTCAGATGGCGAGAAGACCTTCGGGTTCTGGACCGACACAGAATACAGCGAAGAACTCGTCGAATTCTACCAGGGCTGTGACACGCTCGTCGTCTACTGCACCCGGCCGAAAGGCAGAGGAGTAAGAAGCCACACAGGCATCAGCGACGTGCCGGAGATCGCGGAGGAAACCGGAGTAGACAACATCATCCTGACACACTTCGGCCAGGCACTTCTGAACTCGGATATGGAAGAACAGAAAGAATGGCTGAAAGAAGAGACAGAAGCCAAGGTTACTTTCGCAGAGGACGGCATGGAGTACCCAGGAAATCGAAGTCTGGGAGACTTCTGAGTTAAAACACTATCTTCTTAAGTTTCCACGAGCAATCCTTATACATGAACATAGTTGAAGATTCGGACCACAGTCAGGGCGCACCGACTGTGGAGGGCACCGGCATCAGAGTAGTGGATATCGCCGAGGCCTACGAGCACAGCGGCTACAGCCCAGACGAGATCACCGAGCTTTACCCAGGTCTTTCTCTCAGTGATGTACATTCTGCCCTAGCTTACTACTACGAAAATATCGATGATCTCCGCTCCGAACTCTCCGAACCAGGCGTCTCCGCATGAAGACAGTTTACCTAGACGAGTCAGTCTGGATGCCCGTTGCTAAAGGACTTCGACAGAGAGGCTGGGAAGTCAAAACCACCCATGAAGAAGAGACCTTGGGTGATACCGATAGAGAACAGCTCCAGCTGGCAGTCGAGAAAGACTATATCTTACTGACCTTTGACGACGACTTTCTCTCGCTGGTGGAAGGCAAAGGCCTGAAACACCGTGGAATAATCTATGTCAATCAGTCCGGAAAGAAGATTGGAGAAGTAGTCAAGAAAGTAGACAAATGCCTGAACAAGAACCCAGAACTTTCAGACATCCACTACCTCTAGGAATACCTCGAGATACCTTCCTCAGTGTCCAGGACCCAGACAGTGTTCAAACCAGTGTTCAGGCATTCAGTTTCTCCGATCGTTTCCTGACCTTCTCCCTCATGCATGTGGCCAGCGACGGAGTAATCCGGGGAAAACTCCTCGATTAACTCCCTGACGACCACGGAGCCGTAGTGCCTGCCATGGACCGGACTGTCCGGGTTATCCACCTCATCCAGCGAAGTATCCTGTGGAACATTGTGTGACAGGAACACGGTTTTCCCTTCCGTGAAAAGTTCGGAAAGCTCCTGCTTCTTCTCCCTGTATTCCTCTCTGATCTCCCTCATCTCCTCTTCTGAACTGGGTTTATCATCCTCATACTGCGGAATCTCCGGGCCGCTGCAAGGGCCGTAGCCGACTATTTTCCAATCCTCTATCGAAAAAGTGTCAAAGTTCAGGTTGTGGACGTTTTCGAACTCCTCCAGCATCTCCGGATAGCCTTTTCCTTCCAGGAATGCCCAGTCCGAGTTCTCGCCCGTCCAGTCCCAGTTACCAGGAACCACGAGGACAGGAACTCCGAAATCGTTAAGTTGCTCAAGTATCTCTTTACCCTCCTCGATGGAGTTCTCCACTGCCTCCCTGGCTTCTTCCTCCCCGAAGACCTCGTACCACTCCTTTTCGGTATCCATCGCCTCGAACATCGCGGACCGCATCTCGTCCGTTCCACCGCAGATATCGCCCACAGCTAGAACCAGATCGAATCCTTCATCCGGGATTTCCGGTTTTTCTCCATGGCAGTCTCCTATTATCAATGCTTTCATACTGAGTTTTTCTTTGGGAAGCTACAAAAGCTCTACTATTTATTCACCCTGAACTCATCCTTCCGCTTCTGCCTCAAGTTCTTCCGGAGTAAGAAGTTCGTCCTCGCTGTAGTCAAGGCGCCCGTTCAGCTCTCTGACGGCTTCCCTGAAAAGTCTTTCATCTCGTCTATTCAGAAGCCTCCGGACAGCGCCCCGGATAAGTCGGATGTAGAAGTATAACTGCCTTCCTCTACAGCATCTTCGATCCTTTTCTTCAGGTTCGACGGGATCTCGACACCGGTCGTCGGCATACCAACGACATACAAACGAAAACTCAAAAACCAATATGGGAAAACCGGCAGAACCAATAAAACAGTTGCCGCCGCATCCGAAATTACCATGAACCCAACTAAGGGTGGCCGATTTGTACGGCACAAGGCGCATTTGTAAACTTACTCAAGATCTTCTAACATCCAGCTTCAGCTTTAAGTTCCGGCTCAGTAGGGCAGAGCTATGCCTGAAAAATGGATTTAAAGCTACGCGGGAAGCGTTTTCTATGAGGTTTAACTGAAAATGGAAGGCGATTACAACGCGGAAGAAGTCGAGGAGAAATGGCAGGAAAAATGGGTTAACGACAAGACTTACGAGTATCCAGGTGCTGAGGATAGCGACGAAGTTTTTTCGATTGATACGCCGCCGCCGACGGTTTCTGGAAGCCTTCACATGGGCCACTTGTACGGTTTCCAGTTGATGGATTTCCAGGCCCGGTTCCAGAACATGCAGAGCGAGAAGGTGTTCTTCCCTTTCGGCTTCGACGACAACGGGATCGCCTCCGAAAGACTGACCGAGGACGAACTCGGTATAAGGCATCAGGACTTTACCAGAAGGGAGTTCCAGGAGAAGTGCCGTGAAGTCTGTAAAGAGTACGAGGAGCAGTTCACGGAGAACGTCCAGTCGCTGGGAACGGCGATGGACTGGAGCAACACCTACAAGACGATAGAGCCACGCGTACAGCGCATCTCCCAGCTTTCCTTCATCGATTTGTACGAGAAGGATAGGGAGTACAGGAAGAAGGCTCCTGCGATCTGGTGCCCCGAATGTGAGACAGCGATCTCACAGGTCGAGACGGAGGATGCGGAACGGGATGCACACTTCAACGACATCGAGTTCGACCTGGCATCGGGCAACGGCTCGGTTATAATCTCCACGACACGACCCGAGCTCCTTCCCGCGTGTGTGGCGATCTTCGTCCATCCGGACGACGAGATGAATGAGAACCTGGTCGGCGAGAAGGCAGAGGTCCCGCTTTTCGGACATGAAGTACCGATCATCGAGGATGAACGGGTCGACATGGAGAAGGGCTCCGGCGTCGTCATGTGCTGTACCTTCGGAGATCAGACAGACATAGAATGGTACAATGCTCATGATTTAGATCTGAAGGTTGCGATCGACGAGTCCGGAACGATGACGGAGTTAGCCGGAAAGTACGAGGGAATGAGTACCGGAGAGGCCCGTGAAGCCATCGTCGAGGATCTTGATGATGAAGGCGATCTGCTGGATCGTGAAGCAATCACTCACACGGTTCAGGTCCACGAGAGATGCAGTGAGGACATCGAGTTCCGGGTCACCGAGCAGTGGTACGTCAAGCTGCTTGACAGGAAGGAAGAGTACCTGGAAGCCGGTAGAGACATGGAATGGTACCCTGAGAAGATGTTCTCCCGTTACAAGCACTGGATCGAGGGACTGGAGTGGGACTGGTGCATCAGCCGTCAGAGAGACTCCGGCATACCGTTCCCCGTCTGGTACTGTCAGGACTGTGGGAAAGAAGTACTGGCGGATAAAGAAGATCTGCCTGTCGACCCTATCGAGGACGAACCACCTGTCGATGAATGTCCGGAATGTGGAAGCTCTGAGTTCGAGGCAGAGGAAGACGTATTTGACACCTGGGCCACTTCCAGTCTAACGCCACTGGTCAATGCGCGCTGGGACTGGGATGAGAAAGACGGGGAGTTCGAGATGGGAAGGCCGGAGCTCTACCCCTTCGACCTGAGGCCGGAGGGCCACGACATCATCTCTTTCTGGCTCTTCCACACCGTAGTCAAGTGTTACGAGCACACCGGAGAGGTTCCGTTCGACGGCGTCATGAACCACGGACACATCCTCGACGAGAACAGAGAGAAGATGTCAAAGTCGAAGGGTAACGTCGTTGCACCGGCAGAAGTACTAGAGAAATTCCCGGTTGATGCGGCACGTTACTGGGCCGCAGGCGGCAAAGTAGGCAACGACTTCCCGTTCAAGGAACAGAAGCTGGAATCCGGCGAGAAACTGATGCGGAAACTATGGAACGCATCCAAACTGGTCGACGAACTAACGGAGGAGAAGCCGTCAAGGCCGGAAGAACTTGACGAGATCGATGCCTGGCTACTGGCAGAACAGGACGAGGTCATCGACGAGGTCGCGGAGTACATGGAGAACTACGAGTTCATGAAGGCCCGCGACAGGCTAAGAAGCTTCTTCTGGCACACCTTCTGCGACGACTACCTGGAGATCGCCAAGCAGAAGGAGACGGACTCCGCCAGGCACACTCTACGGAACGCTCACAGAAAATTCCTGAAGCTGTTCGCTCCGTTCCTCGCCCACATCACCGAGGAGATATGGAACCAGATGTACGCGGAGAAAAGCATCCACACCACAAGCTGGCCTGAGAAATCCGGAGTAGACGCAGACCTTGAAGCAGGCGAGAACGCCATGGAGGTCATCTCGGCACTGAGGAAGCACAAGACCGACAACCAGATGGCGCTCAACGAGGAAATCGAAAGCATCGGTATCTACGGCAACGTCTCAGGCATGGCAGAGGCCATCAAGGAAGTCATGCACGTCCAGGAGCTGGAAGAGCTTGATGAAGAACCAGAAATGGAGAAGCAGATAGTCGAGATCTCCCTGGACTACTCGAAGGCCGGGCCGAAGTACGGCGACAAGGTAGGAGAGATCGAGGAAGCACTTGAGAACCAGGAATGGATGCTGGAGGACGGCCGACTGGAAGTCGCTGGAGAACACTTGAAGCCTGAGGAATTCGAGGTACGGGAAGAGAAGACCTACCAGGGCGAGGGAGAGATGCTCGAGCCCGGTGACGCAATGGTTATAGTCCGGTAGTTCGGGCTCATTTCTCTTTTTTGTTATTATTTGAAGTAACCCTGATATTCTTCCAAGTCCTGTTCTCTGCCATACACCTGAACATATTGATCATCCTCAGAGATTTGATCAAACTTACTCGGCACATCGTCAATCCCTTCCTCATCAAGTATAGAATACTCACAATGTTGAAGCAGTTGTTTTATTCCTCTAGGCGAATCTTCCGAGAACTCGTTCTCCCAGAATACATGGGTGAAGTGTCTTGAAGCATATTCTCCATCCTGACTCTCGTCAAGAACCGCAATGCTGTTTCTACCATCCAACCTGTAATCATCAGCCAAATCCAGAGCCTCATCAACTATATCCGACTGAAACGGATACAGTGATACAAATACGCTCACGTACTCGATCACAACCTTAATTATAAAAATCCTCATCTAACTGCGACAGAAAACCCATAAATCCAAAAGATATAAACCTTCTGCATACATTACAAGTATACATGAGTACGACTATCCGCGTCGGTGAAGGTTTGAGGGACAGGCTTGAAACTTTGAAGCAGGAGAGGGAGCTGGCTTCCTACGAGGAGTTGATCGAGGAGTTGCTGGAGAAGGAGTCGGAGAGACTGAGTATGTTCGGTGCCGACGAGGAGCTGGATGCCTGGGACAGGGAAGAGGATAGAGCCGGTTTCGAGGACGAGTAAAGATGGAGAAAGCAGTACTGGATACATACGCCTGGATCGAATACTTCCGCGGCACTGAGGAGGGAGAGAAAGTCCGGGAATATGTTGACGGAGACAGCAGAATCCTGACGCCTTCCGTGGTCGTGGCCGAGCTCCGGGACAAGTATGTCAGGACAGGCCTGGAGGAGAGGTGGAGAACCCGGAAGCACTTTCTGAAGATGAAATCCGATATACTTGAACTGGAGTTTGATGTGGCAGATGAGGCCGGAGGACTGAAATGGGATCTGAGAGAGAAATTTGACGACGTCGGGCTGGCCGATGCCATCATCCTCTCTCATACAATCCAGGAAGACGCTACACTCCTTACCGGCGATGACCACCTGACGTTCAGGAAAGAAGTAATGGATATCTCCAGCTAGTCTTCAACCTCTTAAGTTCCCTCATCATCTTCTCCCTCTTCTTCTGCTTCCCCTTCTTTGTCTTCTTGCTGTACTTTTCCGACCAGGAAGATGCTTATCTGGTAGAGGCCGATGACGGGCAGTGTGACAAGGGCCTGAGATATGACATCTGGGGGTGTTACGAAGGCGGAGAGTACCAGCACTGCGATTATGAAGTGGGCGCGGTACTCCTTCATCATTCCGACATCCATGACGCCGGCCCTGCCAAGTATGACGGAGACAATTGGAAGCTGGAAAACTATGCCGGTGAAAGCGGATAACCGGAGGGCGAAGCTGACCGTGTTCTGCAGGCTCCACAGCGCCTCCACCTCCGCAGCCCTGGCTGTCCCCTGGAAGAAGTTGAGGCTGGCCTTGACCACGAACTCGTACGCGAAAACAGCACCTATCGCGAAGAGGACCACGGAGAAGGGAAGGTAGTTCCGCATCACCCTGTACTCGTGATCCTTCAAACCCGGCCGCATGAACTTCAGCAACTGGAAAAGCACCACGGGAAGACTGATCAGGAAACCACCAAGCAAGGCGATCATGATCTCCGTATAGAAAACCTCATAAGCCGACAAGGCATTCAGGTCAAAACCTAGGTCAGCCTGAACCCAGTTCAGTATATCAGCAGAATAATAGAAAACAAAACCGGTAGAAGCCAGCAAAAAGACAGAGACTACCTTCAAACGATTCCGTAGCTCGACGACATGGTCCTCAAGACTCTGCATACAGCATCAAGCTTCTTCTTCCTTCACGTCCTCGATCTCTCCCTCAACATCAGGCTTGACATCCTCAGCAAAGTCCTCAGCCTCCTTCATCGACTTCTTGTACTCCTTCTTCGACTCACCCAGAGAACGAGCAAGCTGAGGAAGCTTCTTCGGACCCATAATCAGGGCAACCAGTGCCGCACCAATCAAAACCATCTCAGGCAATCCAATCATAACCAAACATTACACTACAGACTATAAAACCCTTTCGCCAACTACTCCACCTTGACCGAGACCCATCCACTCTCTGAAGAGTTCAACGCAGTACCGAACGACGCCTCCAGACAGTTCTGATTAACCGTCAAAGAGTTGATCGCCTCCGCCAGCTCCTTACGGGACGAATCAGCCGAAACCCGTGGAACACTTCCAGTATCACATGCGACCGCCGTGCCGAACCTTCCTGAAGCGACCTCATCACCTTCCTCGATCTCCTCACCCGGGGCAACACGTACAGGCACCTTACCCTCCAGTGCCACACGTACACCTTCAGCATTCGAGTTCAGTACATGGCCGGGATTACTGGAGACGACTCCAACAGCGTCCTCGAAACGGGCCTCAGTCGCCTCAACCTCAGCCTTCCCGTCAGAAACCTTCACAACAGTACCTGGAGCCGGATCACCCTCAGCGCTGTAGATTTCGGCCAGGTCAGCACCGCTCGTGTAAACGTTGCCGTACACCTTCAAACTGTCATCAATACTAACGTTCGCACCATTATTATTTGTGATATTATAGTCCTTCATATTCAGGTTCGCACCAGCATTGTTTCCAGCCTGCATGGTTTCGGAAAGATTCTCAACACTTCCACCGCCACCACAACCGGTACAACTACCCTTCACAGTCAAGTTCTGCACAACAGTAGAAGTACCGTGAACCGTCAAATTACCGGTGACATTCACATCCAACTCCTCACCGTTCAAGTTGCCGAAAGTGGCCTCGTACGCGTTGGGGGCTTTGGCTTTGTTGCCGATTGCGACCGCACCAAAGCCGGAGGCAGAACTGGCAGGGCCGAGCGCCACAGTATTTTTGGCGGAGGCTTTACTAAAATCGCCGAGCGCCACCGCATAATTACCGGAGGCTTCACTGGTAGAACCAAGCGCCACCGTATCTTGACCAGAGGATTGGGCTTGGTATCCGAGTGCTGTGGCGCCGGTTCCGTTTGCTTTTGCGTCGGTGCCAATTGCTGTTTCGTTACCGAACCCGGAGTTGTACGGTGCGTCTGCTTGTGCTCCGCGCCCGATTGCGATGTCGGTATTGTTGTTGGTGTTGGTGGTGGAACCGCCGATCTGTATTCCTTGTTCTTTGTTGAAACCGTATCGGATGGTCCGGTTAGCCACGTTCCCAGCCGCCAACGTCTCGGAAAGATTATCGGCCTGAGTGGTAGAACTCAGTTTGTTGCAGTTATAGCTCCCGTTTGGATAGATCGTCTTGATAGCTTCATCGCTAGCGCACTGCGTCTGGTTGAAGAACCCTCTGATCTCGCTTATCTCGGAAAGAGAATTGTTCTCGAAGTCTACACCGGCATCAACATCTATTTCTTCAGAGCTCAGAATGTTGAAGCCATCGTATACGGCCGAGACCGAATTCTGGGAGTTCGCGGCCATGAATATTCCCCATCGACCAAAGGAATAACTGGTGTCTGTTCCCCGTACTTGTGCAACCCTATTACCGGAGGAAACATTATAGAGCTCCGCATTTATAGTCCCATTTAGTTTCCAGTCAACAACAAATCTGTAGTAATTGTTCTTGATAAGGTTAACACTTGTATTGTCAATTCTTCCATCATTGTTGGTTCCCAAAACCGTATCCAGAAGAAGCCGATCATTCTGTATGTCCAAGTCTAACTCATAGGCACCCGGATCATTAGGTTGTTCCGCAAATATAACTGAAGGCCCTCCAGCGGAAGAAGTGGCCTTGATATATCCCTGGAACTTGTCTCCACGTTCAGGTCCGTCAGAACCCGATTGCACTAGTGCTCCGTAAGGCTGACTATATGGCTTGTTCGAGAACGTGACCTCTGTAGCCGCACTTCCTTCTTGAACCCCTGAGGTAACCTGAGAAGCACTAACACTTCCCACGCCGTTATCCTCTACCAGCTGATACTCATCAACATCCCCATCGTCCCAAGAATCGTACATCGGAGAAACCGGCTTCGAAGTAATCCTGTTCACACGGGCGAAAGTACCTTCGCCACCAAGAGTAAAGTTAGAGCCGAGAATGAGATTGCCGCCGGAAGGATTTAATTCGGAGAGATTATCAATGTTATTGCCGTCGAAATCAATGCTCTGATTCGCAACATTACCCGCAGCCAGTGTCTCGGAAAGGTTTTCTGCCTGTGTTGTGGTTGAGAGTGTGTTGCATTTGAAGGTGCCGTTCGCGTATATTTCTTTGATTGCTTCGTTGGCGTCGCAGTCGTTGGTGTCGAAGAAGTTCCGGATTTCTTTGGCTTGCATGTTGACGCCGCCGTTGTTGGTGATGTTGAATATGGTTCCTCCTGTACTGTTTTCGAATACCAGGTTGCCGCCTGAGTCGGAGAACGTGGAGATCTGGGCGGATGTGGTGGCGGCGGTGAAGAGCAGGAGGGTGACTGCGGTTGCTGCCTTGATTTTCCTTGAGAAATCCTTCATATACCTTTATGGGTTTCTACCGGTTTTTAATCTGTCGGTAGGTGAGGCATCTTTCAGAGGATAGGGTAGTCTTTTAGTGCTCTCTGAGGTATTTTGCTGCCTCTTCACAAAAGTAATCGGATTCATCCACGGACTCATCAAGGTACACCGCCAAGTCAACATCGCTGAGCTCACCGGCTTCTCCACGGGCCACCGAACCGAACACGTAAGCCAGTCCGACACCATCCACATCCCTGAAAACCCAGGCAACCTCCTCAGAATCCACATCCATCAAGAAAAAGGAAACTCCTACCTTTCAAACCAGTTACGGGCCTACTATCCATCAACCACAGACCTCAGCCCCAGGATTATCCTCACAGACCACGGACTTCAAGCCCTGAACCGTCTCCTGCAGCTTCTGTATCTTACGTTCCTGCCTCCGGTTCTCCCTCTTCAGCTCCTGGAACCTTCTGATGGTCTGGACATCCGACTCCACAACTTTCTCAGCTGTCTCCCTGGGTCTGTCCTTGTCGAAGTTCTCGGACTTCTTCACGAAGAAGCTGGACTGGTTCTCCGGAACCGAAACCTTACACCACTGGCTTCCCTTCGAACACTGGACGACCGGCGACTTGGCCGTCAACGTATTGTAGTAGATCTTGGAAGCATTGATGTCACCCGGATCAAGGCCCTTATTGGTGTTACTGCCGAAAGCCGCACTACCATCAACACTCAGGTTTCCTGTGACCTCCACATCCAGCTCCTGGCCCTGACTGTTACCAAACCTCGCCGTGTAAGGCTGGGTGCTTGACGCGTTGTATCCTATGGCTACCGCCCCTTCTGCATTCGTTGTGGCACTCTGGCCTAGAGCTATCTGGTTGTAGCCATAAGCGCTCGCGGAGTTACCGTAGTTGATCGTGACACGGTCAAGCTCAGGAGTATCGGTGGAATCACCAGCCATAGTTACGTTGAACCTGGCATACCGGGCACTTATGCCCAGCAAAGATGACTCGGTGCCCCCATCCAGTTCTAGCTTCTTCACGAAACTGCCGCTCATATCCGAAGAATTAGACAGTTCAACGGAGACATTCACTTCTGTACCACTAGGAAGGAAGGAAGTGACCTCAAAATCCGGGAAAGGGTTCACGCTTCCCGTATCAAACACGTTGCCCGTATAGCTTCCCGACTCATGATATGTTACGACGTTCTTGAACTTCGCCAGGTTATTCGCGTCACTTACTGTATAGATTTCATCTCCGCTGACCGTTACATCGTTCCCGTTACCAGCCAAGGACTTATTAAATTTCTTAGAAACAGAACTGCCTTTATCAATATACTTGACCAATAGATTTTTGACATTGCCGTAGAAGACGTTATATCCGGTTACGGCATATATTTCCCCATTTTCAACCGTTATCTTAGTGATATAGACCGAGGGATAAGTATATTTCCAAACCTGTGTTGCGGAAGATCCCTGATCTTTATACTTAAAAAGGCCACTATAATCATTACTGCCATAGACGAAATTTCCTTCTACAGCGACGGAGGTTGTAGAATCTGCACCTATCGATCTATTCCACTTCTGAGTTCCATTAGCATAGAAAGCCTCTATATATCCTGACGAAGCTGTGTAAACACTTTGATTTTTTACCGCTACATCCATACCATTACCTCCACCGGAGTTAAGGCTTTTATTCCAGACCTCAGAGGCATTATTGCCATTATCAATATACTTTATCAGCAGGGGATTATCCGTAGTTACATAAACTTTGTTTCCTTCTACGCTTACACTCTTACCATTCTTAGGAAGAGATTTATTCCATCCCTCGGTAGCACTACCTCCTTGATCAGTATATTTAATCAGTTTGTTGCCTTGTGTGACCACGAAGACCTCATTTCCTGTGACAGCGATACCGTTTCCAGTGTTAGAAAGGCTCTTACTCCATACCTTGCCTCCCGTCGCGTCGTACTTTGCCACCTCATTGCCGGATGCAACGTAGAGATTTCCGTTCTGAATATCTACGGCATTACCGTTTCCGTTTGTACTTGAGTTCCACACCCAGTTCGCCTTATCTCCTTTGACGCCGAGTTCCAGATTGGTTCCATCGATACTGAGATTGCTTTTGATGGTTCCGTTGTTCTGCCACTCCTGTTCAGTATCTACTGTAAGGTTGCTTGCCGGAGCTACGTTTTGCTGGCCAGTGTAGGTGTCTTCACTTCCTATCTCTATTCCGCGGGTGAACTCTATGTTATTCACGGAGGTGATCTTGTCGTTTCCTACGTTCAGGTCTCCACCGAAGTTGGTGGATGCTCCGGAAGGATTGATGAATCCTACCTGCCGGAGATCATTACCCTGAAGGTTGATATCACTTCCTATCTTGAGTCCTCCGGATATGCTGGAGTTCCCGACAATCAACTGGTTATCACCGAGATTAAGGTCACTGTTGAAGCTGATGACGCCATCCGTACCTGAGACACTGTAGATGTTGTTGATGGAGTTACCATTCATGTCGATGCTATTTGAGCCGGCGCTATTACCTTGTTCGAGCGTAGCCGCCAGATCCTGCCCAGCTACAGCAGCATCAGCTGATATACATTCATAGCTACCATTCGGATAGACCCCTGCTACAACATAATCATTCTGGCACTGAGTTTGGTTGAAGAAATTTACGATACTGCCGTTCCTCAAGTCGAGTTGCTGGCCATAAATGCTTGCGTTGCCAGTAATATTGAGGCTTACTCTGTAAGAATTTTCAATAGATCCAAAGACCGCTTCGCCCGAGTCATCCGTCTGAGCATACGAACCTATGGCAATAGAATTTTTAGCTGAAGCATTCGCGAAGGGTCCAATGGCTATAGCTGGCGCACTGTACTTGCCCGAAGTATCTGCTATTGAACTATATCCGATAGCAATTGAACCATAACCTCCTTTTACCTTGGCTCCATTACCTATTGCTACTCCTTGAACAGTTTTAGCGGAAGCAGAGTTACCCAAGGCCACAGGACTACCTCCGGACCTCGCTAATGAATTCTTTCCCAAAGCAACTCCATCAACGGTGGAAGCACCGTCACCCACAGCCACACCAGCAGGATCATCTACCTCGGCGCTCTCGCCAATTCTTATACCGCTGTTTTTGAAACTTATCTGAGCCGAGCTATTTATCAAATTGATACCTCCGGCACCGTGAACTGTCAAATTACCAGTAATGTTAACATCAAGTTCTTCGCCATTAAGATTTCCGAAAGTGGCTTCGTAGCTGTCATTACTTAAAGATTTGACACCGATCGCCACAGCCCCTTCCTTCAGGGCAGCAGCTCTAAACCCTACAGTAGAACTGTAAAGGCCTGAAGCAGAGCTTTCCGACCCTAAAGCCGTAGCACCATTGGCACTACTACTGCTTTTAGTGCCTAGAGCGACACCCAGCTGTCCTGCAGAAGTATTATGACCTATCGCCACGCCACCCACTTCAGCATTGCTGTTTGAACCGAAAGCAGATGCATATCCTCCGGCTGTTGAGTTGTAGCCGACGGCCGTTTCTCCGAATTTCGGGGTCGGATCTGGAGCCATTGCCAGAGATCCAGATCCTATAACCACGTCCTTCCAGTCATTACCTGAAGCGCCTTCCCCCAGTAGAATCGAACTGTTGAAAGATATGTTGTCCGCGCCAAGCAGCGAGTTACTGCTCAGGTTGATCGCGTATCCACCGGCGGAGTTGCCCTGGGCCAACGTCTCGGAAAGATTTTCAACACTGGAAACAGAATCCACACTCACACAGCTGTAGCTTCCGTTCCTGTAAACTCCCTGAACTACCTTACCAGAACCACAGGCAGAACTGAAGAAGTTGGTGATGTTGTTGCCGTTGGCGTTGAAGGTGGCGTTGTCGTACAGTTTGATTCCCTGTGTCTGTGCTGCGGCCCCGGAGATGAGGAGGAAGCCGATGATTATCAGTGTTTCTAGTTTGATCCTAACACCTCTTTTTTCCGGATGTGTTCAGTACTGTAACGGGTTTTCTCGGTTTTCATGTTGAGTTGTTGGGCCTCCGGTGTTTAAACTACTTGAGTTAGAAGTTCTCCCTTCTTGTCACTGAATTGGTATCCCTTTGTTTATATTATGTTTGAAAGCCCGGGAAAAAGAGGCATTATTTTAATCTCCATCGGGTTAACCGTAGGTGTGAGAAAACACTTTTTGCTCCTGGCGGTGCTGGGCATGGCTTTCCTCGGGGGTGCGACCGTTGAGATAGGTCCGGGCGTCAGGATATTCCAGTACGACCAGCCGTCGAACATCAACTTTTCACAGCCTCAGAACTACAGTTTCATCGGCGTAAGAAGCCTCAGGACCGACTTCGGCAGTACTAACTTCACCGTGTCTCCAAAGTCAGATGCCGCAGCCGAGCTCGACTTCCTGAGGCCGCTGGCCGGGAGGCAGAGTTATGTTTCCAACTTCACTGCCTTTGCGTCGCCTTCACAGCATGTTTCTTTCAACATCACTGATCTGCCGTCCAGTGATTTCTACGAGGCTTTTTTCTCGGACAACGGTTCAAGGATCTTCATCGGTTATGCGGATTCCCCGGATGATATGTTCAACTTCTCCGCGAAGCTTCAGAACGTGGATATTTCGATCTTCAACTACGGTGAGAAAGGTGTAGAGGCGGAGAACATCAGTTTTAACGATACGAATCCTGTCGAGGACAATACTCTGAAGGTGGAGGCGAATATCTCGAATGAAGGAGTTGTTGACCCGGAATCCCCGAACACGACAGTCAAAATCGAGACTTTCAACGGGACTCGGTGGGTTTTCAGGCAGAACATTTCGACCGTCGACACCGTGCCTGTGAACGGTTCCGTCCTTGCAAATGTTTCCTGGACCGTTAAGCCAGGGCCGTGGCGCTTCACCTCTGTCGCCGACCCCGAGGATGAGATCAAGGAGACGAACGAGTCGAACAACCAAGCTTCGGAAATCCTGAACGTGGATTCGTACCAGATACTGTACGGTGAGAGCAATTCGAGCCTTGTTCTGGGTGCCGGTAACCGGGAGATCTACAGCTGGAATCCGGGTGAGAGCCAGGGTAACCTGTTCTTCTACGATGCTGATGCATCCTTCGATTACGGCGATCTTGAGCCGGTGAATTCGTCGGATCTCGTGGAGCTTGATGAAGCTTTGAGGATGCGTGGGCATAATGATTCGATCCAGGAGCTCTGGGACGATAACGGAGATGGGAGCATCGATCGTTTCGAGTCGATGAAGGTCGGGGACAGAACTTTGAGTGTCCCGGTTACCAATACCACGGCGGACAGCCCGTTTGATACCGGGATTCTGTACGATTCGGGAGATGGAACAGGTTTTGACGGCAGCCAGGACCTGGTGTTTGTGACGGAGCTGAAGTTTGAGAGAACCGGGAAGTACGGGACCTATGATTACGAGGTGCGTCTGCCTTTCTACCTTGGCGATCTTCGTGCCGGCGTGGATAAGGTGTCGGTTGACTTCCAGTTGACCTAGTCTTTAATACGGGGAGTGTTCAAATAGACTTAAGGGCTGATTCTCGGTGGTGGAAAAGGACAGGATCCAAGAGGTGATGGATGAGATAGACGATGCTTCAGTTGAGGATATCGCTGAAGGCCTCGACGTAGATGAGGAGGAAGTTATGGATGTTAAACTTGATGATATAGAGAATAATGCCGAGGAGCAGCGCCACGAGATGGAGGAGTTCGAGGAGCGCGTCGAGGAACACCAGAAAGCGTTCCGGGAGCTGATAGACGAGATCCAGGAGGTCATAGTTGGGCAGGAGGATGTTGTGGAACACGTCATCACTGCCATCATCTGTGACGGTAACGTATTGCTTGAGGGTGTTCCAGGCCTCGGTAAGTCGCTTCTTGTCGAGTCTCTGGCAGAGACAATTACTGATACCGAGCACAACAGGATCCAGTTCGTTCCGGACATGCTTCCATCCGATATTCTTGGTCAGAGAGTGTATAACCAGGGTCAGGGCGAGTTCCACATCAACAAGGGCCCGGTTTTCACCAATTTCCTGCTGGCGGACGAGATCAACCGTGCGCCGCCGAAGACCCAGGCCGCATTGATGGAGGTCATGCAGGAGAAGAAGGTTACTATAGGAGAGGAGACTTTCCAGCTTGAGCCTCCGTACATTGTACTTGCGACGCAGAACCCTGTCGAGCAGAAAGGAACGTATCCACTGCCGGAGGCTATCATGGACCGTTTCTTCATGAAGCTGGAGCTTAACTACCCGGACAGGTCAGATGAAAACCTGATACTTGAGAGAAACTCGATCCGCGACACCAACATCTTCGACCGCCTGGATCAGGTGATGGACAAGCAGCAGATACTGCATGCACAGGAGGATGTCAGGGACATACACCTTTCGGAGGAGGTCCGGGACTATATTACCAGGCTGATCACTACGGCGAGAGGTGAGACGGATCAGAAGATCGACATGATCAAATACGTTGACTATGCTCCTTCGCCACGTGCCTCCATCTGGCTTTCGATGGGTGCTTCGGCCCAGGCGATGCTCGACGGCAGGACCTACGCTACTCCAAAAGATGTGAAGGATGTCGCAAAACCTGTTCTACGGCACAGGATCGACGTGAACTACGAGGGAAAGCTGAAGGAAATCGATTCAAATCAGATCGTGGATGCCCTGCTTGATTACGTGAAGGCAGAATGAGCCAGCTACACCTGGACAAGGAGGATATAATCGAGGAAGCCAGAAGGAACAGCTTCAGGATGGAAGATAGGATAAGAATACTTATTCTCTACAAGAAGATCGTCACAGGTGCAGGATTGGAATTCGACCGACTGAGGAAGTACGTACCCGGCGACCAGGCAAAGATGATCGACTGGAACTCCTTCGCCAGGACAGGAAACCTCTACACCAAGATATTCGATGAAGACAGGTTGCTGAACGTTTTGATTATCCAGGATTTCTCGGATTCGATGAAGGTCGGAACCACTGACATACTGAAGCATGATTACGCCTCGATTATATCGACGACGCTTGCAATAACTGCTCAGGATGCCGGTGATCAGGTCGGTTTCGTTGCGTTTTCCGACGACATCAAGGAGAGCGACGCTCCCTCACTCGACGAGGAGATACCTTACAGGATAGCCGACAAGACTGAGAACAAGGAGATCTACAGCGAGGAGGCGGACTGGGAGTCTCTCGCCAACCATGTACTGCCGAACTTCGAGTCGGAGACCTTCGTCTTCGTTATCTCGGACTTCGTCGGGGACATGGAGCCGGCGGAGAAGTTCCTGATACAGGCGGAGGAGAAGTTCCACGGCGTCTTCACAGTCATGGTCCGCGACCCGCTCGACTCCGAGCTACCAGAAGGTGTGGGACAGGCCTACCTGGGAAGCCCGTCCTC
Source organism: Candidatus Nanohalobium sp. (assembly GCA_042216335.1). Lineage (GTDB taxonomy): Archaea > Nanohalarchaeota > Nanosalinia > Nanosalinales > Nanosalinaceae > Nanohalobium. The sequence continues at coordinate 21,840 of JBDGTY010000006.1, forward strand.
CAGCGACAATGTATTAGTGAATGTTGATAAGATCCGTGAAGAATACAACGAGAAGGCGGCGGAGCAGGAGGCCAGGATCAAGAGCAGGATGGAGAGCCTGGGACAGGACTTCATGCTGACGCACACCGACGAGGAGTTCACAAAATCACTTGCAGCATACCTTGACAGGAGGTACTAGACGTGGTAGAGATAGGTATAGGCCCGATAAACCTTATCCTGAAACTGAGCCAGGCGGACGCCCTGATGCTTCTGTTCCTCATCGGTTTGACCACCGCGTCCTTCTACCTGATGCGGAGGATGCGGAAGGATCGCGTCACCAAACTAGGGAACTACCAGACACTGAAGGAGGTGCACGATAGCATTTCGATCGGAAGCCCGGTCATACTGGCTGCGAAGATCCTCCTGGTCACGATTTTATTCTTGACAGCTACCGAATCCATCCAGATCGAGGCACAGCAACCAGTCACCGATGTAAACTATGCTATAACGGTCGACTCCTCACAGTCGATGCTTATCCCGGACTACGAGCCGGACAGACTGGGCTACGTCAAGAAAAGACTGGTCAACTGGGTTCAGAACCTTCCCGTCCGCGCAGATCTATCGGTTGTCAGCTACTCTAGCCAGGCCGAGACCCATGCATTGCCGACCAAAGACACTGGCAGGATAGTCAAAGCCATAAGGAGTATAGAGGTCAACCTGAACCGCTCCGGAACAGACCTGAGCGCCGGACTTACCGCGGCGCTGGAGAACGGAAACAATAACAAGAAGAGGGTCATCCTCGTGACTGACGGGAGAAATATCAGGGACAGGGAGATACAGCAGTCTATCGAGATCGCCCGAAACACCTCCGCCCAGATATACATCTTCGAGCTGCCGAGGAACAACCAGACAGAGCAGCTTTACCAGCAGTTGAATCTTTCCCTTGCCGAGGCCAACCTGAAAGGTGGGGTACGGGAAGAGGTCGTCAACTCCGGTTTGCGGCGTATCGCCGAAATCACCGGAGGAGGATATTATGAGGTGGACAACAGTGAGTTCTTCCAGGCCGCTCTCGACGACACGACGACAAAAGAGAAGAAACTGGGGATAAACTCGAACTTTTACATCCTGATATTTATCTCGTTCTTCGTGATATTCGAGATGCTCCTTTACAGCAAATACGGCGCCCTCTAAAACCCAGGCATTTTTTAAACCAGAAATATCAAGTTATTAGTATTCATGAGAAAATCATCCAAAGTGAATCTCCTATCTCTGACAATTATAGTTAGCCTGATGGCTTTTTCGGCTGCAGGTCAGCCGGAAGCAGCACAGACAGCAGCCGGAAGCAATCAGTCAATTTCCGGGAGCCAGCCCAGCAACGTCACTATAAACGCTGGAGCTGTCGTCAACAGCAATGTTTCACAGTCCACAGCGACGGATAAGTGGGCAGGTTTCTTCGGTACCATCTCTGCTTCCAGGGTACTTGGTTCACCCTCAGCAACTCTCTACAAGTGGACAGCCAGTACACTGACGAACGCAGAAGTCATAGTGACTCCTCAATCGAGTCCGGTTCCTACAACGCTTTCGCAGGTCAGTAATCCGGATACATTCCTGGGATCAGGATACAAAAACGGGCCGGCGGCCGCGAGCAAGACGTTTACGGAGACCGAATCCATACAAACGATGAGCCAGTCTAAGTCAACTGTTTCAGTAGATCTCTATGGCAGCAGTGGAAGTGCGAACGAGACATTTACAACGCTGCTCTACAACGATGGTAACGATGGTTCAGACGATCCTGTCTACGTTGCCAACGGCACGAGCACCACGACTGGATTCGACGGCAGCACAGTCAATTACCAGTTGCTTGTCGGAGTAGGAGATTCGAACGCCAGGAAGACTTTCACGTTCTACCTTTCGATCCCATAGATACCGGTTTTTATCCGGTTTCTTCTTTTTATTCCCCAACATTCTTTTAAGGAAATCTGCCAAAGATTAGGTGTGAGAAACCAAAAACTGTATCTCGTGGCCACCTTTCTTTTCTCTGCAGCATTTCTAATCGGTACGGGTTCCGCTACCTACCTGGTGAACTCCCAGGAATGGGAGGATGTGTACTCTGCATCTTACTACTCCTACAGCCAGAACCAGACACCGTACTTCCTGCGGAACGATAACCTGGGAGTGTTCAACGTTATGCCTTACGGCGAGGAAGTGAATATAGTCGAATCGACGGACTCTCCTGTTGTCTCCGACGTGGCTAGTCAGGCCCGTGCCAGGGGCTTCCAGGTCGGAGAGGTGACGATGGTCGAAAACGCGAACCTTGAGCTTGCACCCGACAGTCCCGAAAGGCTTGTGGTCGTGCCGAGGGATTATCCTGCGGCGGCCGTGGCTGCCGCTCCCTACGCACGTGTAACGGATTCATGGGTTTTGATCGCGGGCGAGGACAACGTTGAGAGAGTCGAGCAGTTGATGCAGGAGGCATCGAGGAGCGTAATGATAGGTGACTTCGGAAGAGTCCTCTCCAACAACCTCGGAGATGAGGCCGATGAGAAAATTCTTTCCCCCAGCAAGTTCAACCTCTCCGTTCAGGTGGCGAAGGCCTACCTGGAGAGGAAAGATAGTAAGAAGGTCAGGGTTGCCAGCGGGAACTTTATCAGTCGGAGCATAGTCAGAGGTAAGTCTCCGGTGCTCCTGACAGGCACGAACTATCTTCCGGATGTCACCAGGAAGTTCCTTTTCGAGGAGCCTTCACACAACATATCCACCGCTATCATGATCGGCAACGAGATGACTTCTGTCGGTGAGGATATCAGAAAGTATAATTTCACGCGGAACAACAGGACGACGGATGAAAAGATGACTGTATTCGTGAAGTACGGTCAGGCCCGGGGGGACTCGAGTCAGATCTACGCCATCAGCCTCTTCCCTCTTCCAACCGGCGACATATCGCTGAGCATCCCACGGGTGACTTACAACCCCGAGAGCGGAGAAGTCCTGATCACTTACCGGAACACAGGCGAGAGCAGGATGTACGAGTTGACAAGCTTCGAGGTAGTGTCGGACGGAGAGGTAGTGGCTACGGGAAGCGACATGAACCCGGTTTTCATCGGCGGTAACTCCAACAGGACCGTCAGCTACGATACCAACATCAGTCAGTCGGTTCGTGATGCGTACGTCGAGTTTTCAACGACCTACGGTGCCTCTCCCCAGCAGCTCGACACCTACCTGACGGAGGCAGGCCAGTTCAGTCCTCCTCTCAGGAAGAACCTGACAATCAAGCAGATAACGGACAGTTCCAACATGAGCGTGGAATCGGTGAAGTACTTCAAGGGTCTGGACAGGTTCAAGGTGAAGATCGTCAACCATCGAAGCCAGGAAGGGTTCGCCCAGGTAAGGTTGACGGATGTCATGGTGACCGGAGAAACCCAGTCCTTCGGCAGTGAGAGGAAGAAAGTTCCCGGAGATTCAAGCCAGACTTTCTACATGCCGGCAGAGCTTGACAGGATCGACCTGGGGCAGAACCAACGGGTCAACACGGTACTATCCTACGGCGAGGAAAGAAATCTTCTGGTCAAGACCAGTACATCCTCCCGTGAACTCAAAGTAGTGGAAAGGACGATAACACCGGTTATGATAGGAGTCGCCGCGATACTGTTGATTCTCATCGGCGGAGCGTTCCTGGCCTACCGCAGACTCGACATAGAGATCGAGGTAAACTCATAGACGACGTAGCCCGCGGCCAGAAACACCATCATGATTATCAGAACCACGATCAACAGAGTATAGCTCGGACGGGATTCCTCCTCTACCTCCTTCACGTCTGAGTAACTGTACTGGTTTCTGAACTCTCCCTGGAAAACCTTATAGCTCTCAGCACCTTCAAGATTCTTGATGACATGCCTTCCGGTTTCACCTACTGGAATCTTTACGCGAGACATACCCTCTCCGGCCTGGACCATAGTCCACACCGGTTCCTTCCCGTTATTCCTGAAAGCAACTTCAAGCCTTCCCTGCGAACTGTTGAGGCTGACAACCTCCAGATCCGTTACAGGTCCGACTGTCGACCCCGGAAGGTCCTCAGGCCGGAGGGTCCTGGAAACAGGTTCCGTTCTCTCAGTCGAGTAGTTGA
>JBDGTY010000006.1:26041-60854 GCA_042216335.1 Candidatus Nanohalobium sp.
TCCTCAGGCCGGAGGGTCCTGGAAACAGGTTCCGTTCTCTCAGTCGAGTAGTTGACCATAATTTTGGAAAAGTTCCCCGAGACGTTGAATGTGTAGGCCATCGACGAGAAGCTCGGAACACGGAAATTTACGCTTTTCTTCACGCCTGCATCGATGGAAAGGTTGACGGTTCTGACCGTGTTACCTCTGTTCACGAAGTCGATAGCCAGGTTGGAACTCGAGGTGTCGTAGCGGACGCCCTCAAGCTTCAGGTTGTACCTTCGGTACGGTGTTTCAATCTTCTTGATGCCATAAATGCCGTCGAAACCGCTGATTCCTGTGAAGGCCCTGCCTGTCTTCACCGCTATCTCCAGGTCTTTATCCGCGATAACGTCGATCTCCTTGGCGTACAGCATGTTCTCGGCGCCGGCTACTTTCAACCTCCTGACACCGGAGCTGTCGATGAAGTTAGCGAGCCTTCTACGGTTCATCCGGAACAGCACGGGCTTGTCCTCGATCATCCTGGGGTTGAAGTAGCTTCGAGGGGATAGAACGGCCCAGGACGTGTTCATCCTTTTCGCCAGTTCCAGGTTCCTTTCCTGCCACGTCCCGTTGATGTATTCAGTACTGGAGAACCGTTTTCCGGGGTCGAAGTCGAACTCGCCGTAGAAGACCTTGGGCTTCGAAGAGTTCTCGAGTATCTGTCGGGCTCTCTGGTCGTAGAAAAGTATCCTGTACTCTTTCCTAGCGGCGTATGGAAGTACGGAGACCGCATCCGTACCGAACTTATCGTTGACAACGACGAATCCCTCATGGTCTGTGTAGTTAAGTGAGTTAACGTTCAGGACCTGTTCGAAGTTGAGGCCCGTACGCCTCTCTAGATCAGCGAAAGTCGGCGATTCAGCAGTATAGAGAGTTTCAGGATCTTCTATGGTGTTTGCGGCTATCTTGGCGTCCGGCGGTGTCGCCACTGTGAACGTATCCCGATCCTTCAGGTCTGCGTGGTTCTGTGCCTTCGCCACGTCCATCCAGCTGTCGGAGTTTATCACCGAGGTTCCAAGTACGGAGAAGGTCAGGAGTATGAGAAGTGCCGGCAAAAGTGTCTTCCGCGTGGACTGAGTCATGTATCCTGTTTGTTAAAACTTATTTAAGTAGGAAAAGCCTTACTTCACGTGTACATGCAACCGGAAGTTCTGGCAGCGGCAGGCCTCGGAGTATCGGGCTTCACTCTAATCATAACTTTGACGCTTTTCCACCTCGCAAGGAAGAGGATGGTGGAACTTGAGTCCGATCTGGCCGAGCTCTCCCGGAGGCAGAAGGAACTACTGGAAGTAGAGGAGGCGGTCATGGAGAGGCATCCAAGCTACGAGGATTTCGAGAAAACCGTTTCCAACCTTTCAGAAAGGCTTTTCCAGCTTGTCAGGGAGAAGTACGAGCTCGGAGAGATAACGACCTACGAGGAGATGATTCAGGTCCTGCAGGAGATGGACTCGGAGGACGAAGTCGTGGACGACCTGATCAACTTCTTCGAGTACCTTGAGAAGATCGAGTACTCGGAAGAGGAACTGGACGAGGCTGACAGGGCAATGATCCGGCAGGCAGCCTTCAGGTTATTGAGGAAGGCCGGTTCTAGCCTAGAAGGTTTAGAAGGCCGTAGAGTATCAGGATGACTTCTCCAGCAACAAGGAAAATCGTCAGGAAATCATAATTAGGTATACCAAGCTTTCCTTCAATCAGGCTTACTTCCCTCTCCACTTTTTCCTCCAGATTATTCAGGCTTGATTTTTTCTCCTCTTTTTCCTCGGGTTCGAAGCTGAAAAACTCTTCTTCGTCTTCTTCTGGCATACTCTTCACCTTATATGAATCTGTCTCTGGTCTTTTTTCCTCTGGTTTTGAGCCTCCAGATTAGTGCCGCTGTCCATACCAGCAGCAGGAGCAGGTAGACGGAGACTGATAGTATGTTGTTCGACGGTTTCTCGAGTTCGATCCTCATCGGGGCGAAGCCTAGGACATCTCCGTTGCTGGTGAAGACGAGTGCGTCGTTGCAGACGTCCTGACTTTCCGAGGTTTTAAGCTGGACCTGAACGCTCTTAGCTGAATTTGCCGGTACTGCGTAGGTACGGTTTCCGGTGACCGCGCAGTTGCTTCCTCCACGGAACCTGGCTTCTATACCCTGTATGGGACGGTTGGTCGGGTTCTCGACCTGGACTCCCACGTATCTCTGCGTGGATGTCTGAAGGCTGAGGAACGGAGGAGATTCAACAACGTTGATCCTCTCCCTGTCTATCAGTTCGGATACGTTGACGGTGAACTGCTCGGTGTCGACGGTCGAGTCACCGAATTCTGCCTCAATCACCTGCGTCATGTTGCCTTCAGATGCATCTTCGGGTATGGTGACGAGCACCATACCATGCCTTGTCTCGTTCGGCCTGATAACCTGGAAAGTCTTCGGAACAGACGCCCAGCCCGAGTCAAGGCCAACGGTCACGTTTTCCGCGGCGACAGTTCCCGTGTTGTTCGCCGTGAATTCCACTGAGATCGTGTCACCTTTCTTGGCATCATAGAGATGCCTGGCTAGCGACAGGTTGAGCTTCACGGGCTGAGGTGTCGGCTGGAAGCTTGGTCCTCCACCCCCTCCAGCAGCTCCACCGCCGGAGCCACCACCGCCTGTTCCGCCACCTCCAGCATCCCGGGAGCCCTGGCCTTCAGAAGGCGACTGGCCGCCTGAGTTCTCCTCCCCAGTCTGCTTCTTGCCGTAGAGGGTAAAGATGGAGAAGTTCTTTATCTTTCCTCGATGGAATGCATACCTTGGGTTGACGCTCAGGTTGACCGCCAGCTTCTTCAGGGCATATGAGTCACCCGTGCCGTCGTACTTGTACATCCTGTTCGGCACCAGATTGGACATGTTAAGGTCGGGATAGCCCAGTCCCAGGTTCCGGAAGCTTGAACTGTTTGAAAGTCCCGTGACCTTGATCCGTGCACCGACCGGCTGGATATCGCTGCTGATGCCCGCGGGCCGTGGAAGAGATCGTGTGTAGCCCTGGACAGAGACGGACTCCGCCTCACCATATATAGGAGTGCCGGCTATGGAAACATTTCTGAGCTCGGCCGTCGATCTATCAAGGGTAATCGCAACACCGGAATCCCTGAGAACGACATCATTTAGAGACAGATTCGAACCATGAGCCTCGATACCGTACGTGTTACCGGAGAGATTCGAATCCATCATCTCAGCTTCCGCTTCATCCCGTACGCAGACCGCACTCTGAAAGTTATGCATACTGACATCCATCAGTGTAACGTTTTCAGCTGTCACGGTTACACCGCATTCGGCTCCGTCGCCGGTGTGACGCGTGTTGTAGAAATCTATGTACGCTCCTGGATTGGTTATCCTGACGCAGTCGCCCGAATCTATCTCCCCCATCAGGACGGAGGTCGTGTTCCCGGGCGCCTCTCCACAGCCTCTCACTGCTTTACCCCTGGAGAACAGGTTGACTGAGTAAGAGAAGTTCGAGCCCCGAAGCTTCGGAAGAAGGGCCTGGAAGTTGCATCCCGATGAGTAGCACTTCTCGTAACCTTCGCTTCCTCTCTTCTTGCCGTCTATCGGCGATACGAAGACAGGGATGGCTTCGTCTCCTTTTCTGTACTTCAGGAGGTACATGGTCGTGGAGCCGGAAAGGTTGGCGTAGGAGGCGTTGTAGTATTTTCCGTTCAGTTTGATCTTCTTTCCTGTCTCGAACGTCCTGGCCGGGTTGTCGAACTTCTGGGAGTAGTCCGGGTAGAAGCTCGGGAAAAGCTCTTTGGAGAAAAGCTGGTTCCTCTCCAGCAGAGTCCTGTTCGTCATATTGTGCAGGCTAGAGGGTTGAATCTCCGTGACGTTGCCGGGCGCGAAGGCGAGGTAGTATCCTCCTCCCTTGACTCCTTTAAGTTGGGTAGTTAAGACGTTGCCGGTCTGGTTGGCGTTCAGGCTGAGCTTTCCGACCCTGAAACCTGAGAGAGGTTCGCTTCCTCTATCCACGGTTCCTGATATACCCGTCCATCTGTCGGATATGACGCTTCGGGAGACATCTGTCTGCTTGATGACTCCTGCATAGAAGGTTACTGCCCCGACAGAGACTGAGAGTACCAGTAAAGCGGTTAGGATGATTACAGGTTTCGAAACTTCTCGGCCCATATACCTTTTTGGCACTTTCCCCGATTTAAATTCATCACTCCAGCTCGAGGTACATGCTGTAGGACTTTCCACCGTCACCGTACTCACTTTCCGGCAGGATAAGCTGGTAATCCGCGGCAAAACCGTTGAACGCCACCCCATTCCTGATAGGGCCTGCGAAGAAGCCGCCGTTACCGTCACTCAGGTATAGAGTTTCCCAAGCCGGATCACCGGTAGAGTTGTACGTGAACGAGGCAAGAGTGTCGTTGACCGCCCCGGGCTGAAAACCTGAGTCTATGCTGCCGTTCTTCGAAGTGAAGGTCTCAGAAACCTCCTCACTCCCGTTCTTCAGGAAAGGATACTGCTCCTGCATGTATGATATGTTGCCTGGGCTCCAGTCACCTGAGAAATCCAGAGGCTGGGAAGAAGCGTAGACATACCTCGCATCCAGCAATCCCCACGAGAAGAACGGTGACTGAGTATCCTGGCCGACGATGTACTGGGCGGTCACGTTACCGAAGACCCCCGCCCAGGTATCCGAAGGAGCGCGGGGAGCCGATACATCCATCTCCATGACGGTACCGGCTCCGATGCTGTCGTTCTCGGGAGGCGTGGCAGAAGTGAAGTTACCTGTGGTATATGTCTTGTTGATCGAGTCCTGTCCCAGCACGGGAGAGGCCAGAAGAAAGATGAAGACCAGGAGGGAAACCTTCCGCCGCATAAAGACTAAATGATGCGGCCGGGTTAAAATAGGTTTCCAAGCTAGCTGACAGCCACGAGGATCTTGCCCTCACCGCTCTCCGGCTCCAGTGCCTTCCCGATGGCTGAAGACCGGCAATCCTGGTTGTGAGACATGATCTCTCTAAGAGGCTTATCTGAGTTCATCGGATCGATGACCTCACACTGCATACCAACGCCCGGAGTACCGGAAGGCACGATCCTGTCACCTCTCTCGATGTCTCCATTGACGTCCGAAACCTTGACAGGAACTTTACCGGTGAGTGCGACAGGGTAGCCGTCTACATCGCTGTTCATGGTCTGGCCTGGATCAGTGGAGACTACTCCGAGAACCTTTCCATCAAACCGTTCATCCGACCTGACAACTCTGTTGTCCTGTGTAGAGGAAACTGTCACTATTTCACCTTTCTCAAGCTCCTGACTGCTCCTGTAGTTCTCGGCCAGGTCAGCACCGTTCGTGTAGATGTTGCCATAAACCTTGATGCTGTCGTTGACTGAGACGTTTCCTCGTGTGGAGTCAGTGATGTTGAAACCGTTCATATCCAGGACTCCACCGCTCTGATGAGGCCCGCTTTTCCCGATGTAGTTGTCGGCAAAGGTCACGGAATCCCTGACAGTTGAACTATCCCCATTATTGATTTCCAGCACATCGTTCACGTTTGTGGAATTGATCGAAAGGTTCTGGAGTTCATTTGATGGGTCAGCATCTGCATCCGCGTTATTTGCTGAGACATAGTTCTTAACCCATCCTAGGTCGGCCACGGCATCGTTATTGGAATCACTCGGAGTACCGTAGTTGTCGATAACTGTTCCATTGGCATTCGCTCCCTGGGCGAGAACCTCTGTCAGATTCTGGACCTCGTTCGAAGCCGAAGAATCAGCCGCGTCGTACTCACTGTTGGCCGAATCCCAGCTGACCCCGTTACCGGCAAGCCCGGAAAGCTCATTACCATCGACTAGGTCGGCGTTCAATCCTGAACCACTTCCCTCGTAGACGCTCAAGGTACCGGAACTGTAGTTCAACTGAGCGCCAGCAACCGAAGAAGCAAGGCTCAAGCTTACATCCGCATCCGTTCCTGGCAGAACATTGTTGGAAGTACCGGAGAGCCCGTTACCTGCCACGAGATCTGCCTGGATGGCGTTCACGTTGTCCTGAATAGTGATCGAATCCCTGACAGTCGAGCTGTCACCGCTGTTTATCTCGATTACATCATTTGTACTGCCCGAGTTCACAGTCAGGTTCTGCAGTTCATTCTCGGGGTCAGAGTCTGCATCAGCGTTGCTCGAACTGCTTACATAGTTCTTCACCCATCCGACATCAGCTACAACATTATTCTGACTGTCACTTGGACTCCCGTAGTTCACGATAAGTTTGCCATTCGCGTTATTACCCTGACCAAGCACTTCCGTCAGGTTCTGTATCTCGTTGGACTGGGATGCGTCCGCGTCAGCATTGTTGGAGGCCACGTAACCTTTCAGCTGGCTGTAGGTGACCGCTGCCTGTGACTGGGTCGAGTTCGACAGATTAAGAATCGCTGTACTGCCAGCGTCGTTGCTGACACTCAGTACATTCCCGAGTCCTTGATTGTCTGTATCAGCCTGGAAGTCATCCCTTACAGTAACTGTATTACCGTTCTGGATGGTGATGGAGTCGTTCCTGCCATCTGTATTGTTGCTTACTGTCAGGGTCTGGTCATCGGAGCCTGCCTGGCTTATCTGATTATCGACGTATGTCTTATTGACGGCGTCGCCACCACTGTTCGGAGCAGGGATTCCTGTAATCCTGAAACCACTCATATCAATATTTGTATTTGCAACAGCTCCCTCAGAAAGAACCTGTGCCAGCGTCTGGTTGTCGGTACCGTTTTCATCGGTAAAGGAGGTATCAGCCCCGTTCTCAATCGGGATAGTCACAATCTGACCGGAACGTGTCGTGGCCTGAAGGTTCTGGTCGTCTGTACCGTTTGGAACGTAGTAATCCTTGATGGCGGCGTCCTGACCATTCGTTATCTCAATCTGGTGAGAAACACTGCTTGCCCCAGAAGGAGCTGAAGCATTCACTGAACTCAGATCCTGATTATCGGTATCCTGCTCGTAGGCATCATCCACAATCACATAATTACCTTCACTGATCGAGAGATTGTCATCTACACCTGAAATGTTCGCAGTAAATGAAAGAGTCTGGTTGTCGCTGCCACCTGACACAGAATCAACATAAGACTTGTTTACCGCGTCTCCCGGACTATTCGCGACCACGTTCTGAAGCTGGTGGCCGTTCAGGTTGATGCTCTGGTTCGCCAGAGCACCGTAAACGAGAACCTCGGAAAGAGTCTGATTATCGGTATCGGCCTCGAAGTTGTCATCCAGAGTAATCGAACTGTAAATCGTGCTGCTGTCCCCGCTATCCAAGTTGATCACGTCATCGATACTGGCAGAGTTAATAGTAATATTCTGTAACTCATTTGCGGAATCCGAGTCACCATCCGCATTGTTCTGGTCAATATAGTTTTGAACGTACCCTACATCAGCCACAGCATCTGTGTTAGAATCCGAGACATTGCCGTAATTTTCGATAATAAGACCTCCAGCACTGTTTCCTCTACCCAACACAACCGAAAGATTAGCGCCCGTACGATCATCCACATAAGCCTTAGTGGCTGCTTCATGGGGAAGAGTAGGGCGGGAAAGATTGTAGATAGTATTTCCATGCAGGTTCAGATCCGTAGAGACAGTCATATTGTCCAGAGTGGACTGTATCTCATAGCTTCCGGATATCACACCGTTCTGAAGAGTAATCGAGTCAGGGGTTAAGGTAAGTGACTGAGCGGTAACCGGGACTGCCAGAAGCCCAATCACGCCCAGAAAAACTGCAAATCTAGAGAGACGAATTTTCATACCTTAAAATTTGTAAGGGTCAATTAAAATAGTTCCCACCGAGACACGGCGGCAGACTACAGCACAACAAAGCCACAGAAAGTGCAGGAAGAAAGACTTGATTCTCAAAAATTCAATCATGAGGGCTGAAGATTCTGTAAACTTTCTGAAGGATTTTTATCTGCTCAAGGCGTCCCTTATGGTCGAATAATCGTTAATCTCAGAAGCCCAGTTATTTTTTATTGGGAGGCGGGAAAAGGGATGTATGAAGAAACTGGCAGTGATCCTAGGAATCCTGCTCTGCGGGACGGCCGCGGCACAGGTCACAGTCAAACCCAACATAGAGTTTGTCCTGCCCGATACGAATACACGGGTAACGGTAGGCGAATCTTTCGGGGCGCAGAACGTCACGGTAAACAATGACTCGCTGCAGATGGGGCACAAAAACTTCTCCTTCACCCAGTACAGAAACGGAACGTACAAACCACTTACGATAAAAATCGCGAGCTATGACTTCACTTTCAGCAGCTACCCTAAGGTTTTGATGCAGTTCAGTGCCAAATCAGGCGCCAGCGGAGACAAGTTCGTATACGCCAACATCTCAAGTCTGCCTGACCTCCCATCTGCCTCAGGAACGGATACGGAACCGGTTTACAGGCTTTCATCCGGAAGTGATACCTCTCAGTCCTTAGAAGGCAACATAGCTATAAACGAGACTTTCTCCAGTGGGGCAGTTTTCACTCTGGAGGCCGGTGTTCCGGGAAGCTTCGACGAGAAACAGAACACCACTGACTCGAAGGGGCAGACATCAACCGGAGGTAGCTCCGGCGGGGGCGGGGGAAGCTACTCAGGGCCAACTCAACAGCAGTTAAACAATATAAATGAGACATTGCAGGAGTTGAAGGAGCAGCTTGACAACGCTTCGGAGTACATCGATTTCAGCAGTAGCAGCATCAACGCGGAGCTAAAGCCAGGCGAGTCAAAGAGAACCAGCATAACACTTGTCAACAACCTGAACCGATCCCAGACGTTCAATATCTCGACCACCAGCGATGTAAGGGAATACATCAAGGTCCAGGATTCCCTCACAGTAGCGCAGGGAGAGAGCAAGAAGCTCGATGTTAAGATCACTATCCCTTCGACCGAGTTGCCGAAGAGTGTTTCCGGCAGCCTGAAGTTCAGCAGTTCACTCGTCGACAAGGCCAGTATCCCTGTGAATATCGATGTCTTGCCTCCGGATCGCCAGACTCTGAGTCTCAGCCTGAACCCATTGTTCAACACTGTAGCCCCGGGCGAGACTCTCAGGTTCGAGGCCAAGCTGCAGAATGAGGGTTACACCGGCACGATCAACGTGACCACGGATATAGAGCTGAAGGATCCCGAGACAGGGAACGTTATAGCCAGGAAAACCGTGACCGCCGAGGTAGGAGGCTCCAAGACTGACGTAGTGACGATAGAGGTGCCGGAGAACGCCACGAAACAGCAGTACACTCTGGAGGGAACATCAACGTATACAGGCATCAACGCCTCGGAACAGGCTACCTCTATAGCACCTGTCACGGTCGCGACACCGTTCTGGAAGAGGAAAGTCGCCGGAGTCACATACAGGAACGGCGCGATAGCCTCAATCATCCTGCTGATCCTGGGGATCGGAGGCTACTACGGATACAGATACAGACAGGCCATCATCGCGAAGAAGCGACGCTACGACGAAGACATAGACATGGAAACTATCCCAAGCGGCGGAGAAGACCAGGCCTACGTAGGTCAGATCGCGGAGAGAGGTAAGAGAACATTCGTGGAGATGGATGACCTGATGACACACGCGATGGTTGCCGGAGCCACAGGATCCGGTAAAACCGTTACAGGACAGGTCATGGCCGAGGAAGCACTCAAGGAAGGAAAGAACGTCATCGTCCTCGACCCTACAGCCCAGTGGACCGGATTCCTCCGGGAAAACACAGACGACAGCATGTTCAGCGAATACGATAAGTTTGACATGTCTAAGAGTGATGCACAGGCCTTCGACGGCAACATCCGGGCCGTAGAGCCAGGAGAATCCATCGACATCACTCCTTACCTGAACGAGGACAGCGATATTGACGGACAGATCATAATCTTCAGCCTCCACAAGCTCGACAGCAAAAATATCGACAAGTTCGTCAAAGAGACCATCCAGCAGGTGTTCGACGCCAACCTGCCGGAGCAGAACCATTTAGAGACCATGATAGTATACGACGAGGTTCACAGGCTGCTCGACGAGTTCGGAGGGAGTGGAAAAGGACTGAAACAGGTCGAGAGAGGTGCAAGAGAGTTCAGGAAGTGGGGTATCGGCATGTTGCTGCTTTCCCAGGTTATCAGCGACTTCCCGCACGAGGTCAGGACCAACATCGGCACAACAGTCCAGATGCGTACAGAGGACGAGAACGACCTTGACAGGATGAAGGACAAGTTCGGCATGGACACAGTCAAATCCATCGCCAAGGCTGAGATCGGGTCAGGCATGCTTCAGAACCCGGAATATAATCACGGTCGGCCATACTTCGTCGACTTCAGACCGCCGCTCCACAGCCCACACAGGCTCAGCGACTCCGAACTCGAGAAATACGAGCAGTACAACAAGATGATCGATCTGCTCGAACAGAAAGTCGATAAGATGAAAAGCTCCGGCAAGGACACCTATGAACTGGAGAGCGAGATTCAGCTGGCGCGTAAAAACCTGAAGAAGGGAAGCTTCAACCTCGTAGAGACATACATTGAGGAACTGAAGGAAGAACTTCAGTAGGCTTTAACAACGAGCCTGACGTACAGGTGGATTAGATGGGAATACTCAACCCCTTCGGCAGTGAGGAAGAGACTGAAAGCGTTTCAGATGCAGTCTCACAGGCGCAGAACCAGGTAGACGAGGAACTGGACGAATCCAAAGAGGAATGGGAGGCACAGAGCCCCCAGCAGGGTCAGACAGGCGAAGAAACAGACATGATCGCCGAGGTACAGAAGCTGAAGGCGAAGCTGGAGGCACTAGACGAGAAACAGGAGACTATATCCGCGAGGAACGACCGGTTGTCTGAAAACATCGGAAGCATGCGTGAGAACATGAAGGACGTCCAGCAGGATGTCCAAGAGGCTGTCGCTGCAGCGCAGAAATCCTCCGACCTTGTGGAATCGCTTGAGCCTCAGGAAATCGAGCAGGAGCTCCAGCAGCGTACTTCGGAGCATGAGAAGATAGAGGCGCAGGTGGAGAACCAGCAGGAGATGATCCAGGAGCTGCAGAACCAGATACAGGATCTGCGGCAGGACTTCGAGCAGATAGGTTCTATAGAGACAGTGAAGCAGTTCAGGGACGAGGCCGAGCAGAAGCTTGCGACCGTCCGGAAGCTTGAGGAACGGGCACAGAGCCAGGCGAACAAAGTGGAGGACATATTCCATGAACTCCAGCAGAAGTCCGCCCGGATAGAGAAACTGGAGGACCAGCAGGAGGAACTGAGGGAGGAGGTCTCGGAGAACGCACGGAACATCGACGACCTCGAAGTCAAGTTTCAGGGACTTCCAAACGAGGACGAGTTCAAGGAGTTACAGGACAGTTTCAAGGAGAAAGTCGAAGAGATCGACGCTGTTTTGCCGGCAATGGAGGAGGCCTTCGACGATATGGAAGTCAACGAGATGTCAAAGGAGAACCGGAAGATTGCCAGGAAGCTGAAGGAGATAGAGGACAAGATAGAGGAAGTCGACCAGCAGGTCATGGAACAGGAAAGAGATGACGAAGAGGTAGACGAGCTAAGGAAAGCGGTTAAGAAGAACACGGAGCTTCTTGTGGATATAGTCGAGAGGCTGGACGGACACCGCATCCTGTAGAAAGGAAGACTGATGCAGTATAAAAAGAGTTCATATCCAAACCTTCTAACATGACAGAACAAAACCCGGAGGATTCCGGAAGTTCGGGAGAGATGAGCAAGTACCAGTTGAAGAAACTGGTCAACGAACTGGAAGACATCAGAGGAAGGAACACGGAACTGGTCTCGCTGTATATACCAGCCGGATACGACATGTCGAAGATTTCCGAATTCATAACTTCAGAACAGTCCGAAGCAGAAAATATCAAGTCGAAGCACACTAGGAACAACGTTCAGGACGCTCTCGGGAAGATCGGCAGGAAAGTTAAGGAGGAACAGGAGACACCGGAGAACGGCGTCGCATTCTTCGCAGGAAACGTCTCAGACACAGAAGGAAGAC
Source organism: Candidatus Nanohalobium sp. (assembly GCA_042216335.1). Classification (GTDB taxonomy): domain Archaea; phylum Nanohalarchaeota; class Nanosalinia; order Nanosalinales; family Nanosalinaceae; genus Nanohalobium. The sequence continues at coordinate 38,019 of JBDGTY010000006.1, forward strand.
CCGACATCAAGATATGGGAGGTCGTACCGCCCCAACCCATCGAGTCACGGCACTACCGATGCGACAAGGAGTTTGTTCTAGAACCCTTGAAGCAGATGATCGTGGACGACCGAGTCTATGGTTTAATCGTCTGCGACAAGAATGACGCCGCTATCGGATATCTGCAGGGCAGCAGCATCAAAACAGCATACACACTGGAGTCAAACGTGCCTGGAAAGACCAAAGCGGGAGGTCAGAGCGCTCAGCGCTTCTCACGTCTACGTGAAGAGATGCTGAAGACTTTTCTAAGCGATATAGCTGAGAAGTCGAAGAACGCGTTCATGAAGAAGGCGCGGGAGGATAAACTGCTCGGTATCCTCGTCGGAGGCCCGGGATTCGTGAAGGACAAGCTTCTGGACGACGATTACCTGCATCAGGAACTCCAGGACAAGGTCATCACGCGGAAGTCTCTGGACGTAGCCGGCGAGGCAGGTCTTTCACGTCTCGTGGATAAGGCCGAGGAGGAGATAGAGGACTCAAAGGTCGTAAAGGAGAAGAACCTTGTCAACGAGTTCTTCGACAACCTGCAGAAAGAGAACGGGAAGTCCGAATACGGTGTAGAGCAGGTCGAGGAAGCCCTGAAGATGGGTGCCGTGGAGACCGTACTGATCTCGGAGGACGTCAACCTCTACAGGGCGAGGTACAAGTGCCCGAACGGCCACGAAAAGGAGTTCTTCGAGGACAAAGCAGATATCGACGATTCAGTTGACTGCGACGAGTGCCACGAGGAGATGGATCTGGAAGACATCGGAGACATCGTGGATGTCTTCGGTGAAAAGGCGGAGGAGATGAGCTCCAGCCTTGAGATTATATCAACTGATCACGAAGAGGGTCAGAGACTGATGAACCTTGGAGGAGTAGCCGCGATCATGCGTTACAGGATCCGGTAATTTAAACCTGGAGCCGAATTTTTCCCTATGACAGACGCATTAAGCAGGATTGATTTTCCAGACAACAGATACACTGTAAAGCAGAAAGCAGTGAGAAACGCGTACAAGATATACGACTCGGCCGGCGAAGAGGTCTTGAAGACTAAGCAGAAGATGTTCAAGATGAAGGAGGAGTTCCCGTTCACCGACCCGGAGGGGAACGCAGTCTTCAATGTCAAGGCCGAGAACGTGATGGATATCGCCGGAGACTACGCCATCACCGATGCAGGAACAGGAGAGAAGGTTGCGGTGCTGAAGAAGGATTTTACGTTCCTCGTGCACTCCTGGAGGATCCACGACGCAGATGACAACCAGGTCGCACTTATCCAGAGCCGTGGAAAGCTTATAGGACTTCTCAGAGCGTTCTCCAATATTGCCAACATGCTACCGCACAAGTACACAATCGAGGACGCGGAAGGAGAGCAGATCGGAACGATACAGGGCAAGTTCAGCCTCCGAGACAGGTACGAGATAGAGCTGGAGGAAGGAGTAGAGAACAAGGAGATGATCCTCGCAGCCGCCATCACCATCGACGCTCTCGAAGGGAACTAGATATGGAGATCAGGAAACTGACAGAGGAAGCCGAGGACTTCACGGGAAACGTCTGGCTGATGGACGGAGAGGAAAAAATCTTAGTCGATGCCGGGACGGGTGACTCATGGCAGCAGATAATGAAACTGGAGGAACTGGACAAGGTAGTTATCACACATTCTCACTACGACCATGTCGACAACCTCCCGAAGATAGTGGACCGGTTCGACTGCCAGGTTTTCGCATTCAAACCTGAGAACCTTCCGGTATCTGCCAGTAGGATCGAAGACGGAGATGAACTGGAGCTCTCAGGTGTAAAATTTGAAGTCCTCCACACACCCGGCCACAGGGACGATTCTGTCTGCCTCTACAGCCCGGATATGAAGATACTTTTCACGGGAGACCTGGTCTTCCCGGAAGGAGGCTTCGGCAGGACGGATCTGGACGAGGGAGACAGGGATAAGCTTATCGAATCGATAGAGAATGTTTCCGAACTTGACGTAGATGAGTTCTATCCTGGCCACGAGGACGCAGTGGAGAGAGACGCAGACAGATGTATAGAGAAGTCGCTGGAAGAGGCGAAACGTCGTGAGCCGAAGTATTAGAGAACTTCGAACAGGATCCACCGGTAGAGATCTTTCGCCTTTCTGTATGCTATAAATCCTCCGGCCAGTGCAGCTGCGATGACCAGTACTGCTGTTGATAATGTGTCGATCTGTTTTGCGAGGGCAATGAAGTCGTCGCGGACGTACCAGCCGATGAATGCCAGAACAAAGTTTCTGGGCACCATGCCAATGAAGCTCCAGACGCCGTACTGTTTCCAGTCCATGCGAAAAAGCCCTGCGGACCCCGAGATGAGTGAGAGCGGGACGATCGGCAGGGCGCGGAACAATGCGACGTAGTACTTCTCGTTTCCGCCTGCGAACTTTTCCTCGAGTTTCTCGGCCTCCTCCCAGGAGATGTCGAGGTACTTTCCCCATCTTCCCAGCACCGGTTTTCCACCGAAGTAGGCGATACCGTAGACGAAGTAGGAGGAAAGCACCGAGGCTATCGATGCCGGCAAAACTATCACAAACAGTATCTTGATAAGGGCGGGAAGGAGTGCATCGGTCTGTACCAGTATCGCTCCGGCCGCCATCGGGATAATCGGCGAAGGTATCGGGACCGCCACCTCCTCTATAACCATCCCGACCACAACCGCCAGCACCTCGTACTGCCGGATCAGTTCGATTATCGGCTGAATCGGGATGTCAAGAACCATGTGAAAATTAACTAGAGGATTTGTTATAAACTCTTCCAGAGCTTTGCGAAATAATCGATCACTGAGCTGATGAAGCCCTGATTAAACAGTTTCTCGTTCCTGTAATAATCATCATTCTGCTGGGTATGGTTCTTGAAGTCCAGTTCCCTGACATCTATCTTCTCCGAGCTTATCTCCTCAGGAAGATTTTTCACCGAGTAAACCGGATAATCGTAGCTGTTGACTTTGTCAAGGCAGTTCTCAAACTTCTGCCTCGAGGAGTACTTGCACGGGGTTAAATCAAGGAACCCGGAGTAATATTTCCATTTCTCGACATTGGAATCAAGTCTTCTGCCTCCAATCTTCCTGTAGAGATTCTTGATCGAGTTATTCCTCATAACGTAATTCCTTATAATCAGCTCGGAGTAGGCATAGCCAAACTCCCTGTTCTGATCACTCTGCGGCCGCCAGGACTTCATGAAGCTCATGTTCTGGCGGTAGTAGTTCCAGAGCTTTTCTTTGCTGCCTTTAGATGGAAGCCTGGAATAGCTTCTGTCCGCCTCCACTCTGTCGTATCTGACCGAATCTCCGAAAAGCTTTCTCTGCGGTCTCTCAGGTGTAGTGGCTTTCCTGACCTGTGACTGGACGTAACCCGCCAGACCTTCGTCCAGGTAGCTGCTGGAGGTTCGGTCGAATCCCAGCTTTCCGTCGTTGAAGGCGTGGACCGTTTCCTCGGCGAGGACCGCAGGGAAGTTATCAGCATTTTCCCTAATTCTGATTATTCCGGCGCTGTACTCTCCTTCACTCCATTCGGCCGCCTGTTCCTCGTAGGTCTGGTTCGGAAGGACAGCGACAGGAATCGAAGAATAGCTCTGACGCAGACCAGTGGTTGCGACGGCTACGCGGTACGCCAGGGAAGCATTGCCGGGCTCCGAGCCGAAAAACGTGTAGTCTGCCTGCTTCTCCCCTGTGCCGAAGTTCACCTTGATGCTGGCCGCCCCCTCACCCTTGAACCTGATCGTTTCGTTGGTGTATCCGACCTTTAGTCCGCGGGAGGGATCAGCGGAGAGAAAGTCTTCGACCCTTATCTTCCCGGATGTCGTGGTATCGGAGAAGCTCGGTAGAGAGATGGTACGGGTGTAGAGGCCGTCAGCTATCTCCTTTGCTTCCCTGTCTATCCTCATCCTGATCTTTATGGTTTCCGAGGTCCTGCGTTCTCCCTGGTTCGTCTCGATAGTCACAGTATTTCCGCTCCTCTGGTAGTCCTCTATCCCTCCGATCGAGTCGCTTATGCCGAGTATCTCGGCGTTCTCCGGCACCGTCCACTCAAGTTTCCAGGAGTTGACCGGGCAGTTATTCCTGTCCTCATCGCACTCCAGGACCGCTGTAGTATTTATTCTCACATTCTTTCTGTCTGCCTCAACCTGGTAGCTGACCTGTGCAGCAGCCGAAAAAACCGTTAAGAGCAACAGTATCGAGAGAATCGCCTTCTTCATGCAGTGTTAAAGGCCGGGGCAGGAATAAAAATCTGGGAGTTAACCTAGAGTTATGGCGATACTCCCTGACTCCGAACTGAAGAAACTCGTCAACCAGAAAGACGCAGTCTACGTCGACGACGGCCCGGAAATCGATGAAGATCTCCAGATCGGCCCTTCAAGCATGGATCTCAGGATGGGATACGAGTTCGGAGTCCTCAACACCCGGAAGATCGAAAAAGTCGACACAAAAAACATGGAAAAGTACTCGGACTACATGAAAAATGAGAAACACTCCGCAGAAGAAGGAGTAGTCGTCCATCCCGGAGAATTCATCCTCGGATCTACACTTGAAACAGTAAACGTGCCCAGCAATCTCGTCGCCCGCGTAGAAGGACGCAGCAGCTACGGAAGGCTTGGCATAATAGTCCACGCTTCTCTACCTTATGATGAGCAGATTCTTCACTGGAACGAAGAAAACGGCTATAGATTCCTTGAGATAGGGAAGATAGTTGAGGAAGAAGTGGAAGGTTATGCTGTTTCATTTAATCCTGAAACCAAGGAAGTAAGTAAGCATCAGATAACTGATTTTATAGAAAATCCTCCAAAAGATATCTACCGAGTTGAGACAGAGAAAGGTCGTGAAGTACGTATAACGGAGGATCACAACCTATTCACCCTAAGTGGAGAGGGTGATATCGAGAAAGTGAAGACCCAAAACGTCGAAGGAGAGAGAATCGCAGTCCCGCGTAAGATTGAGACCGGAAACAAAGTTCCAGAAGTAGATTTAGTTGAACTTTTCAGAGAGAAAGGCCTTGAAGAGGATGTGATGGTTTCCTCCCAAGGTATAGTCCAGAAAGCCAGTGTCGAAAACAAAGAGATGGAAAGATACTATGCTGAAGAGGATACGGCACCTCTAAAATCTGTAGACAAAATTAGCGGAGAAGCACAACTGTCTTTCAAGCAGAGCACGGCACAGTTCAATCAGAAACTTAAACTAACACCTGCATTCGCCTATACAGCCGGGTTCTTCCTAGCAGAAGGAGCACAGAGAAGAAAGCAACTTAACTTTGCAAACAAGAACACGAAATTCCTGGAAAAAGTCAAGGATTATTTCAGGCAGTTCGATGTCGGTTTCTACGAGAAGGAAGATGAAAACAACTGTACATACCTGACCGTCAGTTCGGCCTTTTTCTCCAAAGTCTTCGAGGCACTGGACCTAGCCGACAAGCGAATCGGAGATAAGCTCCTAGATATGCCAGAAGAATGTCTGGAACAGCTCTACCAGGGTCTGATCGATGGAGATGCAGCAATCCGAGGAGATAGAGTGGAATACTATACCTCCAGCAAGGATTTAGCCAGCGACATATCCTATCTATGCTCAATGCTTGGCAAGGTCTGCAGTATAACTTACCGGGAAAGAGAAGACGGTAGAGACGAGTACCGACTTGAGATAAGAGAAAAACCTCATAAACTGCTACAAGGCATCCCAGTACCTTCAAAGCTCTTAAGACACGTCCGAAGCGAAATAGGGCTCTCCATGAAAGAGGTGGCATCCGAACTAGGCTACAGCTCCAAGAGCAGCATCTCAAACCTTGAAAACAAGGAATATGAGACAGTCAGGAGAAAAAATCTTCAAAAAATCTCCCAGTACTACTACAAAAGAGCAGAGGACAAAGAGGCTAAACAAAAGGCAGAGAAACTGAGACAGATAGCCAATTCAGATCTCCTATTCGACCAAGTAGAAAGGGTGGAAAAGATAGCAGAGAAACAGCCAAACTACGACCTCGAAGTCCAGCCAAATGGACAGAAAATCGAGAACTTTCTCGGAGGGCATGGAGGCATCTTCCTGAGCAACACAGCAGGCTACATAGACCCCGGATTTGAGGGCGACATCACTCTGGAGATACAGAACCTTGGAAACGCACCAGTAAAGCTCTATCCCGAGGATCGTGTCTGCCAGATAGTCTTTGAGACCATGACAGAGGAGGCAGAGAGCCCGTACGGCGAGAAAAAAGACACAAAATACATGGGGCAGACAGGAGCGACCGGATCGCGGCTTGAAGAAGAGAAGCGGTAGGAGAATTTCACAAACTTATATCTTGCATTTCTATCCTGAAGTATGCCTGAGTTGTTCGGAGTAGTGTTTGATGAGGTCGAGGAGGATTCCAGGGCCGAAGTATACAGAAAAGAAGGCTACGGAGGAGACAAGGCTCTAAGAAGTCTTGACAGATTCGGAAGCTGGAACTGGAAATCAACGAACAGAGGTTTTGTCGGCGACGTAAAACTCAGCTCGGAGAAATACGTGGCGGAGATAGAAGAAAACCAAACAACCCTCTACAAGGAACCGATTTAAGCCATGAACCCTGTAGACTGTCACTGCCACCTCGACTTCGAGAAATTCGACGAGGACAGAGACAAAGTCGTCGAGAGAGCCAGGGAAGAACTCGAATTTGTCGTAACTGTGGGCTGTACCCCGGAGAGAAACCGGAAGACACTGGAGATAGCAGGAAAATATCCGGAATTTGTGATCCCCAACCTCGGGCTTCATCCGACATATACCGACGAGTTCGAGAACCTGGACGAGGTCAAGAATCAGATCAGGGAGAATGATCCTCCCGCAATCGGTGAGATCGGACTGGACCATCACCATGTAACAGACGAAGTTTTGAGGGAGGAGCAGAGGAAGGTTTTCCGGGAACTTCTGGAGCTTGCCAAAGAGCTGGGAAAGCCTGTGAACGTGCACAGTCGTGAGGCGGAGCAGGAGGTCATCGATATACTGAAGGAGTACGAGCTGCCTGGAGCGCTGATCCACTGTTTCAACGGGACTCCGGAACAGGCACTGGAAGCAGCGGAGAACGGAGTTACTATCGGTGTGACGACCCAGGTGCTGTACTCTTCACGAGTCCAGGATATCGTTGGGAAGCTGGATGTTGATGATGTAGTGCTGGAGACGGATTCGCCTTTCCTGTACCAGGGAGAACGTAACGAGCCTGTGAACGTTGTTGAGTCAGCGGAGAAGATCGCAGAGCTGAAGGATACGCCAGTTGAGAAAGTGGTTGAGGCGACGACGGAGAATGCCAGAGAGATTTTCCGGTAGTGCTTAAAGTGTGAGGTTATAACTTTTTGACAGGGTTACTTGATCATGGTTTTGCAGAGATTTAAAGACAAAGTTAACGGAGAGCCCAACGTTGCAGTGTACGTCGACGGCCCAAATGTTGTCCGGAAGGAGTTCGATCTGGATCTCGACGAGTTAAGAGAAAAGGTCGGAGAGTTCGGCAACATAAAGGTCGGGAAAGTCTTCCTCAACCAGTATGCTTCGGACAAGTTGATTGAAGCTATCGTTTCACAGGGTTTTGAAGCAGCACTCGGCCTTGGAGGAGAGAAAGCCAAGGAGAGCGATGTAGATGTCTACATGGCAGTCAATGCGATGGAGTCAGTTTTCAGCGATGATATAGATGTTGTTGTACTGGTTACAAGAGATACTGACTTCCTGCCAGTTATCCAGAAAGCCAAGGAGTACGGCAAGGAGACCGTTATCATGGGAATGGATCCTGGCTTCTCGACAGCACTGAAAAACGCAGCAGATCAGGTCGTTACACTGGAATAGGCTATGGGTCCCGTAAAATTTTACGATCCAATGGGCCTGGCGGATCTAGCGTCAGGCCTGCTGCTTTTATTCACCGCATCACCTATACCAGCAGGTATAGCCGAGATACATGCAATCTTCCTGATAGTTAAGGGCCTGGGCACCATGATACGCGCCCTGCCTCTGCCAACGCCCTTCTACTACCTGGGCGGGCCGGCAGACCTGATATCCGCGTCTATACTGCTCGTAGGACAGCCACCACTGTTCGCAGAATACAAGAGTATACTCGCAGGAATACTGATGCTGAAAGGCCTGTGGTCCTCTTTCAGCCTGATGAAGTACCTCTAGACCCCATTCAGGCTCTGGTTGATCCTCTTCAATAAGTCGATTATCTGTTCGTTCTGTGCCTTGATCTCCTCGAACTCCGAGCGCTGATCCGAGACCGACTGCGAATCAGGAGTCATCCCGGCGTTCTGCATCTTCTTCCGGGTGTTGTTGCTGAGCTGTGGAGAGGAGTTTCCCGGCTCGGGTCTGCCGCTCTGAGGGTTCGGACTTCGCTGACTGCCCTGACTGCCTCTCTGACCGGACTGACCTCTGTTCCCTGTATTTCTGCCCTGGCCTCCTCTTCCATTCGGATTGCCGTGATTAGTGTTTGGCGAACTTCCCCCCTGAGGGTTTCCCTGCGGATTGTTTCCCCCAGGCGGATGACCACTGTTCTGATTGCTGTGGCCTGGCGGAGTATTGCCGTTCCCGGTTTGGCCTCCCGGATTCCGTCGATTGTTTCCAGAGGGATTATTCATAGATTTTCCGGAGTTACGGGAACCTCCAGAGTTCCCGATTGAACCTGTGGAATCGTTGCCATGAGAGTTTCCAGGACTGCCACCCAGAGAATCTCCTGAGCCGCCAAGCGAACCATCGGAGTCTCCGAAAGAGTCGTCAAGTCCGCCGTCAAGGCCGGAGTCCATGGAGTCGTTTCCTCCACCTCCTCCCATCCGGGATTTGAGGTCGTCGATTACGCTCACGGAAACTGTTTGCCGATGCCCGGTTTAATGTTTTTTCCATACTCAAGTGAAATAAAAAGTCCGGAAGGGATAGAACAGGGGGACTAGAGCCGGCCGTTCATCTTCCTGTAGCCGACCTCCGCAAGGAAGACGATCAAAGCAGCGAGTAATAAGAAGGGTGCGAGCGAAACCTGCTGCCTGACCGTTCGGTCGATCTCCTCTACCTCCTCATTTATCTCACCGGCGTTTGAGAAGTCGAAAATGCTTCCTCCTGTTTTCTGGGCGATCTTCGAGAGCTTGTCCTGGTTCAGGCCGATCTTTCTGATCTCCGGATGGTAGTTGTAGGCGTACGTCTCGTTCCTCCAGGAATGTATCCCGAGACCGGGTTTTTCCAGTTCACCAATGTATAGGTCGCGTGACTGCCGGGTCAATCCCTTTAACTGGTAGGAGGCACTTACTTCGGGCTTCTCTGGCCTCGATGCATCGGATACGTCCAGCCATCTGTCCTTCTTCCTCTGCGGGTTGCCGACCGTCCAGGAGACCGTTCTTGAGATCAGGCCAGGATCGGTCTTGACTGTTCTGTCGAGGTTCTTGCCGCCTGCGGAGAACGCTGCTACCCTGCCGAGTCCGTATCTCCAGGTGGAGAGGAATTCCTTGCCGTTCGAGCCGGAGACCAGTGTATTCGCCGATCTCTTCGTCTTCACAGGTTTGAAGCCTGTTGTCGCCCCGTCAAGCTCCAGTCCCTCGGTGATGAAGTGGTTCGGGTTCACCACTGCGATAGGTGTGTACTGTGATTCTCCACCGCCCGAGCCGAAACGGAATTTCAGCCTACCGGCCTCCTTGTTCTCGAGGTAGTAGCCACCAGTGGTTTTGGCGATGTCCTTGAGTAGAGGCTTGTTCGGATCCTCTCCCATGCCGACGGTTATCAGCTTGGCCTCCATCGCATTGGCCTCGGTACGTGTCTTGAATGCGATGTTCTGCCTGTTGTACACTCCTATCCTACCGTCGCTCAGCATCACGACCGTGTCGTTCTTCTCTGCCAGCGAGGCTGCACCTCTGATACCCAGATCGTGGAATGATGGTCCAGAAGGCGAGATCTTTGAGATCTTCCTCTTTATCTCCTTTCTGCTGTATGCAAGGGATTTGGGTTCGGATACAAGGTATGATTCACGGTTGTAGGCGACTACACCGACCTCGTTACTCTTTTTGAGAGTATCGACCAGAGAGTAGGCGATCCTGAGAGACTCCTTGCTTACTTTGCCCTGCTCACCGACCTTGAAGCATACGTCAGTGTTCTTGGATTGGCAGCTTCCTGTGCTGGCGGAGATATCGATCAGTATTATGACTCGGGCGCCTGCTTCCTCATCTTCTTTTTGATCTTTCTGCACGGGAAGATAAGACGGAATCCGCTCCATTGAGCCGGTGTACATCAGGCCGTTTCCGTCGGCTATGTAGTTCCTGAGCCTCTGACTGTCCAATGGTTTCTTCATGATTACTGTGTAGTAGTCTTCAAGGTTTTCCGGCAGGTTCTGCCTGTTGTCGACCTCGTAGAACTTCTTCAGGTTCTGTTCAAGTATTCCGGTCTTGCCGATGGCGAGTATCTCCGGTTTCTCCCTGACCTCAACTGTTTTGTAGTACCTGTTGTTCCTCGTAAAGATGTCGTTCGATGTGATCGCGGCCTGGATCGTGTGCTGTCCTTTCAACTGGAACTTCCGGTTGAAGCTGTAGGAATCATTGATTTTGCCGGTGTATATGACTTCTCCGTCGAGCGTGATGTTGACGGGGACCGGTTTCTCCCTTGTCGAGCTTATCTTGACCTGGAATGTGTTCTGCGCTCCCAGGACTGTTGTGAAGGGACCTTCTATCCTGACCGCTGCTTCAACCCGGGTTTCTGGCCTGTAGATGGATACAGTGGCGTTCTTCCTCTTCGCTGTTTTCACGAGTTCTGAAGTCTGTTCTTCGGTCTGTCCGTCGGTGACGAGGAGGTTGTAGCTTCCCTGTTCGATGGTTGAGGCTGCCTGTGAGAAGATCCTGGAGTTGTTGCCCTGTATGAATACTGTTCTGGTTCCGTCGACAGGTACGTTTTTCTCCAGGACCCTGGCGGATGTGGTATTGTCGATGAGGATATTGATCTTCTGCTCCGTCGTGGCCTGTTTCACCTGTGTTATGGCCGGGCCTGCTGCGGCTGCGACCAGAAGTACTATCACAAGTGTTCTGGTTCCTGCCACCTTCCTGGTGTAGTTTTCGCCTCGCGGGATGAGTTTCAGGGCTAGAAGCGCTAGTGGAAGAAGCACCAGGAATTCCGGGTTCTGCAGCATCATCTGAGTTCACCTCTGCGGGAAAGATACGTCATCTCCAGTGCTCCGATCAATGCGAGCAGTGCCGCGATGTACTTCCGGGCCGGATCCCTACCAGGGCTGTCTCCTACATCCGTCCTTGAAGTGGCAGTGTTGATATTTGGTGAGGACTCCTCCGGGTTGAGGAGATTGGCCGCATACGTCGGCTTGCCCCTGTAAAAACCTGTCCCGGGGACAGTGGTGTAGCCCCTGATCTTCCGGCCGCGATAGGTGACGGAGTTCCCGAAGGTGTGCTGCGTGCCTGTCTCCAGGTTAAGCTCGCTTCCGGTCTTCAGGTCTGTCATCCTTCCGATCACCTGTTTCCAGAAGATTGGGTAGTTAAGCTTCTGACCGAAGCTTCCATCATCGACGTTGTAGAGCAGTACATCCTCATCCTGAGACAGCACCAGTGCCTCCTCAGGCTCCGCCAGGGATGTACCGGTGACGTCGTAGCCAGTTACAGATGAGTTGAAGCTGGTCGCCATCCCTGCCGAAACCCTGACCTGTGTAGTGTAACTCCCAGAAGCATTTTCCACAGGCGCGAACTCGGGCAAGTCTTCTCTGTTCTCAAGTATAATTTTAGCGCCAGCCTTCAATTTCTGCCTCAGCTTGGTTTTTCTTTCCTCTGTCAGCTCGAACTCCTCTCCTATGAAGTAGACGTCAGCCTCACTGATGCTTTCATGATGAGTGTAGGAGGTCGAGTTGATGAGTTCGATAGCCGTCCTGAAGTACCTGCTTTCCTCTCCGAGGTACGCGACCTTTATGTTCCTGTTCTCCGGCATCGAGACGTACAGCTTGTTATCCAGTGAGAACTCATCCATCGGAAGGGAGAGCTCCTTGGCGCCACCCGAGAGATCTATTGAAACTGTCTCCGATGAGAGAGGTGGAATGACCACTTTCCTGTTCTCCCCCGGCTTCTGCAGTTCGATGGTCCGATTCCGGTCGATGAAGTTCCGGATTGTGACCTCGGCCCTCCCGTTCTCTACCCTCAGATCAGTGAACCCGTGACTGTTCCTGTGGTCGATATCCATGACTTTGACCGTCCTGTCAGCCGCAAGCTCGTTAAGCACAGAATCCAGGTCTCCGCCACCCGTATGATCCATGTCAGATGCGATCACAACTTTTCCTCCGAAGTTCGAGGCCAGCTGGAGGGCTGAGACAAGGTCTGTGCTCGAGGCCGAGTTCTCGTGGCCCTGTATGAAGCTGCGCGCCCTCTCCGTCGAGGCATCCCGCAACTCGATCTCAGGGCTTCCTGATACAGTGATAATCGTGTTCCTGTTGCCGAGGTGCTTCAACGCAAAGTTTTCGACCTGCTGTCGGTTGTCATGCATGCTCGCAGAGGTATCAAGGAGGATAACGGTTTTCCCATCCGATTCAAGGCCGGAAACCAACGGATTGGCGATCGCCAAGGCCGCTAGAGAGATAAACAGTATGTGTAGCAACAGAAGACGGTTTCTCTTGAGCGCCTGGAGAGCGTTCTGTATCTTTCCCTTTTTCTGATCCTCGGAGAAGAACGCCATCGACGGCATGACCTCTTCCTCAGGCTTCGGCTTCACCAGGTAGGAGATCAACAAAGGGATTATCCCGAGAAGGGCGAGGAGGCCTGCTGGGTTGACGAAGTTCCGGGTTATCGCTTCAATCATCACTAGTCAATAGTTGTGGCCCAGCGGTTTTTAGTTTGATTCTTTCTCGTCGATTCTCTCCAGCACCTGTTCATGCAGATTCTGAAGCCTTTCCTTCTTATCTTCCATCTTGATCACATCCGTCGAACCCTGCAACAACAGGTTATGGCTGAAAGGAGACGGGATAGAGGTCTCCTGCATCTCCCAGGTAATCTCTTCCTCCTCTATGCCCTCGATAACATCCTTTGCATGCCGGATATCCATCGCGTCCTCCATTATCTCCCGGTACGTCTCCTTAACCATGGGAAAGTCCTCATCGTACTCGTTCCTGATTGCCGAGAGAAGGAAGTGACCTTTCATCTGCTGCTGGCCCACCGTCTTCGAATCACCAGCATAATTCCTGAGTATCATCAAACTTCTGCCAGCGACGTGGCGGAAACGCCTCTTCATCAACTCAGTCTTCCGGATAGCATCTTTCAACTCCTCCTCAGGATTACACTCGGCAAGCTGCTCCATCAACCTGTCAAGGTCGACCGGACGGCGCGGAGTGATCAGGATGAAGCCGTTGTCGTCTATAACCATGCCGATATTCGAACCGTACTTCTGCTGGAGCATGTGCGCCATGATACGGGCCAGAGCATCGTGCACCCGGCGGCCGTAGATGGTCTGGAAGATCAGGTTCTGCCTGTTATCCTCATCGATGTACTTCTCCACCACTATATCTTCGTGTGTCGAGACATCGCCGGAGAAACGGTACTGCTCGGCGATGTAGCCGTAGATGGCCTCGGCAGTCTTCTCATCCAGGTAGTAGTTGTGCATTATCCACTGGAGGATGTCATCGTCTCCGGCACCCATCTCCATCTGCTTCTTCACCTGCTTCCGGAACTCACCGATCCTCGTACCGAGATCGTAGCTGAGAGGCAGTCTCTCCGAGTACCAGGAGGGAACGGTAGGAGAAGCGTTCGGCTTAGGGTCGACGAAGACCTTCATGCCCTTGGCATAGCTGAAACGGTAGGTCTTCCCGCCTAAAGTGAATATATCGCCCTTCGTCAGTCTATCGAGAAACTCCTCGTCCAGCTGCCCTACATACTCTCCGCCTTGCCGGGTCTTGACATCGTAGCCTGTCTCGTCCGGTATGGTGCCGATGTTGGTCATGTAGATAACGCGCGTCATCTTACCGGAGCGGCCGAAACGGTTGTCTTCGTGGTCGATCCAGATCTTCCTGTACACGTTCTGATCCTCTAACTCCTCGTACTCGCCTCCCAGGTACTTCAGAACGTTGTCAAAGTCCTCTCTGGAGAGGTTGAGATAGTTGTAGCTTTTTCTTATCGTGTTGTAGGCGTGTTCGATATTCCAGCGCTTGTTGCACGCCATGCCAACGATGTGCTGGGCGAGGACGTCGAGAGAGTTCCTCGGTATCTGTATCCTGTCAAGCTCGTCTTCCTTGGCGCACTTCGTCAGAACCGAGCACTCCATCGCGTCGTCCCTGTCCGTTACTATCATCTTGCCCCTGGCCTTTTCTCCGATCTGGTGGCCGGACCTGCCGATACGCTGGATGCCACGCGCCACGCCCTTAGGACTTCCAAGCTGTATTACGAGGTCTACTGCCCCGATATCCACCCCTAGCTCGAGAGAAGTAGATGTAACGCCGACACGCATCTCCCCTTTCTTCAGATTTTCCTCGACCTCCAGACGTTTCTCCCGGGACATGCTGGAGTGGTGGGCGCCGATATTGTCCTCGTAGAAGTCAGGGAACATTTCCTGAAGATTGTTGACGATCCGCTCGGTCGCGCTCCGAGTATTCGTGAATATGATGGTCGACTCGTGCTCCTCCACGAGGTTGTGGATCTGGTCGTACATCGCCTCCTGGACCTCCTCAGCGGGCGTATGGATCAGATCACTGACTGGAGAGATAGTCTCCAGATCGATCTCCTTCGACGCTGCGACGTCAACTATGGTGCAGCCACGGGTCTCGTAATCCTCCGTCTCCTCTTCCTCAGCCGCAGTTATCTCCCCGTACTCACCCTCCTCTATCTCCGTATCTTCATCGACCTCATAACCCACGAGGTACTTTGCAATCTCGTCTATCGGTGCCTGCGTAGCCGAAAGGCCTATCCTGGTCGGAGAAGTGTTTGCCATCTCCTCCAGACGCTCATAGCCGAGGGATAGGTGTACACCCCTCTTGTTTTCGCTCAGGCTGTGAATCTCGTCCGTGATTACATACTCCACGTTCTTCAGCGACTGCCCGAACTTCGGAGAATTCAAAATAATCCCAAGAGACTCGGGTGTCGTGATCAGTATATGTGGAGGATTTTCACGCATATTGGCTTTTTCTGCATCAGTCGTATCGCCTGTCCTGACCGCACTCCTGACTTCAGGAACTTCGAAGCCCATCTCCTCGGCCTTCTCCTTGATGCCTTCCAGAGGATCCTTCAGGTTCCTCTCGATATCGTTGTTGAGAGCCCTGAGCGGCGAGACATAAAGTATATTTACTTCGTCTTCCAATTCGCCTTCTCTGCCTTTCTTGAAAAGCTCGTTTAAACCGGCTAAGAAAGCGCTTAATGTTTTGCCGGACCCTGTCGGAGCACAGATCAGGGAGTTCTCGTGGTTGTGGATAAGTTCGAAGGAGTATCTCTGCGGCGGACTCAGCGACGGGAACTGTTCTTTGAACCATTCCTTGACGTAAGGTTCGAAGTCGTCCGGCAGTGTTTCCGAGGCCTGTTCCTCGTCCGCAAATTTTATCTCACTCATAGTTCAGTGAGGAGAAACCAGTTTTAAGACGGTGCGGCTAACCGTCGAGTAACAGTGAAAGTTTGCCGAATATACCTGTCAGGACGCCTATAAGCGGTTGAAGCGTGTAAAATATGCCGGCGACAAGCGGAACGACCAGGATAAAGTTCAGCTGTTTCAGGTGCGACGTGACAGCCTGTTCTATCCTGCCTGAAACATCTACCTTTCTGTTCTCCAGTCGGGACTTCGCTCTCCGGTATACCTGAGCTGTAACGTTTTCCTCCGCAGTGGCGAACGATTTCTGGAGTTCTACCGTCGGCTGGACCTCACTGAAGACCTTCTGCCTGGTAAGTATGACCGCGGACCTGGCTGTACTGTTTATCAGTCGGTACTGGGCTTTTTTCTGGTTTTCCACCAGGTTCATGTCTTTCAGAGTCTCCCCGGAGAAGTTTCCGATCGCTGCGCCGGCGTCCTGTGCCAGGCTGTCCTGGAAACCTGGGTTGAAGCTTCCGTAGAAGAATATCCCGGTTCCGACCACCAATCCCAGAACCAGCAGAGGCAGAGTGGTCGATCCGTAGAAATCCTTGAACTGTGTGCCGTGGGAGAAGACCGAGACGAGTATATTGCCGATGCTGTAGAACAGTGCGATCAGTGCCGTGAAACCTCCTGTGATGACGAATATCAGTGCGGACAGGGACATCAGCGATGAACGACTGAAGCCCTCGTGTGAGATATAGGCCGTGTAACCATAAAGCACCGGGATGAAAACCAGACCTGCCAGAGTCACAGGATTCGAGAGATTGATGAAGTAGGCCAGTGTCACCCCGATAAGCGCCAGAGAAAGTTGGACTCCGTACTCGATATACTCGGTTTCAAGCTCCATATATTAAAGTTCGAATCTCTACTGTTTAAATTCCCAGCATCTCCGAGACCAGTGCCTCGGCATGGCCCTCATCCTCGGCCTCGACGATGACTCGGCCGGAATCGAAGAAAGTAACCTCACATCCCTCATATCTGTACCTGACCAGAAAATCGTTCCCTGACAGCCTCTCACCCGGCAGATCTTCGACCTGTTCACGGGAAAAATCCCTCTCCAGCTGGAACTTGCCCGTTCCACAAACCTTCACAACCTCCCGACTTTCGGAAAGATGCGGAAACTTCTCACCCTCACATACCTCACAGCCCGAGCTCTCCACATCAAGCTCCCTGCCGCTGTGCACTATCTCCAGTTTCTCCCCGACATCTTTCCCCGTCAGAATCTTCACCGCCTTCAGAGAGCTCGAGACAGCGGCCTTCTGCGCCACCTCCCGCATTATACCATCGGTCGCACAGGTAGCAACGCTCTCGGGCTGCTGAACCATACAGCTAAAGCATTTCTGGACAAAAAGCATCGAGTAGGCGCGCTCCGCGATCGCCGCAGTATAGATCCACGGAACACCTTCCTTCTTGCTGTAGTCATTGATAAGCTGACGAGTCTCCAGGTTGTCGGTGCCGTCAAGCACGATATCAGCATCGGATAACCGGTCAAGATTGTCTGCTGAAAGGCTTTCCACGTATGATTCGACATCTGTAAACTCCCCGAGTTTTTCCTCCGCTGCCTTTGCCTTCGGCAGCGATTTTCTGCACTGTTCAGGAGTGTAGAGACTTGAGGAGTAGCAGTCTTTCACCTCAAGATAGTCCCTGTCAATCAGTATCAGATTTACTCCGTGCCGGGCCAGGTTCTCTGCGATGGCCGATCCTGTGGCTCCTAGACCGACGACTGCGGCTGTAGAGTTCTCCAGTTTTTCCTGATCTTTTTCCGAGTGGTTTTGAAGCGCGGTGAACCGGGAGTACATCTGACTGATTTTTGCCCGGAAGATGATTTAAGGCTCGCGGAGCCAAGAGAATATTATGAATCTTGCATCTCTCAGCATCCCGTTCCAGGAGACGTTCACAAACCTTGGACTGAACGTGACCCCCATCACTCTCGGCATAGCCGCGGGTATATTTGTAATCGGCTGGCTCGCCAACAAGATCTCCAACAGGATGATAGAAAGAGAGGTCAAGCGGCGTGGAGGCGACAAACACGCAGCAGTCTCCGCCAAGAAAGTCTCAGCCTACTTGATCTACCCGATAACCCTGATAGTTGTTCTCGGGACGCTGGGAGTGCCGATAGGCTCCTTCGGCACAGCTGTCGGCCTCATAGGACTCGGACTGTCCTTCGCGTTGAAGGATATGATAGCTAACTTCATCTCCGGCATCCTGATCCTTATAGGGCGGCCTTTCAAGGTCGGAGACCAGATCAAGGTCGCAGGAGAGGAGGGAACTGTCGAGGACATCAAGATCCGGGCCACAGACATCAAGACCTACGACGGCCGTCAGGTAATCGTGCCGAACAGCCAGCTGTACAACGGAGTAGTCATCAACAACACAGCCTACGACGAGAGAAGGTTTGAGGTCATAGTCGGTGTCGGCTACGAAGACGATATCGATACAGCCGTTGAACTGGCCGAGGAAAGCCTTGAAGAGGCCGACATGGTCGAAAGCCAGCCTGAGCCCCAGGTACTGGTCGACGAGCTCGGAGGAAGCAGCGTCAACCTGAAGCTTCGTGGATGGACTAAGCCAAGCAAGGCCAACATGGTGAAAGCGGCATCACAGGTAACTCAGGGCGTCAAGGAGAAGTACGACGAGAACGACATCGACATCCCCTACCCGATAAGAACCGTCTACATGAACGAAGAGGAGTAAAATCCTCTAATTTCCTTATTTTTCTGAGCTCTCCAGAGATTAGGATTTTTCAAATCTTAATCCCATAAAGAATTATGGCTCAGAAGTTCGAGAACATCGCAGGAGAAGGCATCGATACTAGTTTTGGGGAACTGAAAGAGGAGAGGAAAAGAAGAGAAGCAGCACTTCACGGAGAGGTAGATTTGGAAAGATAAGACTAAGCCTAACCCTCAGTTTCCTCACTAACCCATCTCTCAAAATCTTCGTTGGCTTCTGCTTCAAAAGCTGCTATACATGGAGTATCATATGGGTGAAGTTTGAGAACTCTTTCTCTTAACTCTTCTACTTTATCTTCTGAGGTCTTAAACAGGGCACGATACTCTGAATCTTTCTGTATTTCATCGTTCCACCAGTAGATTGAATTCATCGAGTCAAAGTTTACTCCGGCAGCCAGCCTCTCACTGACTATTTTCTCGGATATCTCCCGGCAGGTTTTCTCATCGGGAAAGGTGACATAGACAAGTTTCATGAAAAAGTTTGGTGAAGCGATCGGTTTAATACTGTCTTACCGGTTGGTCACCGCTTTTTTCTTAAGACTGCATCACTGAGTTCTAGGTATGCCAGTCGATATAGATTCCGGGAAGATGGAAGAAGTTCAAAACTCTGATGAATACTGGGTAGTTGATTTCTGGGCCGAATGGTGCGGACCATGCAAGAAGTTAGCGCCTGTCTACGAGGAAGTCTCCGAGGAAGTTGAGGACGTGAACTTCGGAAAGGTTGACATGGAGGAGAACCAGGAACTCGGCACAGAGCTAGGTGTAAGGGCGCTGCCGACACTCGTGATCCTGAAAGACGGCGAGGAAGTGGCGAGGACTTCTGGAGCTATGCCGAAGCAGAAGCTGAAGAACTGGGTTGAAGAGAACACAGCCTAGATAAACTCAGACCAGTCCACGTTTCCATAATCATTTTCTCTTTCATCAAGTTTCTCTTTGATCTCTTCTACAGTTTCCTCAACCGACTTCTCCGTCGTATCTATTTCTATAACAGTTTCCTGGTTTTTGACGGCCTCTGTGAGTATGATATCTATTTTTTCGGATTCTACGTTTTCCCTGACCTTGGAATCGGGATACGGCCGGCTTGAAAGTCTTTCCTTCAGTATGTCCGGACGGCACCTCAAAACTATACAGACATCTGCCGGAAGGTGGTGGGCCAGATGACCTTCAACGACAGTATCGTCGGAGAAGATTTCGCCCTCGAGTTCTTCCAGCATCTCGCCTATCCTGACTTCTCTTTCACCATCAACTTCCCTGCCTATATCTTTTTCCTCAAGAAACTTCGTTAGGTCTACTACTTCAAAACCTTCTTCTAATTTCTCTGAGACTGTTGTTTTGCCTGTTCCCGGCGTTCCTGTGAGGGCGATTACCATGACTGAACTTTTAATCGGAGGGCATAAAAGCTTGAAACCAGCCTACCTAACTATGATTGATGTCTGGACTGAGAAGCATAGACCGGATAAACTAAGCGAAGTAGTTGGACAGGAAAACATAGTAGACAGACTGGAAGCGTTTGTAGAAAACGATGAAGTACCACACATGCTATTTGCTGGGCCTGCTGGTACCGGAAAGTGTTTATCGGGCGACACCCCTGTTATGGTGTCTAACGGAGAGTTAAAACCTATTAAGGAATTGGTTGATGAAAGGTCTGATTCTGAAGGATTCAAAGATGTTGACGATTTAAGTATTATGTCTGTGGATGATTCTGGAGATATTGTTTCTGCTGATGTTTCTAAAGTATTTAAGGAAGATGCAAAGGAATTAGTTGATGTAAGCGCTGTCAACGGTTTTAACCACAGTGTTACGCCCGAACACCCTGTTATGGTCCTCAGAAATGGGTTGCCTCGATGGGTTAAGGCAGGAAATATCAGAAAAGATGACTTGATAGCTGTTCCCGAAGAACTAAACATGGAGGGAAAGAATCGGCGCTTTGTAGATGAATTGGATGGCGATAGGTTCAGAGCCAAGCTCCCAGAAGATTTTGATGTACCTACATCTGAAATGTTCGTAGGAAATAAGAAGAGGATAGTTAAAGCAGTAGAGGATGGAGCAGAAAGTAGAGAGGAGATAAGCCAAAAAGCCTCAATAAACAGAAGCAAGCTAGCTAGTTATCTCAGTGACATGGAATGTCTTAAGGAGAGAGAATCCGGGTTTGAGTTGAAAGCTGAAAATGAGGAAAATTATGCATCATTAAGTTACTGTAGAGCAAAAGGAATTAATTCGGAAAAATTTATGTCTTTGAAATATGTTAACAGGTTTAGCCGAGAGTCTAGAAGTATTAATCCTGTTACTGAAGTTTCACCAGAATTAGTTGAGATAGCAAGTTATCTACTGGCCGAAGGAAGCTTTTCTGGCAGCAGAGTAAGATTCTATAACAATAATGAGAAACTGCTTGAGAGATTTAGCAATCTATCGAAACAAGTATTTGGCTTAGAACCTGTTCGCAAGATGGATAAAGGAGTCCCTTACCTGACTTTCAGAGAAGGCGGTACTGTGGGGGAAATTCTGTCGCAGGCCTTTAATTTTCCATTCAAAGAAAAGAAGAAAAGCCACAAAATTGAGATAAGCAACTATATTACAGCATCAACTGTAGAGTGCATAAGGAGATTTTTGAGAAGTTACAGCGATTCCGAAGCATATGTAAGCAGTCAGGGCGTAGAGATAACTACTGCTTCTGAAAAAACAGCTTCAAGCATCACTTATATGCTGAAGAGACTTGGAATACATTCAAGGATTATAAAAAAGAATAAATCTGCCTCTAACGGAAAAGACATAAAAAGAGAATACCAAACCATCCTAATTTCAGGATCTAGAAATCTGAACAAGTTCAAGGACGAAGTCGGCTTCTTGATTGAGGAAAAACAAAAAGAGCTGAAAAAGCGTTGTGAAAGAGAAGATATTCCCAACCACGATATCATCGACAACAATCCTGACGTTTACAGAGAGATACTGGAGAAATTAGGGCTAAGACAAGACGAAGTATTTGAAGGAAAAACATGGATGCTAGAGAAGCAGACTGGCTCTGTAGGCCGTATAAGAGCTCAAGAGCAGATGAGTAAAGTGGTTGAGAGCAGTAGAGATAAAATTTCAGAACTTATGGCCCTAAAAACCCAGCTGGAAGGATTCCAGAAACACCTAGAAACCTATCAGAAATTCGACGAAGAATATGGAGAAATCAAGAATGAAATAAGAGATTTAGAGACTAGAAACAGAGTTCAGGAAGAGACAGGTATAAGAAACGATAGAACGCTTGAATACAGTAAAGGAAAAAGAGTTGCTGACTCAGGAAGAATAAAAACTATTCTAAAAGCCAGTAAATCTGAAAAGACAAATACAATCGAAGCTCTTGAAAGACTGCCAGAGCTACAGGCAACAATACGTAAAACGATTCAAGAATCACGACTAAGTTATAGTGAAATAGGAAGAAAGCTTGGTGAAAGCTCAAGTAACATCCAAAACATTCTTGAAGGAGACATAAACCCTCCTACAGTAAAGAAGATTCCACAAATCCACAAAATAGTCATCAAGGACCTGAAAAAAGTGCTGGAAGATGAAGAGCTGATCCAAGACCTTGAAAAACTAAGCTTCATGAGCAAAGCAGATTTAAGATGGACTAGAGTAAAATCAGTAGAAGAAAGCAAGAACCAAAAGGTTTACGATCTTACGGTACCAGAAACGAAGAACTTTGTTGCCGGTAACGCACCAACAATAGCACACAACACCACATCAGCGATCGCATTAGCCAAGGATCTCTACGGCGACTCCTGGAAGGACAACTTCATGGAGACCAACGCCTCGGACGAGAGAGGGATTGATGTCGTAAGGGAGAAGATCAAGAACTTCGCCCGGACCAAGTCGATGGGCGCAGACTACAAGATAATATTCCTTGACGAAGCCGACGCACTTACGAGCGACGCCCAGCAGGCCCTGAGGAGGACTATGGAGCAGTTCTCCGAAAACTGCAGATTCATCCTTTCCTGCAACTACTCCTCGAAAATCATAGATCCAATCCAGTCCAGGTGCGCCGTCTTCAGATTCAACCGGCTGGACGAGAACGATGTCAAAAGCTATATCGAGAGGCTTGGAAAGGAAGAGGACTTCAAAATCTCCGAGGACGCCGTCGAGGCAGTTATGCGTGTTGCTGAAGGCGATCTCAGGCGCGTGACAAATATCCTTCAAACTGCCTCGATAAACAACGACGAGATAGAAGAGGAGGACATCTACGGTATCGCAGCTTCTCTTCGGCCGGATGAAATCCGAGAAATCCTGAACGACTCACTTAACGGGAACTTCATGGATGCCCGAGACACGCTGGCCGACCTAATGATTGACAGAGGTCTGGATGGGCAGGATGTCATCGATTCAGTGCACAGGGAGATCTTCGACCTTGATATTTCCGAGGAGGCGAAGCTTGAGATAATCGAAAACCTTGGAGAGTTCGAGTTCAGGATCAGCGAGGGCGGAAGCGCCGACATCCAGATCGAGGCCTTCCTCGCCCAGATGGCAGACCTTGAGAACAACTGAATAATTATGTGGGTGCAGAAGTATAGGCCGGAGACGCTGGACGAGTACCGTGGTGCTTCCA
>JBDGTY010000006.1:60954-75399 GCA_042216335.1 Candidatus Nanohalobium sp.
ATGTGGGTGCAGAAGTATAGGCCGGAGACGCTGGACGAGTACCGTGGTGCTTCCAGTGAGAAGAAAGAATTGAAGGAGTGGGCCGAGAACTGGGAGCAGGGAGATAAACCGGTGTTGCTTCATGGCCAGGCCGGGACCGGTAAGACTTCTCTGGTCGAGGCTCTCGTGAATGATCTGGGCTACGAGCTTGTTGAGACGAATGCTTCCGACGTAAGGACTAAGAAGAAGTTGAAGGAGGAGTTGAAGGAAGCTACACGCCAAGCTTCGTTCTTCGGCGGCCAGAAACTGATTCTTATCGATGAGGTCGACGGCATGTCAGGCAACTCTGACAGAGGCGGGGTGCAGGAGATCGGAAGGATCATCGACGAGTCACGATTCCCGATCGTTATGACCGCAAACGACGCCTATGATCAGAGCATACGTTCTCTCCGGAACAGGGCGAAGGAGATCAAACTGGATTCGGTACATACTAACAGCATCGCCGCTCATCTGCGGGAGATTCTTGACGAGGAGGGAATCAATTACGAGGACGGTGCTCCTAAGAGGATTGCACGGAGTGCTGGAGGTCAGATGAGGAGTGCGATCAACGATCTCCAGGCCGCAGCCCTTGGAAAAGACAAGCTGACGGTCGAGGATGTTAAGCAGCAGGCTTCGCGGGATGATAGGCAGGATATATTCGATGCCTTGAAGATAGTTTTCAAGACTACTACTGCCAGTACGGCGAATCAGGCGACGCAGAACCTTGATGAGGATGCGGATACGTTCCTTCAGTGGATCCGGGAGAATGCTCCAAGGGAGTATGAGCGTGAGGAGGATCTGGCCCGGGCTTATTACTGGATTTCACAGGCTGACCTGTTTAATGGCCGTATCCGGAGCAGGATGAACTGGAAATTAATGAAGTACGTGTTCCAGTTTTCGACCGTTGGTGTTGCATTGGCGAAGGATGAGAAGTATTCGGGGTGGACGAAGTACCAGTACCCGTCAAAGATCCGCAGGATGGGTTCGAGCAGGGGCGCAAGAAACAAGCTGGATTCTGTTTCCGGGAAGCTGGGTGAGAAGCTGCATATGTCGAAGAAGGACGTTAAGTCGGAGCTGCCGATGTTTGCCGATTTCCTGGAGAATTACGAGGATCTGCAGAGGCAGCTGGAGCTTGAGGACGACGAGGTCGAATTTATCCAGGACTTTTAGTTCATGCAGGGTAGTTCGACTCTCCTGTCGCTGCTTTCCAGAGTGACTTTTACGCATCCTGACCTGAATTCTATAGTTGTGCTGTAGCTTTCTATGTATCCTGTCATCTTCCTGAAGTTTCTCTGCTCCTTTGGCGTGATCCCTCCGTCGCTTATCCTGGCTGCCTCATCCCTGAGCTGGTTGATGTGTTCAGGTAAATCGGTGGGGTGGAACTCCTGGTTCTGTATCCGGGATACCGATGTTGAAAGGGTTACCACGATGATGCCTGCGATCACGGCCGATATGACCATGAACTGTCCTTTCCGTTTCACCGGCTCCACCTCAGGTTGACCTCGTACGGCATGTACGTCCTGTTCTGTATACCGGAGTAGGTGCTGGTGGAGATGCCTTCCGGTTCGGTCCTGCCTGTGAAAGCCAGCTGGTCGCCTCTCAGCCAGTGGATGGTCGAGGCCAGAACTTTCCTATCTTCCGTACTGTATTGAGCCTCGTAGCCGCTTACTGCGATCCTGCCTCCGTTGAACTCAGGGAACGTGGTTCTGCGGGCGATCAGCTCGACGTCCCTCGAGCCGATATAGACGAACTTGACACAGTTTCCATCCCATTCACAGTCAGAACCTGTGAGTATCGACCTGGCTGCGTACTCCCTTCCTGCCACCACAACTCTTTCATTGTTAAGGAAAGGGCCTTCCGGCTCATCCATGAAGTCGCCGTCACGGTTAAGATCTACCTTGACGGCCCTATCGTTATTATTGTTACAGTAGGTTTCTGTCGTTCCGAGCTCGGCGTTTATAACCTCGTATTGCTTGCCGTCGGGGAAAGTTATGGTCGTGGCAGTGAGAGCCGAGTCAGTTGTGCCGTAGCAGGCGCTTTCCGGTCTTCCAGGATAGTTACTGAGTTCCGGGCCTGTGATGTTTTCCATGTCGTCCTCCTCTCTGTTCCAGTCACTGAAGTTGTATGACTGAGTGGCTGAATATAGTATGGCCGGGGCGGATTCTAAAGTCCGGGTCGTGTTCGAGATAATGTTCGGAGGGGCGATACTCAGTGAGGTGGATTCTCCTCCAAGACCTTTGAAGTAGGTCTCCACCTCCTGGGATCGTGATTCACTGGAGAACCTTCCGGGGACCTCTCCTCCACTGTAACTTCCCTCGTAAGGCACCGAGATGTACTGGAATCCTGCCCTCTCCAGGAAGTCACCGTTGTCGAAGTTGCTGGAGTCCAGACTGGCGAGCACCATGAGAGATCCTTCATTAAGGTGATCCTCCATTATGCCCTGATTCGCGGAGATATCCCGGACGCCTTCACTGGTACGGACCACCAAGACGTTGTAGGTGTTCGTGTCTACCTCGGTGAAGTTGACGGAGTCGACGGTTACGAAGGTGTCGACGCTGTTGACCGGTCTGTTAAGCATATTCCTGAACCTGACCGCCTGCGTGGCGTTGAACAAACGTAGCTCATTGGTGTCTCCGTTTATCCATTCAACATCGTAGTGATGAGGCCCCCACTTGATGAACTCATCCCTGTAAAAAGGCCCTTCCGCGTTTGAGAACTGGCAGTCCGTGCCGTTATCAACCCATACAGAGTCATAGTCCTGAACGTTATTACCTCCTACCTGGTTAGGATCCAGATCGGCCACATACACTCTCTCATCGGGGTAGTTGGCGTCGACTCCAGTCCCATCCGTCTGTAGGACAGGTTCCTCTGACCTGCTGGCTATCTCATCCAAATCCCCTGCACAGCTCCCAGAGCTCGCATCCATCAAACCCTGAGTATACCGCCGTGAGGGCTTGGTGTAGAATGCGACCTTGTTCTCGTTGATCGGGAGATTGGATACGAGTCCGGATACCTCTACCCTTCTCTCGGAGATGGTGGAGAAGGCTGTCTGTATCGATCCGACCTCCCCTTCGGATAATGCGTGGTTCATGTAGCCGGAATCCTGGAGAGCGTATGTGAGGTCGTCGGCCGATACCTGCCTCCTGAAGCTGTCCCAGTTCTGGTTTTCCGGTACCTGAAGCCCTCCAAAGATGAAGATGAAGACTGTGGCCACGGCGACTATGGATTCCAGTGCGTATCCAGTACCCTTCCTGTCTACCATGAAAGCACCCCCATCCTGACGACTTCCTTATCGGTTTCTGGCGCCCTGAGCGACACGTAACGGTTCAGCTTCACCGTCGTGCTGTCGGCGGTCTCCGGTGGCGCACCGAAGGATTTCAGATGCCTGGAGAGGATGACCGCTGCTCCCGGCCGCCTCTCCCTATTCTGTATCTTCTTCACCCTGAACTCTGTACCGTCCAGACTGATGACATCCCCGACCTTGTGCTCACTTGACTCGTAGAAGTTCCAGTCGCCCGGGTTCCCGGTAACGTAGACCGTGTTATACACCCCGTCAAAGGCCGCTACAAGGAAGGGGAACTCAGAGCCGTTCAGCCTGAAAGTGCCGTAATGCACCCTGTTCTCCGCGTTGTAGTACCTCGAACCGTCGCTGTCATCGTCTGTGGGCTCGTCTATGTAGCTCGGCGAGCTTCCACGCGTGAATGTTTTACTGGTCTCCACGATAGGATACCAGGTGAAGTTGAAGTAGTACTGGTTGTCCAGTTCATTAATGTCACGGAACTGGCTGTAGTTGAACCTGTCCCTCCCTGTCGTGGAAAGTGCCTGCAGCTTATCCCACGCTATGACGTGGTAATCTGCCGCAAGCCCGAGCTGGGTCGTACCTGAGATCGTGGAGGCGTTCTTCTCCCAGTTGCTGCCTCCACTGCCGTACGTATGCCAACCGGGTTTAGTTATCATGTTCTCTGTCAGGCGGTAGATCTCCATGTTGTGGGCAGACTGCTGGACGTCATCTCTGAACTGCGGCACCTGCCCCGACATCATGGTAAGCGACCCTATCAGTGCGATAAGGAACAGGAATGCCGCTCCAAGGAACTCGATCGTCGACTGTCCCTTCACGAATCCTTACACCCCCATAGGCCTGACGATCAGCATGAATGCCACGAAGGCCAGCGGCATCATTATGATCGCGTGCTTGATACCTGCCGAAGGTGTACCCTCACTGATCTGTCCCGAGACTGCCGCGGTACACGCACCCTGGATCATAAGCATCGTGAACAGCAGCGACTTGTAGTACGCCATCTTACCGTAGGCGTAGTTCGTGGCGTAGGTGCTCGACAGGGACGTGATGTTTCCAGGGATGAAGCCGAATATCTTGGCGGTCGAGCAGAAAGGCTTCGCGGCGAAGATGTTTCTTCCGCAGA
Source organism: Candidatus Nanohalobium sp. (assembly GCA_042216335.1). Taxonomy (GTDB): domain Archaea; phylum Nanohalarchaeota; class Nanosalinia; order Nanosalinales; family Nanosalinaceae; genus Nanohalobium. The sequence goes on from JBDGTY010000006.1 coordinate 65,394, forward strand.
AGTTGACCGGGCCAGAAGAACTGCTGCCGCCGAGAACCTCTCCGATGCCCTGAAGGGCGCCGGCCTCCTGACTTCCGAGACCGAGTAGCTGGGAGAGCATGACGTAGATCCCGATGGTTATCCCTATGAACAGGAAGTAGATTATGTACATGATGACCAGCTGCTGCTTGAGCTGGGCTCTCTTGTTCTGCAGTACCTTCCTCAGCTGCGCAGAGTTATCCGCCACGGACTCGATAGTCTCCGTGATGCTTCCGCCGCTCTCAAAGCTCTGGATGATGATGGAAACCGACTCCTGTATCACCGGAGAATCCTCCAGCCTCCTGGAAAACCGTTCCATGACGTCAGGGAAGGGGATGCCCCACGTCAACTGGTTGTGAACCTTCTTGATCTCGGGGTTGAGACGGCCGTAATCCGTGTCACGCGCCGATTCAAACGACTTCAGAATCGTCATACCCCCTCTTTTGGACTCCGCCAGGTCGTTGAGGAAGGACGGGAACTGATTCTCCATCTGTCTCACAGCCCTCGTCTTCAGGAAGTTCAGAAGACCGTACGGTATAATGGATGTTATTATTCCCAAAAGAAGCAGTGAACCTCCAAGCCGGACACCACCCGACATGTAGATGAACATACCGACCAGGGTGATCACTCCTCCGATACCTATAGAGGCGAATATAACCTTGTCCTCCACGGAGTACCCGGCATCGTACTCCTCCTCCCTGAAGAAGTCGATCATCGGATACCACCCGGTGAAAGACCGTCAACCAGTATGATAAACATGCCCGAGATAACCGGGAGGCCGAAGAATATAGCCGCCACCTGGATATTCACCAGCAGCGCAGGAGAGATATTAGCGAACGAGCTGATAACCGCACTCATAGCCGTGAAGATTATGGAACCAACGATTATCAACGTGATGTACATCTCGACAAGAAGCGAAAGAGTCTCGGAGAACTCCTCGATCCTTCTCTGGTAGTCATCCATCAGCTTTTCCGATCTCTGCTGAAGGAATTCTCTCAACGAGCCTCCCGTCGTTATTACATGGTTTATTCCCCACATAAGCTCCTTGAAATCCTCGCTCGGCGTCCTGTTCGCCGCACGCTCCAGCGCCTCATTGATATCCATCCCGAACGTCTCTATATCCCTGCTGATCTTCTCCGCCTCGTTAGCCACCTCTCCGTATTCCTCTACCTCCGCCAGGTTCTTGAAGATTTCCGGAAGGGCTGTACCTGTACCCGCAAGCGTCGAGAGATACATCGTGGCAAAAGGCAGCGTATCCCTTATCTTGGATGCACGGCTCTTCATGATGATACCAGGATAGGCGTAGAAACCCGCCATCACACCCAGAGAGGATATCATTCCGATAGTGAAACCCATCACTATCCCGGAGATTCCCATGGACAGCGTAAGAAGAAATCCTAGGAAAAGCGTTAAGGAGAGGAAAGTAGCAGCACCCGAGAAAACGATGACACTGATGTACTCGGGCAGAGTTATCTCCACATCGGCCTTCGAAAGCTTCGGCCTCAAACTCTGAAAGTAGTCAACAAGGTACAGGGAATAGCTCCCAACCAGCCTGTAGCAGAAATCGGCGTATTCCTCAAGCATTCTTAGGTTCTAATTCTTCACTGTCCGCATTAAATGTTTGCCCGACCTTCTCCATCACCGACTTCGGATCACTGTAGTACCGGGAAATTATATCACCGACCTCACGGTAATGCTTGATCTGCTCCTCCTGCATATAGTTCAGGACATGCTGCTTGTTCCTCAGATCCTTCTTGATCTTCTCATGCTCGATACCCGACTGATCAGCGATATCCTGAAGCAAGATAGAGTTATTCTCAATCACGTACTCGTCATTCTCAGGCTCCCACCCAAAGACCTTGTTACTGTCGATACCCTGACGCTTGTCATACCCGAGGACCTCGTAGAGACCGGTGATCCTCCTGATATAGGTTCCGTCACGGCGGATCCTCTTGATAAGCATGATGAGATCCAGAGTCTCGATAAGCGAAGGAGAAAGACTGATAGGATCAGTGGTCAAACGGTCCATAAGCATATCAAGCGAGTCGGCGTGGATGGTACTAAGGCCTGTGTGCCCCGTAGCCATCTGCTGGAACAGGATGTAAGCCTCCTCACCACGCACCTCACCCACGATGATGTACTCAGGACGCTGACGCAGAGACTCCTTCAACAGGTTATCCATCGAAACCTCTCCCGACCCTTCAGCGCTGGATCCGAAACCTGAACGGGCGACCTCAGGCACCCAGTGACCGTGAGGAAGACGCAGCTCCGGCGTGTCCTCAATGGAGACGATTTTCTTCTCCGGACGGATGAAAAGGGAAAGAGCGTTCAGCTGGGACGTCTTTCCTGCACCCGTCGTACCACATACAAGAACAGATTTACCGTGCTGTACCAGCGTCCAGAGATAGCTGTACATCTGGGCGTTCTCCGTCTCGTAGTCCATCATGTGGATAGGTGTAAGCGGATCCTCGGTGAACCGTCGGATGGTGAAGTTTGAACCCTTCCGTGCGATGTCAGTCGCGAGAGTAGCCTGGACACGGGAGCCGTCCGGCAGAGAACCGTCGAGCAGAGGGCTTGAAACCGAGATACTTTTCCCACACCTCTGTGCCAGTTTCATCACGAAGCTGTCAAGTTCATCCGGGTCGTTCCACTCGATGCTTGTCTTGACCGAACCGTACTTCGGGTTACGGTGGTACGCGTAAACCGGTATATCCACTCCGTCGCATGATATGTCCTCGACTTCTGTGTCGTTCATCAAGGGCTGGAGCTTTCCGAGGCCTGCGAAGTCCCTTCTCGTGTAATACCTGACGATCTCCCTGTCTCTGTCGGAGAGTGTGATGTCGTACTTGTCGACTATCATGTCGATCTTCTCGGTCAGGTACTCGTCGGCATCTGAACTCTCCAGCTGGCTGAAGTCGATGTCGAAGCTCCTCTCCATTATATCGTGGATCCTTTCGATCTTGTCCTCAAGTTCCGGCGTCCTCTCCGGTTCTATTATGTTGTAGATAAGTTCTCCTTTCTCCTCATTCCAGGTGATGTGCGCCCATGCATAGACCAATTCCCCATCGTCAGGGTCCTCAGGTACCAGCGGATAGGTCACATCTACATCCGTCAGGTCCTGCTCATCTTCTGTCTCCTCGACATACTCCTGCTTGAACTCACCGGGTATAGGCACCTCTATACCTTCACTCGGTCCGGACTCTTCCTCTTCCTCTTCCTCTTCCTCATACCACTCAGGATGCTTGGCTTTCCTCAGCCCGGAGACGATATTCAGAAAGTTCAAGTTTCCCATTTAATCAGCCCTCAAGGTAATATTCTTTCCACGCTTGAAAATAGTTACGTCTCCACCACGGGCGGCACCCTTCAATCGATAACCCCGGAAACCTTTGACATCCATCGAATACGTCCTGCCATTGACGCCCACAACCAACTCGCTGCCCAGACGGAGGTTGTAGCTGCTACCTGCCAGAGTCTGAGGAAGATCAACCGAGTACCTGCCCTCACCCACTTTCCCCGACTCATCGACCTCACGCAAGGCGTTCAAAGCCACCAGAACCTCCGACTGGACCATCTCAGCCTGTTCAGGTTCCACTTCCGACAGAAGGCCCGCCTTATACTGGTTGAACAGCGTTATAACCCCTACTGCCAGCATCAGGCCCAGTCCAAAGGTGAAGACGGTCTCGACAGCAAGGTATTGTCCCTTCAAAGATAAGGTCACCTCAGATCCACTTCGACCACGACCCTGCGCCTGTCTATCATCTCGCCGCTCGGCAGTTCGTAGGCCTGACCTCCTGTATCAAACCTGCGGCCATCATTTGTGAACTCCACAGTGACCTCCCCCGCCGCCGCTGGCGAACCAGCCGACTGGATATCGATCAGACGAAGCTCCTGGCTCGACGCAGTAGTAGTCAGGAGATTCCTGAACTCCACGCGGTATGTAACCGCAGAACTCGCAGAGGAAACCTTCCTCACTGCGACGACACCCGGCGAGTTCTCACCCTGTATACCATATGATCCTGCACCTATCGAAAGACCCTGCCGGCTCTGACCGCGCAGCATCGACCACGTCCCAGCAGCATAAGGCGCACTGCTCGAGAAAACAGTAACATCGATATAGTTACCGGTCGAATTCACCTGAACCTTGCCGTTCTCCAGGCTTAACTTCACCTCACCACTGCTGCCCTGCCCCGAACGAGCCACCGAAACAATAGAACTCTGAAGCTCGAGAACCGACGACTCAACCGAATCAAGCTCGGCCTGGGCCTGACGCTTCTCAACCAGAGGCACACCCCACACATACGCAGAAGCGATACCTCCAATGATAACACCAGTAATCATGACCGCAGTAACAGCCTGAGTCTGCCCCTTCATAACCCAGTAATTCTGATCACCAGAATATAAAACCAGTTGAATCAGGCATCTAGTTCCTAGAAATATGAAATAGAGAAAAAAGAAAGGGGATTAAAGACCCGAATCAACAGGTCTCGCTTCTTGTGGAGAGTGGGTCACACTGCTTACTCCAGGACTTGGAGCCTCCCTGAACCCTCACATCAAGACCAACGTACTTCGTGGCTGAAGGCCACTGAGCGTTGGTGTCACATGTGAGAGATTCTCCAGGATCAAGGATCACATTCGTTCCGTCAATCTCGTGTCCTGGCTGGAAACAGGTAGCCGTAGCCGATTCGCTGAAGTTGATATTTTGGACTTCCTGTCCCTGGCTGTATCCTATAGCAGCACTTGGACTTGCCTGGTTAGGATAGAAGTATAGATCCAGAATCTGCGTAGTGTTGATGGTGACTGAACCCTGATTGTTCGTAATAGTCAGGTTCATCTCACTGTCATTGTTCTTGGATACAGAAGTTATAGTAAGCTCTGTCTTCTTAGCTGTATCCGCGAACGTTGTATCTCCTGAACCTGCGATATTCTGGAACTGTGTGTAGACCACTCCGACCGCCCCTACTGTTACAAGCAGGAGCAAGACGATAGCAATTACGGGTGTAATACCCTTGCGTTGTTCTAACATGGTACGTTACCTCTTACTCACGTTTAATCTGCGCCGGTTTATATAATTAAACGGGACTGAATCCGGAATCAGGACTCGCATCCACCGCCCTCACTGAAACAGATGTAACTGACACCGGTATTGTACTGACCTTTTAACGACACCTGAACACGGTTACCTGTCGAAGGGAACTGGACCGTAGTGTTGATCCTGATAACCTCGTTCGGATCGATTATAACGTTCTCCTTCCCTGTGTAGGAACCAGAGACGTACTCCCACTCCCTTGGCACACCGTCAACGTACATGTTCCAGTTCTTCCTTCCCCCTTCCTCGACCGCCAGGCTGATCGAACCGGTGTTGCGGATGTCCATCAGCAGATAACCGTTAGAACCATTTACCCCATAATCAACCGATATAGTGGCAGACTCCTCCTTGCTCTCACCAAGTATCCAGTCCTCCACACTGTTCTGAAGACCCTGCATAGTATCACCCAGGAAAACAGCAGCAGAGGAAACCGAAGCGATCGCTATCCCCATCAACAGAACTGTTGCAACAACCGGAGAAATACCTTTACTACTCATTTTTCGTCTTGTTGAACCTTTCTCTCAAAGCTTTCATCCTGTCAGAATTATCCGAACCAAGATCAAGGTCAGCATCCTGAGACTGCTCCCGACCCATCGAACGCCCCGAACCGGAATCCAGCGAACGGGAGCTATTCAAACCCTCCTGCTGACCCCCCTGACTCATCTGACCAGACTGGCCCTGCTGGGGCTGCTGGGAACTCCGACCCTGACCCTGAGATTGCTGGCCCTGCCCTCCAGACTGCCCTCCCGAAGAACCGGAACGGGAAACCAGCCCCTGCTTGTTCTGGGAGGCATAACTACGCCTCAAACTCTCGTTGATATCGTTCAAGTGCTCAACGACCTCCTGATTCGACTGCTTCATATCCTCGGCAACCTCATCCATCTTCGTCCCGATCGCCTCGGCAATACGTTGCTCCATATCACCCACGATCTCGCCCTCCATATCCATCTCGGAGGCCTCGGTCAGGAGATCCATGAAGGTGTTCATATTGTCGACAACTTCATCCATCTTGTGGGTTAGGTCCTCAACACTGTTCTTCAATTCATGGGTCGACTCAGTCATATCGTTGACGATCTTCTGGTTCGACTTCATGATATCCAGAACATCACGCACTAGTTCATCATCAGCACCGCCACCGGAGCCGCCGCTCTTCTCATGCTGCTCCTGCAACTCATCAACCCTTCTCTCCAGCTTTCTCAAAGGACCGACCGGCACAACCTCGTAATCATCACCGGCACCCTGCTTACCACCAAGCTCAACCTCATCATTATCAGACATAATTATTTTAAGACCTCGTTATACCCAAAAATTCCCTTTCCCGGTATAAATAAGGCATGGTCTCCTTAACTTGTCTAGGTAAGGATAATTTATTTCTGCCCGATTATTTCTTCAACTAATTTTGATGGATTTCGATAAGCTTTACTAAGAAGGCCTGGTTCAGAAACTCAAGCCGATTTTCTCTCAGTATTTCTTCTAGCCTCCTTACTGTTTTTGTACTACCTTTCTCGGAATAGGGATGATTGATAAGATGAAAGATTCCATCTCGATAGTTTACCTGAACAGGTTTAGGTTTTGAAAGATGTAAGAGACCTGTTGAGGATGAGGGACTAAATATCTGAGTAGGGCGGCTCTTCTTTTAGTACAGAGATAGCTTGTTTTGTATCTTCAGGACCCTCATTTTCAACTAGATGAGATAGGATGCTCAATAGGATAAACTAGATTAAATCCATAAGATGCCATGTCTCCATCCCCATTCTTCATACAAGAGCGATAAGCTGTTCAGATCATCCTCTGTGTCTCTATTATCGAAATCCTTAAATCCAAGACCAAAAGAAAGTCCTTGTTGGAAAGTTTTCACTTCTAGTTCAACCTAGAAGGGTTGGCATAAAGATCATCGAAACTATCATATCTAGCTCTAGCTTCAGCATAGATATTAACCTTCTCTGGCTCGTAGAGGCCTCCACCTATCTCTCTAACTGCATCTCTATCAACTTCAAATCTCACGGGCTCAGAATAAGGAAAATAAATTGAAAAGAATATTGGAGAAAGAGGCAACGCTACATCATGCCGCCCATGCCGCCGGGCATTCCTCCGCCGGGACCTCCAGGTGGTCCTCCGCCGGCTTCGTCGTCTCCGCCGGTTGTGGAGATGACGTCGTCGATCCTGAGGATCATCTCGGCAGCTTCTGAAGCTGAGGACACTGCCTGGATCTTGGTCTGCTGTGGCTCGACGACTCCTTCGTCAAACAGTTTCTGGGATTCGCCTGATGTGACGTTGATTCCGCTCCAGGTCTCTCCATCGTCGTGCTTGTTTCTGAGGTCAACCAGTGTGTCGATAGGATCGAAGCCTGCGTTCTCGGCTAGGGTTCTCGGGATGATTTCCAGTGCGTCTGCGAATGCGTTGATGGCTAGCTGTTCTCTGCCTCCGACTGAGTCAGCGTAGTCGCGGAGTTCCTGTGCCAGTTCTACTTCTGTTGCGCCGCCTCCGCCGACTACTCGGCCGTTTCTGAGCGCGGAGGATACGCCGCCAATTGCATCTTCCATCGCTCTCTCGATCTCGTCGACTACGTGTTCTGTTCCTCCCCTAATCAGGATGGAAACTGATTTGGCTTCCGGGCAGTCCTGTACGAAGGTCATGGAGTCGCCGCCGACCTTTCTCTGCTCTACTGTTCCAGCAGTTCCCAGGTCTTCGGCTTCTATCTCGTTGATGCTTGTAACGATGTTCGCGTTAGTTGCCTTTGCCAATTTGTCCATGTCCTTGCTGCTTACTCTGCGTACTGCGTAGATGCCTTTCTTGGCGAGGTAGTGCTGTGCCATGTCGTCGATACCTTTCTGGCAGAGGACTACGCTGGCTCCTGCTTCGTCGATGGCTTCCACCATCTCCTTAAGCTGTTCCTCTTCCTGTTCAACAAAGTTCTGCATCTGTGAAGGGTCAGAGATGTTGATTTCGGCGTCTGTCTCGGTTTCCCTTACTTCTACAGCAGAATCAAGGAGTGCGATGTTTGCATCGTCGACTCTGTCAGGCATCCCGCCGTGAACCTTCTCCTTGTCGAGAATGACGCCGTTGACAAGCTCTGTATCCTCTACGGATGCTCCCTCGTTCTTCTCCAGTTTGACCATGTCGCTGTCGATTACGAACTCATCTTCTCTTTCCTCCGCGACACCTTTAACTGCGTCAACTGCGATCTCTGCTAGGTAGTCTCTGGCTGTTTCAGCGGATTTTCCTGTCATCGCGGTCATGGCGACCTTCTGAAGTGTCTTGTCGTCGGAGAGGTCGACTTCCTCCGCGATGTCGTCCAGTACTTCGTTGGACTTCTCTCTCGCGAGCCTGTAACCTTTTGTGATGACTGTCGGGTGGATCTCCTGGTCGAGAAGTTCTTCTGCCTGTTTGAGGAGTTCTCCTGCGATGACCACTGCGGTCGTGGTTCCGTCGCCGACCTCTTCTTCCTGTGTCTCTGCGACTTCGACCATCATCTTGGCTGCAGGATGGTCGAGATCCATCTCGTCCAGTATCGTTACGCCGTCGTTGGTAACTACAAGGTCTCCTACCCCGTTGACCATCATCTTGTCCATCCCTTTCGGGCCAAGAGTGGTCCTCACGGCTTTTGACACGCTTTTACACGCTGCTATATTATTTTCCTGTGCGTCTTCTCCAGTTGTTCTTTCCGCATCTTCAGACATTATGAAGACCGGCTGTCCACCTAGTCCTGCCATAGAATTTGTTTCACCTGTTTTATAGAGGTGTGTAAAAAATTAAAAACCCTCTTGGTGCCGAGAATCAGTCAACACGCTTCTCCAACTGCTCCTGAAGAATACTCGAGATAGTGGCTCCGTCAGCCTCAACACGCTGCTGCAAGACACCCATCAAAGGTCCCTGGGCGCGCATACCCTGCTCCTCGACCATATCCGACTTCTCATCAACGACCTCTTCCACAACCCGGCGTATATCTTCTTCCGAGGCCTTACCGGCAACGACCTCCTCGATAGCATCCTCCGGACTGTTTTCCTTCATCTCCTGGACCACGTCGGCTATGTCTCCCTTCTTTATCCTGTCGGATTCGAGGGCTGAGAAGATAGCGTCGTAGTCCTCATCCCGGAGATGATCTGTCTCCATGTTCCGGTCTTCCAGATCCGCCCAGAGGTTCGTGAAGAAGTTCGCGACCAGTCGAGAATCATAATCATCCCTTAACTCCTCGAAAAGGTTCAGTCTTGGAGAAGAAACGATCTGGGTCGCCAGTTCCTCTCCGATATCCTCCGAGTACTTCTCCCTTCTCTCGTCGAGAGTCTCCGGCAAGTTTTCATCTATCTCCTCAACGTCTTCTTCTGTAACCCTGATCGCCGGTATATCGGTTTCAGGGTACATCCTTGCGCTTCCCGGCAGTGGCCGGGCATAACTTGTCGTAAAGTCCTGCTCCGCGGTCCGGGTCTCCTCAGGGATCTCTCCAGTATAGATTTTCCTGGCTCTCTCCCTTACTGCCTGTGCCGCGGCCTTTGCCTGGCTTTCCTCGGCGGCGATAACCGCGATGACATCCTCATCTTCCTTGTCTAAGTCTTCGGCGACTTCTCCGAACTCCTCGACCAGGCCGTAGTTTTCCAGGTCCTCGTCCGTATGCAGTATTCCCTGCACTCCGCGTGTCTTCGCGTAATCTACAAGTTCCTTCGCAACGTATCTTTCACCGGAGATCTTCTGCTTCATCTTGCCCGTCATCTCCGGCAGCTTCAGCGCGTAGACCGCGCCATCGTTATCGAGCACGGTCGATACTATCTGATTATCTGTTTCCTCGAAGTGGTGTGTTACGTTGTCGCCGACTATCTCCTCGGCGGTTTCATCATCGAACTCTTCGCCCAGCTCGACAAGGTTTTTCTGCCGTTCGACCTCTTTCCGGATAAGTTCGTCGATATT
>JBDGTY010000006.1:75499-80729 GCA_042216335.1 Candidatus Nanohalobium sp.
GACTCCTCCTCCAGCTCCACATCATCGATCTCTACAGATCCTTTCTCGACATCTATCTCGCCGTCAAGACCTACCATGGCCGTCCTCTGGAAACCTGAGGTGTTGGAACCATCAACAACCATCTTTCTCATGACCTGGATCTCTTCAGGAACCTCTCCATCGATCATCCTGACAAAAGTCAATGCTGTATCCAGTGCTTCCTCATCGATCTCATGCGGCGGCTCCTCATCCAACTCAACCAGGCAATTGTTTCTCCTGTAGTAGTTGTATACGAACTTCTTGGATTTCGCGGCCTCGACTTCTGCTGCCTCGTCCCTCTCACCTGTTTCCCCAGCTACGGCGCTGAGGAAGCGTTCAACCTGTGCATCCGCTGCTTCATCCTCCAGCTCGACGGGGCACTGACAGAAAAGCTTTGTTTCCGTGTCCAGCTGTTGGTGAATCTCTATACCGCACTTGAATCCTAGTTCCTCGTAATTCATTCTTCTAACACCTCTGGTGTCAGCTCGTCAACGATTATTTCTCCATGTGAAGTTTCATCATCTATATAGAGCGTGTTCTTCTCTTCGAGCCGGGCAACATAGTTCACACCCAGTTGCTTTCCATCAAAATATATTTCCAGGTCTCCTATATAGGCTACTTCAAGTTCGCCTTCCTCCTGTTCAGCAGACGCTATGGCTTCCCGGGCAGAGTCATAACCAACTTCATATGCTTCTACATCACGCAGAGACAATATCCTTCACCTCAGCCTCAAGTTCTTCCATCGATATACCCTCGTTTTCTACTATTTTATCGCTTAAAGCCATAAGTTTTCCGACACCGTTCCCGACCTCTCTCAGGTCTCTTTCGTGGAAATCATCTCCTTTAACGTCCTCCTCTCTCTGGCGCTCTTCCCGCCTTTCCTTCCGTGTTTCACGGGAGGCCCAGACCGCCAGGATCTCGATTTCTTCTCCAGTTTCCTTCTCGAACCTTTCCTTCTCACCCCATCCTCTCATACCGGTGATGACGACTCTGTCTCTTTCGTCGATCATTTCTCTGAGGTACGGCACGCTTAACTGGGCGATAGCATCCATCCCGTGCTCTTCGCGCATGTCGTTCACCCAGTCACCGGTGTCTTCTGTCGCAATACCTCTCTTCTCCGTCTCGATGCGGACGACCTCCCCCATGTCCAGCACTGCGAAGCCCTCATCCTCCATGATCTCCGCCACAGTTGTCTTGCCTGAGAGAGGCATACCTGTTACGCCGTAGATCTCTGTCATTTTCCGTTCACCTTCTTCCTCAGTTTCTCGAAGTAGTGGCCGCCGAACTGCCGCTTGACCTCCGTCTGGATAACGGATTTGGCCACACGGTACTCCGTGAAGTCCCGGATGTTGTCCACGTCGATTCCCGACGTCTTCAGAAACCTGAGAGGATCACTCAACTCTTCATCGTACTTGTACGCCTGATCCAGAGCGTACTCCCTGAGAACGTCCCTGACCTTGTCGAAACGCTCCTCTTCGATAAACTTCTTCGCTTTCTCGTCGAACTGGTCGAGCATCTTCCTCGTCACTGTTCATCCCCACTGTAAAGACTTCTATCACTGATCTCACCGTTGATGTCCTTCTGGAAAAGCTGCTTGGCCTCCTCTATGTCCTCTGTCTGACCTAGACTCCACATCAGCTTGACGTAGGCCAGCTCCGGATGCATATCCTCCGCCTCGATGACTCCTCTCTTCTTCACCTTTACCTGGTTGTCATAGACATCCATGTCGACCCTGCCGTTGATGCAGTTTGATGACATGACTACTACTGTATCTTCGGTAAGTTCCTCCAGTTTATCCTGTATCTGTTCATGGTGCTCTGTCTCCTCATCGAAGGAACTAATCGGCAAGTGCCCCAGGCCTGTACCCTCGAGGACCACGCCGTCGTAGTCCTGCTCGATCATGAAGTCAAGTTTGTCGACATCCATTCCTGGCCTGACTTTGAGGAAGCCGACGTTCTCATTTAGCTCGAATCTCGGCTTGTACTCAGTATCTTTTTCTTCGTAATCTTTGAACTCTATCTCATCTGCCTGGTAGTTGACAGTTGCAATTTCCTCAGCGTTTACCGGTTTGAATGCATCCCTGCGAGAGGTATGCATCTTCCTGGTTTTCGGCCCAGGCAGTATGCTGCAGACGTCATCGTTTGAGGAGTTATGCATGCAGACTCCGACCCCAGTAAACTCGGTTTCGGAGAGGAATTTGGAGGCGCAGTAAAGGTTCATCCTGGCGTCTGTGCTGGGACGGTCAGAAGATCTCTGGGACCCCACCAGCATCACTCCAGTGTCTATTCCCTTCAGCATCAGGCTCAGTGCGGCGGCCGTGTCGCTGAGTGTATCGGTTCCATGACCGACTATCACACCCTCGTAATCATCTTTGAGTTCATCTATCTTTTCCGCGATTCCCTGCCAGTGGCCCGGCTCCATGTCCTCGGACATTATCTCGCCGACATAGACTCTGGAATGAACGTTGACTTCCTCAGCTACCTCTGGATGCATCTCGACTAGATCCTCAGGGTCGAAGGCTGCCTTAACCCCGCCTTCTTCATAGCTTACTCTTGAAGCGATGGTTCCTCCAGTGTTCAAGATCAGTATATCGTCTTTCTCTTCAGAATGCTTCAGGCCGACCTCTCTTTCCTCCACTTCCTCTTTTTTCTGGACTAGTTCGATCTCTTCGGGTTCCAGGCCGATGTTATATCCCGAGTCCAGTTTCAGGTTGATTATTTCTGGGTCGCCTGTGCCGGGTTTGGGCATCAGCCTTCCTGTTCTTCCGTTGACTTTGATGCGGTCGCCTGTTTCGATATCTTTTTCCCGAAGTTTTTCCCGGATTTGTTCAGAATACATACGTATCCCGTGTCAGCCAAAGCTTAAGAAGTCTTCAGCGGCTGGGCCTTATTTAAAAAGATATCGTCCGCATCTGTTTTTAGTAAACTTGCAAAAACTTGCGAGCATTTAGATTACAGAGGTTTTCTGATAATATGAAAGTACACACAATTGGAGGCTACGAGGAAGTCGGCAAGAACATGACCGCCGTCGAGGTTGACGGAGAGGTCGTCGTATTCGATATGGGATACGACATGGAAAATGTTGTCGGCTCCGACGAGCAGATCGACGAACTTACGACAAATCAAACCCTAGAAACAGGAGCAATCCCGAAAGACAAGCAGATAATGGACAAGAACGTCGTGGCGATCGTTATAGGCCACGGACACCTTGACCACGTGGGAGCGATCCCGAAGCTGGCAGGAGCATACGACTGTCCGATCATCTGCACACCGTTCACGGAGAAGATCATCGAGAACGGGCTGGAAGGAGACAGGAAGAACATCAACAACCAGATCATCTCGATGGAGACAGGAGAAGACTTCCAGATCTCCGACAAGATGAAACTGGAGTTCCTCCACGTCAATCACAGCATCCCGGACGCGACTTTAAGCCTTCTCAACACGCCAGAAGGTAACGTCATCTACGGAAACGACATGAAGTTCGATAGGCGCCCGGTTATCGGAGAAAACACCGACATCGACCGACTGAAAGAGGTCGGAGAGGAAGGAGTCAAGCTGATGATCCCTGGAACCACTTCAGTCGACGAGGACGGAAGAGTCCCACCGGAGGAATCAGTCAAGGTCGAGCTCGAGAACGTACTGAACGCCTCATACGAGGCAGGCGGCGCAGTAATCGTCACCACGTTCTCCAGCCAGATCGCACGGCTCAACTCAATCCTCGACGCCAACGACGGAAGGAGAAAAGTCGCGTTTGTCGGAAGAAGCTTGAAGGAGTACACAAAGGCAGCCGAGAAATGCGGACTTATCGATCTCTCACAGGTAGAGGTCGTTTCCTACTTCGACGAATGTGACGAACTCATGAGCCGTGTTGACGGAGAAAGAGAGGAGTGGCTTGTCGTCGCGACAGGAAACCAGGGAGAGCCTGGAGCACAGATGGACAAGATCGCATCCGGAACATACGGATTCGACTTCAACAAAGGCGACCACGTCATCTTCTCCAGCCGAACCATCCCAACACCGCCGACAGAGGCGAACAGGTACAAGCTTGAGAAGAAACTGAGGGAGCAGGGCGTCAGACTCTACAAGAACGTCCACACCTCCGGACACGCCAAGAAGGAAGACCACAGAGACTTCATCACCTTCCTGGACCCGGAACACATCATCCCCTCACACGGCGACATCCAGAAACTCGGAAGCTACGTAGAGCTTGCAAGAGAAGAAGGATACAGCCTGGGAGACGACATCCACCTGTCAGAAAATGGCAAAGTCGTCAATATCGAGTAGGGATCTCTACCCTATCTCCTTCCTCTATGTTCTTTTTTTCTGTAAATGTTGAGTTGGTTTCGATGACGTATCTGGCCGGTGCTTCGCTCCTGTAGATCTTCAGGTTTTCCTCAGAGGTGTTGGGTTCGGGGTATGCTTCCTCTATGTTGATTATCCGGCCGTTTCTGTCGACAAATATCATGTCGAGCGGTATCAGCGTGTTCTTCATCCAGAATCCTCTCGGTGCTTCTTTTGGAAAGACGAAGAGCATGCCTTGGTTGATCGGCAGTTTCTTCCTGTACATCAGTCCTTTCAGTCTTTCCTGTTCCGAGTCCGCGACCTCGACATGGAGCGTTGCACTGGATTCTGGGAAGGAAACCGTGGTTGGCGCGCCCAGAATGATTCCTGCCAGTATCTGGACGGCGAGGATGAAAGGTAGTATCCTGAACGGGTTGGCGCGCATAGTTGATAAAAAAGCCTGCTGAGATATAAACCCGTATGGAGATAGAACTTGACCTTGATCTTGACAGAGTGAAGGCAGCTTTTCTCGTGGCCGGACTGGTGATCGGAGCGGCAGGCACCTTCGCAGCCACGGAACTGACTTCCAGCGGAGACGCAGCATCACGGAACCTCGTTAACTACCTGGAGAACCAGACAGGACAGGAACTCGAGGTCATGGAGACGGAAAACGTCGGAGAGTTCTACAGGGTTAAACTAGGCAACTCCCAGAACCGGCTGGTGACTTACTACACTTCAGCCGACGGCAAGATGTTCACCTCGACTATGCAGACGCGTGAAGAGATCAGGCAGAGGAACCAAGCGCTTGTCGACTTCAGACAGTGCCTGGCGAACTCTGGAACAGTGATGTACGGCAACTCGACGCAGAGAGCCACGCAGACGCAGATTCAGAGGCTTGGCGGCGCAGCAATCGTCCAGCCGATCTACAGAGA
>JBDGTY010000060.1:0-1691 GCA_042216335.1 Candidatus Nanohalobium sp.
AGTGCTGGTTCCAGCTCTATCTCTGAGTTTTCTATTGTTTCCAAACTGAAGTCTATGGCAGCAGTGTCCGTGATTGTGGCAGTGCTGCTGCATTAATTGATTCTGTTCGAGTTTTCCTACAACTTCACTTCGCAGGTGAACACTCAAACAATGACAAACTACAACACCACAACACCGCAATACCGTACACAAAACCAGTATACAATGCAGAGGGGTGAGAACTAGGGATGGCTACCGGGAATCCTGGTAACAGGATAGGCACGCCAATGGAGGAGCCAGCCGCAGCACATCCAACTGATCCTAATCATGGGGATTACCTTGTGAGTGAACTTCAGGAAGGGTCTGAGGCAGTATACATTGGAGATGGGAAATATGACTCAATACAAGAGGCAAGTGAAGACACTGGGCTGTCCGTTACACAGATAGAAGCTATCATGGAGGGCTCTGAAGCCGATTTGAGGGATATTGCACTTGAGGACCGGGCTGCTCCTTTGGTGCCGGAGGTTGATTCCTCCTCAGTTGAGCCAGATGATTCAAAAGCACCTGATCACTACGATCAGATGGCTGATGATGGTTATGCAGATAGTCGGCCAAGTGATAGCTATACAGCTAGAGAAGTACCTAACGATGCACCTATGGTTCCTGATGTAGGGGGTACTGAAGGTCAGCCAGAATACTCTGCAGAAGAGGATCCTGCACTATTTGAAGGGGCTGAAACTCGCTTTGGAGGAAGAGATGTTGAAATCCCTGGGGGAGTAGATCCGGAGGAAGAAGCAGGAAGGTGAAGTTTAATCTAACTTTAGGTACTCCTGGCCGCCCATGTAGTCTTGGAGCGGTTCAGGGATTTTCACTCCTTCTTCCTCCATGTTGTTCTCTATTATCGCTGTCATAATCCTCTGCGGTACCAGAGCGGTGGCATAGACGGTGTAAGGTGTCTCTCTTTCTCCGTCTCTCCAGTACTGTGTCTCGAACTCTCGAGCCTGGTAGTCTGTGCAGCTTCCGTAGCTGCCGACTTCTCCGTATTCTCCGAGTGGCGGCCTCCAGACTTCTATGTCGTACTGCTTGAACGTCTTGTTGGAGATGTCGCCGTCGCAGATGTCCACTACCTGGTAAGGAAGGCCTAGCTTTTGCATGATTTCCTCGGCGTTCTCCAGAGTCTCTTCAAGAATGTCGAGGTGGTTCTCCGGTTTGCAGAACACGAACTGCTCCACCTTCTCGAACTGGTGTACTCTCCACAGCCCTCTGGTCTGTTTACCGTGTTTCCCTGCTTCTCTCCTGAAGTTGGTAGAGAATCCTCCGAGCTTAAGCGGCAGGTCTTCTTCTATGACTTCTCCCTGGTACTTTGCGGCCAGTGCGTGCTCTGCCGTGCCGATAAGGTATCTTTCGTTCTCATTTACCTGATAGAGTGTGTCTTCGAAGGTTTCGAGATCTACGGCGGCTGAGATGGATTCCTCCTCCAGCATGTAGGGTACCTGGTAGACGCCGAACTCTCTTTCCTTCAGGAAGTCGACCGTGAAGTTGATGAGTGCCTGGCTGAGCTGGAAGAGCTGTGGGTCAAGGTAGTATGCTCGTTCTCCTCCGACCTCGGTTGCCTTCTCAGCGGATAGAAGATTGTTTTCCTCAAGCACGTCAGCGGCCAGCCTCGAGTCTTCTTTTCTGCCTTCTTCCGGCTCCCAGCTCCTTACTTCGGG
>JBDGTY010000061.1:0-8055 GCA_042216335.1 Candidatus Nanohalobium sp.
TTACATCGTAAACTGTTACCATACTACAGAAGTTTAGTCAAAAACTTTTAAATCCGGATTCTTAATCTTCCCATCCGTTGAGATGTTCTGATATATATCGGCCTACTGTAATCTCCGAGACACCGTATCTTTCTGACATTACTCCACAAAACTCCTCTCTTGAGTAGCCTCTCTGCTGAAATTCCTCTATGTCATCATCGATTTCTGAGATTATGAATTCGGTTCCCTCATCCAGGATTTCTGCGAGCCTTGAGAAACCTTCTCTGTATTCCTCAGGCAGACGCCCGCTGTCGCCGGGATAGTCCAAGAATTCAGTGGTCCTGTTTACTACAGGCTGATTGTTAGTTGAATAGTAATGTGATTTTGCCTCGTTTAGAGTCTGGCCTTCTGACAGCTTCTCTATAGATTTCCTTAGTTTCTGGTTGTCCTGTAGTCCAAACTTGATTGGTGCTTTCTCGCCTTCTACATCTTGAACGTAAATTTTGGAGGAGTCTACAGATAGTACTATGTCACCGTACCTATTTCTGCGCACTTTCTCCAAACTCTCTTCTTCCTGTTCGTCTTCCCGCTCCCAGGATCCCTGACTCACCATTGCAGCAGACATATTTGTGTCCTCAACCAGTTCCTCCAAATCCTGTGGTATATCTAAATAAAGTTGAGTACCCTAAATTTCTTAATTGTTACTCTGAAAGAATAACAGTTATTTCTCGAACTCCACTTCCGGAGATAAAGTTGTAGAAGTACGCCATCACTGTGCCTATGACGAATCTCATCAGTGCGTAGAACACTATGCCGATGGCTGCCATGATGAGTCCAAATACCAAGCCTCCGATGATAGCTGCGGCGCTGGCATCAACCAGCAGGAAGAGAAGCATGAAAGGCGGGTATATCAGTACGAAGAAATCACTGTAGAGATTCTAGGGAAAGTCGGATCGGCTCTGGAGAGTTTGAATTCTTTCATGCTTGGTCTTTCTGTTTCCTTTTCTTTTATATGACGCTGTCATAAGCCATCACTCCGAGTATGAGTCCTCCGAGGATGAAAGATGTCAGTGCAAGTGAGTTCATCGCAACTTGGAGGCCGTAGCTGTCGGTTATCAGTCCTATCAGTGGGATGGATGAGGCGTAGAGCATTCTGCCGGAGAGATTCTGAAGTGAGAGGACTGTGGATCTGTCTCTGCTCTCCACCAGTTTGTTGATGTAGTCCGACATGACAGGTCCCTCGAATCCGCGGACGAACTGGTGTAAGGTGGCGAAGATGAAGCTGTAGACTGCTGCGATCTGGCCGAGGAGCAGGAATCCGGTGCCCGTGAGCACTACGAGTGATATCAGTGAGGTCTTCATCCCGAGCGCTTCCTCTATCTCCTCTGCGTAACGTGCTATCAATGCAGAGAAAAGATTCATCCCCGCGAAAATCGCTCCGAACCATGCAACAGGGATCGCAACTTCTTTGAAGTATGGCTGGTAGAGGAAGTAACCTCCCTTGATCACCAGAGTGATTATGGCCGAGTAGACTATCAGCCAGCGCAGCTTCTTACTGTGTATAAATGTATTCTTGCCTGTTTCTATTATCTCTTTAAAGTGGCCCTCCTCGGCCACCTTCTTCTCCCTCTCCGGCTCCCTCATCGAGTAGCATATCGGCAACGTTGTCAGGAAGATAGGAACCATTCCAACAAGCGTCAACCGCAGGTTGTACCCTCCTATGATGCCTCCGACGATGCTGGCGGCCGCAGTCGCCACAAGAGCATATGAACCGGTCTTACCCCACAGCTTCTTGTACTCGGATTCTCTACCGAGCTCCTTCAACGTATCGTACATCATGGCGGAGTCCGCACCGGAGTAGAAAGCTCCTCCTACAGCGAAAGTAAGTTCTCCCAGCAGGAAGCCCCAGAAACCCTGTCCCACGCTGTAGATCGCTATACCTATAGTCATGCATAAGCTTCCGAAAAATAAAGTCTTCCTTCTACCCAGTACATCTGCAGCGTAACCGGAAGGAACCTCTAAACCGATAACAGCGATAGAGTATGCCGACTGAAGAATCATGATTTCTGTCATCGAAAGTCCGTTCTCCTTGAAGAAAAGCACTATAACAGGAGTAAAAAGCACAAAGGCGCCGAAAAGTTTCAGGAGGTAGAGCTTCCAGATATTCTTCTTGAGCTTTGTTCTGCGAGTGGTAACTTTCACAATTCAAATCTTGAGAAAAACTGGAATAAAAGAGAAAGTTAATGGAGGAAACCTGCCTCCAGCTTCTTCTCCTCTACTTCCTCCCTCAGGCTTTCCTTGAACTCGTCCAGATCGACTTCCTTCTCCTCGTTCTCCTGTCGGTCTCTGACTGAGATAAGTCCGGATTCTTCTTCGTCGTCTCCCAGGATCAGCATGTATGGAATGTTGTCGTCGTGGGCTGCCTGGATCTTTTTCCCGACCTTCCAGCTCCTATCCTCTATGCCTACGCGGAAGTCGGAAAGCTCTTCCTTGACTTTCTCAGCGTACTCCTGGTTCCTGTCGGTGACAGGGAGAATTCTGACCTGTTCCGGTGCTAGCCATGTCGGGAAGTCTCCTGCGAAGTGCTCTATCATGACTCCCATGAATCTGTCTATTGATCCAAGGATTGCTCTGTGAAGCATGACGGGGTAGTGTTCCTCGTTGTCTTCTCCGACGTACTTCAGGCCGTAGTTCCTTGGGATTACGAAGTCGAGCTGTACTGTTCCAAGCTGCCATTCTCTGCCGATCGCGTCTTCTACCTCTACGCCGATTTTTGGGCCGTAGAATGCTCCTTCTTCTGGCTTGACGTCGTAGTCTCCGACTTTCTCGTCCATGGCGTTCGCAAGAGCATTCTCTGCTTCATCCCATAGCTCGTCAGGTCCCTGGGCTTTCGGCGGCTTGGTTTCCATGATGAAGTGGACGTCGAACCCGAACTCGTCGTACATCTCGATGATTGTGTCCAGGTGTTTCTTGATCTCCTCCTCTATTTGGTCTTTTCTGAGGTATGCATGGCCGTCATCCTGAGTCAATCCTCTTACACGCATCAGGCCGGACAGTTCGCCGGACTGCTCGTTTCTGTAGACTGTTCCGAACTCGGAAAGCTTTACTGGAAGTTCTTTGTAGCTCTTCTTGCTGGAGTCGAAGATATGGCTGTGGTTCGCACAGTTCATAGGCTTCAAACCATACTCTGTATCGTCCTGCTCCCAGGCGAACATCTCACCGTCCTCCTTGAAAGCCTCGTAGTGCCCGGTCTTCTTCCAGAGCTCTGCCTTGTTAAGCTCTGGCGTCTTCACTTCCGTATATCCTAGCTCGGCGTTCTTCTCCCGGATGTATTCCTCGAGCTCTCTCCTGATGGTCATGCCATTTGGATGAAAGTGTGCGCATCCGGGAGCAAACTCCGGGATCGAGAAAAGATCCATCTCTCGTCCAATCCTTCTGTGATCTCTCTTCTCCGCCTCCCTTCTCTTCTCCATGAATTCTTCTAGTTCTTCTTCGGTAGGGAATGCTGTTCCGTACACTCTTGTCAGCATTTCGTTTTCCTCATCTCCTCTCCAGTAGGCGCCAGCTATTTCCAGAAGCTTGAATCCGCCGACTTCGCCAGTACTTGAGACGTGAGGGCCTTTACACAGGTCCTTGAACTCTCCCTGCTTGTAGAAACTGACCTCGTCGCCCTCGCCAGCCTCTTCCTCCAGTATCTGTCTCTTGTACTCGTTGTCTTCGAAGAAATCCTCTGCCTCTTTCCGGGAGAGCATCTCACGTTCGATCTCGAGGTCTTCCTTAATGATCTTCTCCATTTCTTCCTCGATTTCCTGGAAGTCCTCTTCCTCGATGTCGATCCCTGTGATGTCGTAGTAGAATCCTTCGTCAGTCCATGGCCCAATCGTGAGTTTTACCTGGTCGCCATAGATCCTCTTCAGTGCCTGTGCGAAGACGTGTGCGGCGCTGTGCCTCAGTACATCGATGTATTCGTCGCTGTCCTCCGTGACTATCTCTATCTCGTCGCCGTCGCTGACTTCTTCTTCCCTGGCTACGAGTTCGCCGTTTATCTTGCCGGCTACTGTGTCGTCGCCTAGTCCGGTGCCTATCTCGTATGCCACGTCTTCTACTGTCGAGTTTTCCTCTACTTCCATCTGTGAGCCATCAGGTAGTTCTACTTGGATCATCTGGAATCAACTTTTGCAATTCTGTAGAAAAGGTTTTGAGCGCCAGAGTTAAAGCTGGCTGGGTTCAGAAACATGCGGTCGCAAAGTAAAACGTCCACCTTTCATTGGTGTTTGAGTATTCGGTGCTCAGGGTTAAAAACCTGGTTCTAGGCCAGGGCGAAACCGAAGCCCAGGAGGAAGATGAAGGCTACTAGTATTATCGTCAGCACCAGTGACAGTATGATCGGCCAGATAACGCAGATCAGCGCCCTTCCGAACTCCATGTCATGCAGAGTTTCAATTCCCTTGGTCTGCAGGTAGATACTGTAAATCCCGGCCAAAAAGTTGAGTATCGGGATCCAGCCCCAGAGGAGCACTGCTGAAACAGGATAAGCTACTGCATTATAAGTCTTGCTGAAGCCTCGCTCGCCGAAGATGTATACGGCTAAGTGCACCATCGCGGCCTGGAAGAACGCGCTGAAGACAAGTGTTACAGGGAATATAATCAGTAGTAAAACTGTTATGAAAGCCAGATTGAGTGCGGCCATCTCTGAAAAAAGGACTGCCATCAAACCTAAAACAGCGATCAAACCGGCAAAAACCAGTCCAACCGTCGCGGCAAACTTCGAAGGAGCCCCAAATCCTTCTCCATCAACCTCTCCAAAAAACTTTGTCGGCTCAAGATGAATATCCCTGGCTTTTTTCCAGAATCCCATGATTTCTCTTAGTCCTGATCATTTTTGAACTCTTTGATATCTTTTAACAGTTCACCGCCCAATCCTCAGGTATGATCAAAGTCCTCCGCCTCGGACACCGTGCAGGAAGAGACGACCGCATCTCCACACATGTAGGCTTAACGGCCAGACAGTGGGGAGCAGACGAAATAATCTACTCCGGGCAGCACGACTCCAGCATGATGCAGAGCGTGGAGGATATAGTCGAGAGATGGGGCGGAAACTTCGAAGTAAACTACACAGAGGAGTGGAAGAAAGAGATAAAGGATTTTAACGGTCTCAGAGTACACTTATCGATGTACGGAGAAAGGATAAACGAAAAGATTGACGAGGTCAAAAGGGAGTTTTCTGATCAGGACCTGATGGTTATCGTCGGGGCGGAGAAGGTCCCTCGATGGGTCTACACACACGTCGACTACAATGTCTCCGTCGGCAACCAGCCGCATTCCGAAATAGCGGCACTCGCAGTATTCATGGACAGGATACGGGATGGAGAGATAAAGGAGGATTTTGAAGACGCTGAGATAGAGGTAGAGCCGAGCGAAGATAGGAAGTTGACTAATGAATTGTAAATTTTGATGTGGGTTCTAAAAGCAATTAAAATATTGTTTCATATTACTGAATATATGGCATCCTATGATCCCAGATCGGACGATACTACTCTTTCCGAAGTCGTTGTTGAAGAAGAGGACGACAGGAGTCAAAATGTTAAAATAGTCGAAGAAGCAGAGAGAATGAGGGATGAGAGTTCAGACATTTCAGAGCGTCCGTCTGAAGATTATCAGAGGGATGAAGATAGGACAGATACAACTTATGATCCAGCTGAACTGGCAATTAACGTTGGAACTCAAGAGGAAGGCATTCCTAGTGAATGGGGCTCGGATGAGTTAGATTATGTTGAAGACGCCCTTAATGAGGAGCTCCCAAGTGAGCAGGATGCGTATGATTTTCCTGTTTTCAATATAGAGGGCAATATTACAGTCACTGAGGAAGAAAGTGTCATTTCTGTGAAATATCATCTCTCTGAGAACCCAACTACCACGGAAGGAGGAATAAAAACGCCACTACTAGTTAATACTCCTGAAGAAGTTATAGGAAGAACCTTGAACAGCGAGATGGAATATGCTAGACCAACGGCCGATAATGAGGAAGGAGACCTTAGAGTAGAATTTTCGTATTGGAAAGAGGATGTTGAACCGGCTACGGATGAAGTTATTGAGGCAGTTAAGGCACTGGATCCGGCGACGACGAGAGAAAGCTATTCTGGACGATGAGCCTTGATCTCGAACTCTTTCCCGTCTTTTCCTAACTCCGTATCTTCAAATTCTTCCTCTGCTTCTTCCTTCAACTTCTCTTCCTCTCCTCTGTAGCGCCGGGAAAAATGCGTAAGCACAAGATCTTCCACATCTGCTTCTTTAGCGATCTCTCCTGCCTGTTTTGCTGAGGTGTGGCCGTGACGATCTTCGATTATCTCGTTGAGGCACGTGGCTTCGTGGATCAGCAGGTCAGCATCTTTCGAGTTATCTATCATGTTCTGGCATTTCTCGGTGTCGCCGGAGTACACTACTTTTCTTCCCGGGACTTCCTTCACGACTTCTTCCGGCTCTATGGTCTCGCCGTTCCACTCGATGCTTTCTCCGTTCTTCAGGTCGCCGATCTTTGGAGAACTCCCTAATCCCAGTTCTTCCATCTTTTCCTTATCGGCTTTCTTCGAGCTTTCCTCCTGAAAGACAAAGCCGAACGCGTTGATGCCGTGCTCGACCTCGAAAGGCCTGACGGTGTATCCGTCTCCGACTATCTCGTCTCCCTCAACCAGATCCTCCACGAATATGTCATAAGAGCGGTTGAAGTATCCTGTGTCGAGTATCCTGTCGGTGAACTCCTCGGTTCTGGGAGGGCCGTAGATGTAGAGTGGTTCCTCCCGTCCCTCCATCTCCATAGTCTGGATCAGTCCCAGCAAGCCTGAGAAGTGATCGGCGTGCCAGTGGGAGATAAAAATTCTGGAAACCTTCATCAACCCGATCTTTTCCTCCATCAACGTCTTCTGCGTTCCCTCGCCGCAGTCGAAGAGTATTCTCTCGCCGTTGTGGCTGATGCAGTTTGCGGCCAGTCCTCTCTCACTTGAAGGTACTGCGCTTGAGGTTCCCACTGTCCAGACTTTCATACCAAGTTTTCAGGCCCTGACAAATATCAAACCACGCACCGATTTACATAGAAACACATGTGCAGGACCACAAGGAATTTAAGTGTGAGTTGAAGGTTACAAATTATAATGTCTGAACCTGAGTATGTGGAGTATTCGGTTGGGGAGGAGACCTATCACGTAACTTTGGCTGAAGGGGTCGGAACGGCGATGAAGGTCCCTATCGCGGTTTACGATGCTAATGAGGACATCCATTATAAATGTGAGGAAGCAGATGCACTGGGTTTCGATATGCCCACGGCCACTGTTCCAGGCGGAGAGGGTATTCCGGAGGACATGCATGTCGTACCGGTAAGGATGCTCAGCGAACTTGCCAGATACATAGATGAGGAGGACAGAGAAATGGTGGATAAAAGCCTTACCAAACTTACGGAAGAAGTACTTGGTAAGGACTCTCGCAGAAGCAGGGTTGACAGAGATAGCAGAAAAGCCCGCAAGAAAGCTAGAATACAGAACTGGCAGGGTCTGGAACCAGAAAATATGTCTGAAGAAGATTATCCAACCGTATAGATATACCTCGTCAGGTTCTTGTGCACGTAGACCTCGTAGTCGGCCTCAAAACCTCCTAAGCTAGGCCTGTCGTACATGAAAACTACATTTCCCCCAAATCCTTCGACCAGGTCCAGGAATTTTTCCTCTACCTCGCCCTCAACTTTTGATGCTTTTCCATATGGCAGATCAGTAATCAGTGCGTCTATTTCGTAGTCGAAAAGTTCCAGACTTTTCTCTGCATCCTCTTGCTGGATGTTGTGGTTGATCACTCCGTATTCCTCCAGGTTCTCCCGTGTTCCTTCCACCATCTCCCCCTTGGTGTCTGTACCGAGAGGTAGTATGCCGCAAAGCCCTGCCTCGATAAGTATGCCGCCGGTGCCGCAGAATGGATCAAGTATCTTTCCGCCTAGCGGTGTTCCGGACAGATTGACGAGTACACGGGCCAGTACCGGGTCGAGCGACACCGGTGAGGAGAACGGCCGTTTCTCGTTGCTTCTAGCCTGGA
>JBDGTY010000061.1:8155-38811 GCA_042216335.1 Candidatus Nanohalobium sp.
GGGTCGAGCGACACCGGTGAGGAGAACGGCCGTTTCTCGTTGCTTCTAGCCTGGAAGAGTCCGCGGTTAATGTCCTGGACGAGCTCGCCGAGAACTATCTTTTCTCCCTGGATGTAGGCGTATATCTCCATTTCAGGGTCTTCAAGGTCGACCGAGTTCTCGCCGGTGCTGAGTACTTCTCCCAGTTTATCCTCGATTTCTGCCGAGTCCTTCTCGCCTTCCAGTACTTTGCATCTTACCGCGAAGCTTCCCTCGACCTCGATTTTTGTATCAAGTTCTTGCAGTGTTGTCTCTTCTTTTTTCCGGCATACTTCGTGTGTCAGTGCCAGTCTCTTCAGCTGGTCTGGCTCCGACTTGGTTTCAGCCAGTCTTCCGTCTCTTTTGGCTTCTTCATCTATTTCCTGGCTTTCCAGGAATCCGTTTAGTTCTGCTTCTGCCAGCTTGAGGTTTTCTCCTGCGAGTCTGTATGTGTATGTCATCTTTGTTTTGGTCCTCTGTTTTTGATCCGGTTTTTCCATAGCCAGAGAGGGAAGTCCACTATTAAATGGCTCAGAGGTCTTTTGTCCGGGTTGTAGTGCTCGAGTTCTGCCACGAAGTCCGCATCGTATTTCCTGTTTCTGTAGTCCTTGAGTTCCAGACTTCTCCTTTCTCTAGTGTCTCGGTAAGTTGGTTCATCGCGGTGCTCAAGCGCAGCTAGGGATCTGCTGTCTTCATGTTCTTCGCTATCTTTTGCGTTCATCCATTTCCTCTTCTCTATCTCCAGGTCGCGGTTGTATCCTAGTTCCAGGAGCTCTTCCCTGAGTTCTTTCATTTTCCGTTCTGCACCATGTTGAGGCTTATGTAGCCGAGGAGGAGTCCTGGCCAGTATGTTGTGATTCTGTAGAGTATTCCGATGAGGAGGGCGGTGTGGAGGGCTATTGCTCCGCCTGCGAATCCTGTTACTGTTTCTGAGACTGCGACTATGAGTGCTGCCATCGCGAATTCGTATGTTCCGCTTCCGCCGGGTGTTGGTGAGGTGTTGGCGAGGTCGGCGAGTGGCAGTATGAAGTATAGGTAGCTGAGGAGCGGTGAGAATCCGAGTGAGTACATGACGAGCGCCAGCGCTCCGACCTCGAGTATGAATCCGAGGTGGATGGCTATTATGGTTTTGACGAGGTATACGGGGTCTTCTCCCATCTTTCCTATGGAGTCTTCGAATTTCTCCAGTCTTTTCTCCAGTCTTTCGACCAAGTTTTCTCCTCGACCTGTTTTTGTGCTGAGTTTTTCCGCTGTTTTCAGCAGTGCTCCTTCTATCTTTCCAGCTTCGAACCAGAGTAGGTAGACGATTCCTCCTCCGAACAGCAGTACGATGATGGATGCGTAGACTGCCTGGATCACTATGCTGGTGATGGAGTGGAAGAAGAGTATGTAGATTGCTCCGCCGAAGACGAAGGTGAATGGTGGTAGTATGTTGAGTATGTCTGCTGAGAGCACTGAGGAAAGTGATTTTTCGTAGCTGGCGTCTGTGTTGGAGGAGATTATGTAGGCCATGAACGGTTCTCCTCCGGCCTGTCCGAAAGGTGTGATGTGGTTGAGGAAGCCTCCTGCCAGCTGGAGTTTTACTGAGTCTCCGAAGCCGGCTTTTATGCCTGTTCTCTGGAATACGCGGTACCAGGTGAAGGACCAGACCAGAAGTGAGGAGGTTCCGAGGATTACAGCAGGCACTAGGTAGATGAGTCTGGCATCTGAGACGGCCTCCACGAACTTTTCGGGGCCTGAGATGTAGATCAGGGCGGCCAGTATCGCTGTCGAGACTCCGAAAAGCAGTATTTCCTTTGTCCTTGAGGGAAGCCTTTTCTCAGTTCCTGTAACCATACTTCTCCACCTCTCCGCATTCTCCGCATGTGTATTCAACCAGCTCCTCCTGTGAGTTCAGCCGTACCCTGCAGTTTTTTCCCGGTTTCAGGTAGTTGTTGCAGCTGGAGCAGAACTTCTTCTGTAGTTCGGAGGGTATCGGCACCTGTGTTCTTTCGCCGATCCTGCGTGCTATCTCAACGTATCTCCGGGACAGTTCCGGGTCTTCGTCGAACTTTTCCTCTGCCTGCTGGAAAAGTATCTTTATTCTTTCCTCTGCGATTTTCTTCGTGTCCATATATACCGGGGTTCGTGGTGATTTTTTATCACTTTCTCGACTTTACCTGCTCGGCGATGGTGTCGATGCTCAGGCTGGAGCCGCTGCTTCTGAGGCTTGCCAGGGAGGTGTATCCGACAACGAGGCCGGTTCCGTAGGTTACGGCGCGGAAGAGTACTGCGACTGCTGCTCCTTTAGCAGGGGTTATGCCAGCGAACTGGCTGAGCACTCCTGTCATCCAGACCTCGAAGGCCCCGGAACCTCCTGGTGTCGGCATGAAGTTAGCTATGCTTGCTACTGCGACCACAAAGTAAAGTGAGGAGATGTTGGGTGTCTTTCCGACGGCTGAAATCACTGAGTACAGTGCCGCGACCTGGAACAGGAAGAATACGTGTGCTATGGCTGCGGTTGAAATGAGGTGGTGCGGATCCTCTCCTATGGAGTCAAAGGTTTTTCTCAAGTGGTGGAAACGTTCTTCAAGTTTTTCAGCCTTCTTTTCCCCTCTGCCGGTTACTCCCACTACTTTCCTTACCAGTGATGTAAGCTTTTCTTCGAGTATTTCTGCCCTGAACCATAATACGTACGTTATTGCGCCTCCAATGGCTGTTATTGCTGCGGCGACTCCGACAGTCCAGAGTACATTGGAGCTGAGTGATCTTGAAGGTATCAGAGTTATGTAGGCTGCTCCTCCGAGCAGGAAGGTCAGGAAAGGTACAGTATTGACTATGTCTGCTGACATAACTGCTGAAAGTGCTTCCTCGTAGCTTGTGTCCTGTGTGTCGCTGACGATGTACGCCATGACTGGTTCGCCGCCCAGCTGGCCGAGAGGAGTCACGGAGTTCATGAACTGGCCTGACATGAAGAGCTGGAAGGATTCGGGGTAGCTGGTGTCGATGTCGATCTTGTTGAGGAAGCGGTGCCACGTGTATCCAAGTATGGTGAATGACATCAGGCCGAAGAACACTCCGACCAGAAGCGGAAGTTTTTCGGCAGATCGAATATTCCTTATGAACTTCTGCACGTCAGTGAAGTAAATCAGTGCCGCAACCAGAAGCGTCGCCACGCCAAAGTACAGAAGACTTTTCCGTCTTCTACCTATTTTCATCCCTGTCTCCTGTTTCGGCACTCACGTTCAAAAAACTCCTCCGGAAATACATCCTCGATGAGGATAAGCCACTACTTCGAATGGGAGGAAAGCATCACCGGAGGCCACAGACAGTCCGTAGACAACCAGAGAAAGATACTCGACAGAAAAAACATCGAATACACGACTTCTCCCGACCTGGAGGCCGACGTGCTCCACCTCAACAACATGGGCCCCAAATCGCTGTACTATGCATGGAGAGCACGTAAAAAAGACATCAAAGTCGTCATCCACGCACACCAGACAGCAGAAGACCTAAGGAACAGCTTCCGGTTCTCCAACATCCTCGCCAAACCCCTCAAACCATACCTCAAATACGCATACTCTCTCGCTGACAGAGTGATCTGTCCCTCAGAACACAATAGAAAAGTTATGGAGGGATACACTGATTCGCCTAAAACCGTGGTCAGCAACGGGTTCGACCCGGACAAACTGGAGGGCTACAGGAAACTCAGGCAGGATTATCTCGACAGATACGATCTGGAGCCGCCAGTCGTCTTCAACGTCGGCCACGTCATCAAAAGAAAAGGATTAGAGACTTTTGTGGAAACAGCGAGGAAGATGCCGGAAACCGACTTCGTATGGTTCGGCTTCCTAAACCCGACAGGAGAAGATAGACTGATCGACAGCTTCCTGCAGAGCAGCGACACTAAAGAGATAGTGGAGAATTCTCCCGACAACTGCACGTTCACAGGATACATAGATGACATCAGAGGTGCTTATGCCGCCGGCGACATCTTCTTCTTGCCGACACAGAACGAGAACGAGGGAATGGCTCTTCTGGAAGCCATGAGCTGTGGGAAACCTCCGGTCATACGCAACATCAAAACCTACGAATGGTTGACAGAGGGAGAGAACTGCCTGAAGGCTGAGAACAACTTTGTGCCTCTGATTGAAGAACTAAAGAATGAAAGGCTCAGGCAGAGGATTGGAGGCAGGGCTGAGGAGAAGAGCAGGGAGTTTGAGCTGGAAAAAGTCGGTGAGGAGCTGGTTTCGGTCTACAGGGAACTGGTTTGAAAAACTTGCTACACTGATTTTCTTCCTATGAGGATAGGGTTCTTCTCCGACAGCTACTTCCCGGAGATCGACGGAGTCACATATACGCTGAAGCTGTGGAGGGATAGACTGGAGGAGAGAGGCCACGAAGTATACATCATATACCCGGAATCAGAAGGATACGAACCGGATGAGAACGAGATCCCGGTCCGCTCCGTCAGCAACCCGTTCTACCCGGGCTACAATATCCCGTTACCGACATCGCTTGACTTTCCGGAACTTGACGTGGTTCACTGCCACAGTCCCGGGCCGATAGGAAGAGCAGGAAGGCGGTACGCATTCAGAGATGATGCAAAAGCGATTTACACTCATCACACACCGCTCGAGGAATACTTCGAACAGTCCATCAAGAGCAGCGTCTTGGCTGACTTCCTCGGCAGAATCTACGTCCCGTTGGAGGAGCTTTTCCTCTCAAAGTTCGACAAAGTCATGACAAACACGGATGGAGACGATAGGGACGTCGAAACCGTTGAGGTGCCAGCAGGAATCGACATGAGGTTCTTCCAGCCACGGGAAGAAGAGATACAACTCGAGTACACTCGGCCTCTGATCGGCTACAGTGGAAGACTCAGCGATGAGAAGAACGTGGATGAAGTCCTGGGACTGGCCGAGGAGATCGACGCGGACTTCATCGTAGTGGGCGAAGGTCCTCAGAAACAGAAACTGGTGGAGGAGGCACCGGAAAATGTTAAATTCCGTGACTTCCTCGACAGGGAAGACCTGCCGAAGTTCTACTCCATGCTTGATGTCTTCGTAACGGCCTCGACAGGCGACACACTCGGTATCTCTCCGCTGGAAGCCAACGCATGCGGAACACCTGTGGTCGCGGCCGACGTGCACCCCTTCGACACCACTATAGAAGGGGAAAACGGCCTGAGATACGACAAAGGAGATATACAGGACTTCGCGGAAAAAACAGGGAAGGCCATCGAAAAAGAGTGGAACTGCAGGAAGGCGGTCAGACAGTACTCACTGGAGAAAACCATGGATAAACTACTTCGGATATATGCTGAGGCCGGGAAACATGACTGACAACGTAGACGTCTTCAAGAAGATAATATTCAGCATCCCCACGTTCCGGAAAACTCTTGCCATAACTCTGCTTGCCTCTATAGTCTACAGCACTCTCATATATGCCTGCATCAAGCTTTTCACATCTTTACAGCCAGGAATACTGTCCATACCTGTCATGGCAGGGTTCGCCCTGGCACTGCCATCTTTAGTGTCGGGCGAACTTTTCTACTGGTCCCTTCCAGACTATCCAAGGAAATGGGGGTATTTCCTGGCTTTATCATGTCAGTCAATACTTTTCATATACGGATTGATACTGACAGGAGCGAACAACTTCGCCAACGCCTGGCACATCTTCTGGCTGGCGCTTGCCACCGTCTACCTGGCAAACCTGTTCGTACTTGCCCTTACGCTGGGATACGAACATCTATCCAGGATAGCAGCACTGAGCGCTGCACAGCCTCTACTGGTGCTGGCATCCTTCCACATCTTCCTTGGGGCGCGGCTGCAGCTCTCACCGACATCTTACATGAAAAACCTGTTGATATTCGGTGTGGCTGGCGTAGTATTGCTCTTCACATTTTTCGTAGTGGAATACCTGATAAGGTCGAACTTGGAAGGTGTCTCGGTTCTTAAGCTGACAGCAGGACTTCTCCAGAAAAAGCAGGAGGCGCTCGACCTGGGATACTCCACCAGACCGGATGTACAGACACTAGAGGTAGAGAACGAGGAAAAGAAGACTGAGATAGCTGTTCCATGGATCCATCCCGGTCCTCTGGAAGGATTTGGTGGCGGCAGAGTCACGTCAAACATAATACAGAATTTGAATAGGGAAGGAGAGGGCTTCTTCCTCCACGTACCCTCAACGCACAAATCCGACCCGGCAGACCCCGAGGACTACAGAAAGATACTTGAAGCCATGCAGGAGCCGGGGAAAAGCACTCAGGCATCGAAACTAGTTAGCGGGAGCTACAGGAACGTCGACTTCTATGGCAGAAAGATTGATGGAAGGAAGATAGTCTTCATGGATGCCGAGTACGATGACTACGAGCTCTCGGTCTTCAGAGAGGTAATAGATCCGGATGAAGTGCTTCTGGTCGACCTACACTGTCAGGACAGGGAAGAAGAGGACAGAGAAGAAGTCTGGTACAACACCGAGACTGCGGAACACCTCAGAGGTTCTCTGAAAGATTTCCTGGGCTTCCTGGAGAAGCAGGAGATGTCTGATTATCGCGCTGGTTTCTCCACCGATGTGGATGGAAAACCTGTTTTCTCGCTTGTCGAGGAAGTAGATGGCCAGGAAACGCTGATCTTCGGTGTAGAGGGCAACGGAACATCGGAAAGGCTGAGAGATCTGAGGGAGAATTATAGAGAAGAGTTTGACGAAGTCCTGGTGTTCTCCACTGATACACATCAGAGCATCCACGAACTGTCGGCCGACAACCAGGTTGAGGTGGACAGGGTGCGTGAGGTGGTCGGAGAGGCGTCCGGAAATCTTTCCTCTGCCTCCATAGGATTCGCGAACGGTAGGGCGGAGACTATGCGGCTTCTGCAGGAGGATTACTCGGGACTCATCTTCAGTATCAACATATTGATCCGTCTCGTGCTCCTGATGCTGGCCGCGGTCTACCTCTGGCTGGTCTACTGGGTCTTCCTCTAGACTGAAATAGGTTGCGTCTCAAGAAACGACCATGGTCTCGGAGCAGGAAGTCCGCGAGCAGCTCAAAGAAGTCATCGACCCGGAACTAGACGTCAACATAGTAGACCTCGGCCTCGTCTACGAGATAGAGGTGGAAGACGACAGGGTAGAAATACTCATGACTCTGACGACGCCAGGATGTCCGTTCGGAAGTATATTCGATGAGATGGTGCGGCAGGAAGTCGGAGCCATCCACGGAGTCAACGAAGTCGACGTAGAACTAACCTTCGAACCCTCCTGGACGCCGGAAAAAATGAGCGACAAAGCCAGAGATGAGGTAGGACACCTGCCCGGGATGACAGGATTCTAGCCTCCTCCACAAACGAAGTAATTTTTTAACCAGCTGAGCAAATCCGGTATGTGAGAACTGCTTATATCATCACTATACTTGTTTTCACTGTCATAACAGCTATATTCTGGGTAGCAGGCCCTTTGTGGAAAAACTATGAGGTTACAGGATTCGACTTCAACTCAACGGACAACACCTCAAAATACAGGATATCTATAGAACAAACTGCAACACAGAAAGACGCGGAAACTCTGAACTCCTCAAACATTACAGGATACCGGGCTCAGATGATAGTGCAGATAACTGCGGAAAACTCCACACAGGTCTACCTGATGCCTGACAGCACAGCTAGGAAGATATCTGAATCGGGTTACATAACACACCGCAGCAGAAGCTACAGAACAACTATCGAAAAAGCTGGAGGCGTCGGAACCTGGGTAGAAGCCGAACTACTGGATTCAGGGGCATCCTTCCGCGACCCTGCCGTCATACAGCTGAAGCTAAACACGGAAAACGATACATCACGGGTCTAAGCGGTGCGCCGCCGCCCTTCGGCGTGCCCACAGCAGAAAACACACAGGGACACAGATTCTCACTCTGGAATCCAAAATACTTCCAGAGCAGAGCAGTACACATAGAACCACTCAAAAAAGTCAGCATAATCAACTCTTCAGGAACACTGACAGAGATAGAGTCTGGAGAAACCATAAAAGAAAACTACACGATCTACCCATACCAGGAAATCCAGAAAGGAGAATACAAAGTATCAAAGACGCTGGAAATAGATGGCGAGACCTACCGCCCAGAAATAAGATACAGAATCTGGTTTAAAATACGATAAGAAAACTCGCGGCGACTATATCAATGAGTGACGTGGCTTTGTGGATGGGTTTTAGAAAGTCGGCGGCACAGCAACTTAACGATTTATAGAATGATTTGAATTGATTATAAAGCTTGTTTTCCCTCCCTATTCTGCCGATTATTCTAGATCGTCTTCTCCTAGAAGGTCTGCGGCGTGAGAGGTTTCTGAACTCAGGGTTTTTTCGATAGCATTTTCACGAGCTTTCAGTGCAGTTTCTTGGATTGGCTTATCTGAGCCATAAATCTCTGCAAACTCTTCAAGTGTCTCTTCTTCGTATCCGCCGAGTGCCGCTCTCATATTGGTTGTTTCACCACTGATGGCATTATAGATCTGGCCTAGTTCTTCATGTGTGAGACTATATTCCTCTGTCCGACCCTGTGAAGAGTTTCTGATGGATAATCTAGATGAATTTCAGAATTGTTCTCTAGTTCTGCGTCTGTCAGTTGGCCATATTCGTCGGTGTCGGCATCTTCAGTCATGTGTATTAATTACAATCCCAAATTTAAAAGTTTTACTACTGTGTAGATACAACTTCATGTTCGGTGTCCAAAATATCGGAAATCTTACTAGCCTCTTGGTAAAATCTTCTATTATCTACTCTATGAGCACTATTCATTATTTCCCGGTTCTTTTTCAGCTAGAACAGAAATTAATATTGACTATGAAATTTCAGAAATTAGGCCTTAAATTATAACCGAATTTTTGAGATTGCGGCGTCCGGGATTTGAACCCGGGTCGCCGGCTAACTTCTTCGAAGATCAGAGATCTTCTCGTGCCCCGTTCCTGACGGAACTCAGGGCTTGGAAGGCCGGAGTCTTAGCCACTGGACCAACGCCGCCTCGCAGTTAGGCGAGGGCTAATAGAGCCTTGTGTGGCAAGGCACTTCAAAGGTCTGTAGTCATGACTTGACCGATTATTTTCTTAAAATGGTTCTACTGCTGCGGTTTTTTGAATCTTCCACTTCATAATTTTGGTATGGTTTCTGAAGATTTCCTGAAGGAGAGGGCTGAGTCCGCGGCTGAAGAACTGACAGAAGGAGTAGAGGTAGAGAACACGGGAGAGAAAACCGTGAAGATCGACAAGCGGAACGAGTTCGACGAGAAGCTGGAGAAAGACATCGAGACGGATGAAGGGGTCTGGAGCAGTGAAGAAGTCGAATACCTGGTGAACAACAGGCACAAGATGGGCAACGACGAGCTCAAGGAGTTCCTGAACCGCAACTCCGACTTCCAGCATGGAGAGTTTGAGCGTTTCTCGGAGGCCGAGGAAGAGGTCATCATGCGTAACTTCCCAATGCATGATGTTGAAGAACTTTCCGAGAAGCTGGACAGGCCTGAAAAACAGGTCGAGAAGAAGATCAAGATGCTGGGCCTCGGCAACAAACTGGAGTAAGATAAGATGGATAAGGAAGAGATAAGGGAGAAAGCGCTGGAGAGAACCAGGAAAGAGATAGGAGAGACCGACAGGATCCAGCTAATGGTGAAGGCGGTAAAGTCGCTGGACCAGGTCAAGAGCTCGCAGAAGAACGAGATGGAAGCTTTCCGTGACTGGTACTCCCTGCATTTCCCCGAGCTTGAGAGGGAGATAGAGGACGACGAACAGCTGGTGAAAATACTCTCTCGTGGAGTGGAGAGGGACGAGCTGGACGCCTTTAGAGAGATGGCAGAAGGCTCGACAGGAATGCACCTTGAGAGTGAAGACGCTGAGATGCTGGAGAGCATGGTGGACTCTTTGAAGAACCAGCAGGATGTGGTGGACGAGCTGGAGAACTACGTAAGGGAGATAGCAAAGGACGAGATGCCGAATACTTCTATACTTTTAGGTCCGGTTCTTGCGGCAAGGATCGTGCACCTGGCAGGAGGGCTGGAGGATCTGGCGAAGAAGCCAGCGTCGACCGTCCAGATGCTTGGCGCGGAGAAAGCACTTTTCAAACACCTGAGAGAGGGAGCAAACCCTCCGAAACACGGAATACTTTTCGAGCACGACTTTGTTTCTCCGCTTCTTTCAAACCAGAGGGGCAAGATGGCCCGCTTCCTTGCCAACAAGACAGTCATGGCCGCAAGGCTCGACCAGTACGGCGACAAAGAGAAAGGAGAAGAGCTTAGAGAGGAGTGCAGGGAGAAATTTGAAGAACTTAAGGAGTGATTTTTATGGAAGAGATACAGCCAGGGATCTACAGGGAAAACGACAACCTCTACACGGTCAACGCCAACCCTGGCGAAAAAGTATATGGTGAAGGCCTCTACGATAGAGATGGGAGGGAGTTCAGGGCCTGGCACGGCAACCGGTCAAAAGCCGCAGCCGCAGTACTCAACGGAGTAGACCTGGGGATAGAGAAGGACGATGAGGTGCTGTACCTTGGCGCATCGACAGGAACAACAGTATCACACTTCTCGGATATCCTTGCTGATGGATTCATCTACGCTGTGGAGTACTCTGATACAGTCATCCGTAACCTGGTCAACCTTGCAGAGAAAAGGGAGAACATAGCTCCCATACTCGGGGACGCCCGGAAACCGGCGGAGTACGAGGATCTGATTGACGGCAAAGTAGATGTAGTCTTCCAGGATATCTCCCAGAGCGACCAGCCAGAGATATTCACGAAGAACGCGGAAAATTTCCTAAAGGAGGACGGCGTGGCACTTATCGCGGTCAAAGCCCACTCCATCTCCACCTCAAAGGATGAGGAAGAAGTCTTCCAGGAAGTCAAGAACAAACTTTCCGAAAACTTTGAGATTGTCGAAGAAGTTAAGCTGGAGCCGTATGAGAATAATCATCTATTCCTGAAGATGGAGTTGAAAGGTGAGACTCAGTGAGGACTGTGATGGCGCAGGGAACCTTCGACGTTCTGCATCCGGGTCACATACACTACCTGAAGGAGTCGGCGGAGAAAGGAGATGAGGTAGTAGTGGTGATTGCCCGGGACTCCCGTGTTGAGGACAGGAAGGACTTGGTCTTCGACGAGGAGGAGAGAAGGGAGATGGTCGGTGCTCTTGAGGCGGTAGATGAAGCTGTTCTCGGGAGTGAGGGCGACATCTATTCTACTGTCAGGGAAGTTGATCCGGACGTCATCACTCTGGGCCATGACCAGCACCACTCCGAGGAAGAAGTCAAGGAGATGGCGGAGGAAGCCACGGGTCACGAGGTCAAGGTCGTCAGGATATCAGGGAAAGACGACTACTCTTCAAGCGAGATAAAGTCAAGATAAAAAGATTCGGAACTTCTTCACAAGATATGACTGAAGAAAACATCGAAAAAAATCAGGAGAAGTTCAACCACATAACCGATGCGGAGATCGAGTACGACTCCGGTAAAGGCCTGACAGAAGACATAGTCCGAGAGATCTCCGAGGAAAAGGATGAGCCGGACTGGATGCTGAAGAAGCGGCTTCAGGCATTCCACCACTTCAAGAAGAGGCCGATGCCGGACTGGGGGCCTGATCTCTCCGACCTGGATTTCTCGGATATAACACATTACAAAACAGCTGAAGGTGAGCAGAGCGATGACTGGGAGGAGGTTCCGGAAGAGATCGAAGAGACCTTCGACAAGCTCGGAATCCCTGAAGCCGAGAAAGAAGCTCTCTCAGGTGTAGGAGCGCAATACGAGTCCGAGGTCGTCTACCAGAACATGAAGGAGAAGTGGGAGGAGAAAGGCGTCATCTTCTGCGATATGGATGAGGCTGTCCAGGAGCACGAGGAGCTTGTAAAGGAATATTTCATGAAGAAGTGTGTTCCACCTCAGGACAACAAGTTCGCCGCATTACACGGTGCTGTCTGGTCGGGAGGTTCTTTCGTCTACGTTCCGGAAGGTGTGGAGGTCAAAATCCCGGTTCAGGCCTACTTCAGGATGAACTCGAAGGGAATGGGACAGTTCGAACATACACTGATAGTAGCAGAAGAAAACTCGAAGATTCACTACATAGAGGGGTGTCATCCTGCTGGTACTATGGTTGAGACATCTGAAGGGGAAGTTCCTATTGAGGATGTGGAGGAGAATGATTCTGTCTTGACTCATGAAGGCCGTTTTATGCAAGTGAATGAGACTCAGGAGAGAACTCATAGAGGCAGTATGTATGATATAGAGTTCTGGGGTGATTCGACGAGAACTTTGACGTTGACTCCGGGCCATCCACTGCTTATCTCGAGAAGGGAGAGGGATAGAGAGTCTAACTGGAGTTGGAACACTCAATGGACAGAGGCCAAGGATGTAAATGAAAAGGACTATCTCGTGATTCCGAGAAGAGATTTTGGGGAAAAAGAAGAGTTAACCTTCAGTATCAAGAAATGGGATAATCGTGAGAGAGAGTTTAACATGGTTGAGAAAAGTTTCCCGGCTGAGAAAGGCTTTTTCAGGCTGATTGGTTACTATTTAGCTGAAGGAAGCAACTCAGGAGGACACTACCTCAACTTCTCATTCAATTCTGAAGAGGAAGAACTATTAGAAGATACTGTGGACTTGATAGAAAAATACTTCGGGAAAAAACCTGATAGGTATCCTCATAAAAAGAACAATGGGACAACTGTAAGACTAAACTCTACTGATGCCGTAAGAGTGTTCAAAGAGTTTGGTGAAGGAGCATCAAACAAGAACATTCCTGAATGGATTCACGAATACAGCGAGGAAAATGTACAGGAAATGTTGAAAGGCTTCTTCAAAGGAGACGGCAACTGGTACAGCCAGGAATGCAACCATGGAGACAAATCACTTTACAGACTCAGTACTGTGTCACAGCAACTAGCTAGAAAATCAAGGAAGCTTCTTCTCGATCTAGGTATAGGATCATTCATCAACATGAGGGAGAGAGATGAACCAAGACAGGATATGTACACAGTAGGAGTTACAGGACAACACATGGAGAAATTCTGTACGGACATACTCAATGAAGAATTCATGAACGACGACAAGAGAAGACAGTCCAAGATACACTTCAAGAAAGGAAAAGTATATGTGCCTGTCAAGGACATTAGAAAGAGAGAAACTGAGGAAAAAGTATACAACCTGAAAGTGGAGGAGGATGAGTCCTATATCTCACAAGGGGTAACTGTACACAACTGCTCCGCCCCACAGTACACTAGAAACAATCTGCACGCCGGTTGCGTCGAAGTATTTGTCAAGGAAGACGCTCACGTCCAGTACTCAACGGTCCAGAACTGGAGCAAGAATACCTACAACCTCAACACCAAGAGAGCGAAGGTTAAGGAAGACGGCGTTATGGAGTGGGTATCCGGATCCATGGGCAGTAAAGTGACGATGCTATACCCATCTTCACACCTCAACGGAGAGGGCGCCAGAGCCAACCACATAACCATAGGGTACGCGGGAGAGGGCCAGAACATCGATACTGGTGCCAAAGTGATACACAACGCTCCTAACACCAAATCCACGATCGAATCCAAGTCTATAACACAGGGCGACGGCCGGACGAACTACAGAGGTCTCGTCAGAGTTCCTGAAGGCTCTCATGGCAGCAAAGTCAGTATTGAGTGCGACGCTCTCATGTTCTCCGATGAGGCCACGAGCGATACGGAGCCGTACATCGAGGTGAAAGAAGACGATGTCGAGATGGCTCACGAAGCCACAGTTGGAAGAATCGGCGATGAAGAGATACATTACATGCAGAGCAGGGGCATCGATGAGGAAGAAGCCAAGGAGATGATTGTCAGAGGTTTCATCGAACCGATCGCCAAGGAACTACCGCTTGAATACGCTGTCGAGCTTAACCGCCTTATCCATCTTGAGATAGAAGGGTCACTTGGATAGCTCTAGATCCGGTGTTC
Organism: Candidatus Nanohalobium sp.; assembly: GCA_042216335.1. Classification (GTDB taxonomy): domain Archaea; phylum Nanohalarchaeota; class Nanosalinia; order Nanosalinales; family Nanosalinaceae; genus Nanohalobium. The sequence continues at coordinate 22,104 of JBDGTY010000061.1, forward strand.
CATCAACCCTTCCAGGTCCATGTTGTCTTCTAGCTTTGGAGTGGTCAGTATGATGTTGGTTTCAGTCGATTTTATCCCTGAGGTCTCCTGAAGTTCTTTCAGGAAGCTGTTCATGTCTTCCCTGTCGATAAAACGGCTTATCAGCACCATGTCGGTCTCTCCGGTTACTTCAAAGAACGAGATCACTCGTTCCTTCGTCTTCAGTTCTTCAGCAACTTCAGGGATTCTCCCGGACTCTGCCCTTATGTTTATCATGGCTGTGAGCTCGAAACCGAGTTCCTCGTAGTCGATCTTCGGTGAGAAGCCTGTGATTATGCCCTCTTCCTCCAGCTTCTGGAACCTTCCTGTAACCGTCGAGGTCGCGATACCAAGCTCGTCCGCGATATCGCTGAAAGATGCTCGGCCGTCCTTCTTCAGCTCTCCTATGATCTTCAGGTCCGTCTCGTCAATCATGGGTGAAATCTGTTTCGTAAACTTAAGTATTTGTCGAAAAGTTTTGCCTTCAAGGTTATTTAAACTCTTTTCAATTGCGATAAACCATGCAGGAACACAATTACTTTCGTGAAGACTCCGGGGTTTTTCCGCGTCTGGAAGACGCTTCGGATAGGGAGCTGGATCAGATGGATTTCGATGATATAATGAGGCTGGCTGAACAACCTCTGGAAGAGTACGTCAGGTACGTAGAGTGTTTAGGTGGTGTTGGAGAACCTGTAGCATATGACAAAATACTTGTGGAATGGCCTGATTCTAGGGATGCCGGTACTCTTTCAGCAGAGATGACTGCTATGGAGTATGTCGGTTTTCTTGAACGCCACGAAACCGGGGATAAAGCGTTCCCTGAATACACTCTTTCTGAGGAAGGCCGTGATTGGGTAAAGGAACAGACAGGTTTGAGCTTCGAAAACGATCTAGGTCAGCTTCCTGACAAATACCTGTTAAACACAAGCCGCTCTCTTCCATCCGCCGACTAGAGGTATGTAAAAATTCAGGCCTCCAATCAGTAAACATGAACGATCTGGAAAAAATAGCCGAAGAATCCGGGCAGAAAATTGAGGATCTGGACATGCCTGAATCCATCAGGACGCCAGGCCGGACTTGGACAAGGTATCCTAAGGAGGTTCTGGAAGATCCGGATATAGATGAGATAGAGCCGGAGATTGATACCGAGGGAGAGGTCGAGGTCTTCACCGGTGAAGAGGCAGCAGAAAAAGCAGGTGAAAAACTTTTCGACCTGATCAAAAGTGATGAGAACAAGCTGACGGCCTTCCATGCGGCCAAACTGAACTCCCTGGTTTATGCAGAGGTCTCAGGAGAGGCTGAACTTCATGTGAAGTACAGCAGTGACAGTCCTGTTCTCAGCCACCTGATCGTCGACGCGGGAAAGAACTCCGAAGTAGTCGTTACCGAGGAAACAGATAACGAAGATTTCAACTCCTCATTCACTGAAATCAACGTGGGTGAAAACGCATCTGTTGAGTATGGTGCTGTCAAGAAACCCGGAAACTTTTCCTACAGCAGAAGAAAAGCCATAACTGAAAAATACGGAAAGATTAACTGGCTGAACGGCATCTTTACTGGCAAGCTGAACAGGACCAAGATTGAAACTGTTTTGAAGGGCGACAACTCGGAGACTGAGATGACAGGTGTCTGGTATCCGACAGGGGAACAGCACCACGATATCTCGCTCCACGTCCGCCATATCGGCGACAACACGAAGTGTGATATGGATTCCAGGAGCGTAGTAGATCACAGGGCCAGAAGCCTTTATGAGGGCCTGCAGAAGGTGGAGAACGGTGCCGTGGATACTTCGAGTTTCCAGGAACAAGAGACTTTGATGCTTTCGGACAGGGCGGAGTCCGATGCTTCTCCCAAACTGATGATAGAGGATCCGAATGTGGAGGCCTCTCACGCGGCCGCTGCTGGCACTGTTGAGGAGGATAGGCAGCACTATCTTGAGTCCCGTGGTTTGGATGGTGATGAGGCGGAGAGGCTGGTTGTCAAGGGTTTCTTCGAGCCGGTTATGCGTGAGATCGAGGTTCCACGGGTTAAGGAGAGTATCCGTGAAGAGGTTCAGCGGAAGCTGGATGAGGGGTAACTTCTGGGTCACCGGCTGGGTTATTATAGATTTTCCTAGATTTTTTTGTCATGGTTCTTGGAGAAATCGCTGGTTCGTTTGAGGGTTTTGCGGAGTGGTTTTCGTCGCAGTTCAAGTCCAAGGATGAGATGGATCTTACTGGTGGGCCTGTGGCGGAGAACCTCTTCTATCTCTCGCTGCCTGTGATCGTCACCAATCTTCTGCGGACTGCTTACAACATCGCTGATACTTTCTGGCTTGGCCAGTACTCCGGTGATGCCTTGACGGCTATAACTTTTGCTTTCCCGCTTGTCTTCTTCCTGATTTCGCTGGGTATGGGTCTGGCGGTCGCAGGCAGTGTTTTGATAGCCCAGTTTGAGGGGAAGGGCAGCAGGGAGCGCGTTAACTTTGCAGCTTCGCAGACTGTCACCTTCAGTTTCATAGCTTCCCTCGTGATGGGTGGTTTCGGCTATTTCTTCATAGGCGATCTTGTGAAGCTTCTGGGTGCTAAGGGTGCGGTTGCTGCGTCTGCAGCAGGGTACATGGAGATAATCAGTCTTGGATTGTTTGCTATGTTCGGTTTCGCCGTCTTTATCTCGATGATGCGCGGTTTTGGCGATACTTTGACTCCTATGCTGTTGATGTTCGCGACAGTGGTGCTGAATATCATTATCGATCCGCTTTTCATCTTCGGCTGGTGGATAATCCCCAAGATGGGGGTTGAGGGTGCGGCCGTGGCCACTATACTTTCCAGGTTCATGTCGCTTCTGGTGGCTCTCTGGATACTGTTTTCGGGAAGGAAAGGTGTTGAGGTCTCTGTCTCCAAGATGAAGCCGGACTTCGAGTTCTTCAAGAGGATGATTCACATCGGAGTGCCGGCCTCTATCGAAGGTGTCGGAAGATCTGTATCCGTCAATGCCCTGGTCGCGGTCGTCGGCTGGATGTTCGCCGGTCCTGTGGTCGCAGGGTACGGTATCGGTGTCAGGATTTTCTCCCTGGTATTCCTCCCGGCCATAGCAGTGGGAAGGGCTGTGGAATCGATGACAGGCCAGAACCTGGGAGCCGGGAACTACGACCGGGCTGGAAAGACAGCGGCAACCGGTGCAAAGTACAGTTTCCTGGTGCTTACGGCGCTTGGAGCAGTAACGTTCTTCTTCGCAGATCCTATCGCATCAGTCTTCATCGCTAATTCCAAGCCTAACAGCGAGCAGATTGCCAGCGTCGGCGCACAGTTCCTGAAGATCGTTGCCTTCAGCTTCGGATTCATAGGAGTCCTCAGAAGCTACAACGGCAGCTTCAGGGGTGCGGGAAAAACCATCACTGCGGCAGCCATATCCGTGGCAACACTGGGATTGATCCGGCTGCCTATAGCCTACTTCGGAGCCTCCAACATCGGCATAAACGGAGTCTTCGCAGCATTCTTCATCTCCAACGTGGCAGGAGCCTCTATAGCATATCTCTGGTACAGAAAGGGAACTTGGAGGCAGAGCATGACGGAAAGCTCTAATCCATAAATCTTTCCAGATAATCCTCGAGCTCGGATCTAAGATCCTCTACGTCTTCACCTGCTGCCTTCCGGAACATGGCTTCGTTGTTTATCGCCGTGATGAACTTGGCCTTCCTCTCCGGTTCGGGGACAGACTTCTCTTCCAGAAGTGCGGCAAGTTTCCGTATGTGCGCCTCCCTGAACTTCTCGAACTTTTCCCTGAATCTTTCATCTCGGAGAGACTCCGTTCTCAGCTCCACGAAGGTTTCGACATCTTTCCCTTCCTCCCGAAACGCTTTGAACGCCTCTTCCCTAAAATTATCGCCTGTGTCTCTCCTCTCTTCTCTGAACTCCTGGTCCCTGTACTTCTCCAGTATGAATTCCATGAGGTCCAGCAGTATCTCGTCCTTGCCGTCGTAGTGGTGGTAGAGCAGCGACTTGGACTTGTCGAACTCGTCAGCTATCCTCTGGACCGAGAGCTCCGTGTATCCGTGTTTCTCGAGTGCGGCACACGTCGCCTCCATTATCTCCTGCTTTGAATCATCCATACTGACTGAACGTTCATTCAGCTTTTTAACTGTGGCTGTGAAATCACGGGATATAGATGGAGTCTCCGCTTAATCTACTGGCCAGGGCGCACCTGGAGCACACCGACAAGATCATCGCTTTGTGTGGCCTAATGACTGTTATCTTTGCGTTTGGGGTTCCGCAGATCCAGCTCCAGACTGATTTCCAGGCAAGCCTTCCGGATGATATCCCGGCGATCCAGGCCCAGGAGAAGGTCGAGGCCAACTTTGGCTCTCCTGATTCGATAATCGTACTTTTCGAGACCGATAAGACCAAGCTGGAGGAGAACTACGTTACGGATGTCCGTGACCCGCGGATGATAAGGACTCTCAACTTCCTGGAGGAGGAGCTGAGAAACGAGCCGTCGATCAGCAGCGTTAACTCGATGGCGATGCTGTTCAACACTACTCCTGAATCCAAGAAAAGAGTCAAAAAGGTTCTTCAGCGTTCCCGGGCGAGCTTCACGAACAGAGACTACACGGCGACGACGATGTATATCCAGCTAAGCAACGACATGACTGAGGAGAACGTCCGGGAAGCCACCCAGGTAATACAGGAGAACATCCGCCAGGCGCCAAAGTACCCGGGAATCAAAATCCAGACAACTGGTGTGCCTGTCATGAGAAGTGTTCTGTCCGATGTACTGATAACTGATACTGTTTCTATAATCACTATCGCCTCTCTGCTTATCTGGGTGCTGCTGATGGCTGTAAGAGGCCTGGTCTACGGCACGGCAACATTCGCACCTCTGTTCATAGGGCTTCTCTGGGCGTTGGGTGCTATGGGTCTATTCGGCATACCGATGACGATAGCCACCATCGCGATAGGTTCGATGCTTCTCGGCCTTGGAGTGGAGTACGGTTCGTTCATCGCGGAGAGGATTGTCGAGGAAACCGAGGAGCAGGGACTCGAGGACGGAATAATGACGGCAGTCCCGAACACGGGCAGGGCAGTGCTCGGCTCATCGACCACGGACCTCGTCGGGTTCCTGGCATTGCTTCTTGCCTCCATCTCATTCATGCGGGACCTGGGCCTGACGCTTGCACTGGGGGAGGGACTTACTCTGGCGGCTGCACTTCTCCTGACGCCGGCGCTGATCGTGAAGTACGAGAGATGGAAAGGTGATACACAGTGAATGGAAAGATAGGCTCAGCTTTGGAAGGATACGCGAACTTCTTGGAAGACAACCCGGTAAAAATCCTGACTGTGGCGGTCCTCGTAACTGCCGTACTGGCCTCAGGCGCCTCGAAGGTCCAGACGGAGGAAATGAGCCAGGAGGACATCCTACCGGACTCGATACCGGTGATGGCAGCCTACGACAGAATCGCATCAGAGTTCTCAACAAGCTCCGGAACGCGCTACACCATACTGATCGAGACAGCACCTGAACACGCCAACTCGACCGAGATAAATGATCTGAGGAATCCCAGGGCGCTTAGGTTCTTCAGGTCCGTCTCCGGAGACCTCAGAAAGTTCAGCGAGATCCAGTCAGTCTCAGGTCCCTCGGATCTGTTCAGAGATATACCTTCAGGCATGTCAGAGTCGAAGAAAGTGTTCAAACAACTGGGAGAGGCACGCTGGAGCCAGTACGTAACCGAGGATTACTCGGCCGCGAAGATAGAGATCAACACCTACGAACTGACCGATGATGAGAAGTTCAAGATAGCAGACCTGATCAGACAGACTGTCAGAGTCCACGACAAACCTGCCGGTCTCGATATAACCTATACCGGGCAGCCCTACATAGACCAGGCGTTCCAGCAACAGACCCAGAGGACGATGCAGTTGACAGGCATGGTGGCTATACTCGGAGTCATCGCGGTCGTCGTCATACTTTTCAGATCGATCTTCTACGGCATGACCTCGCTGCTGGCACTGATCTTCGGAATCGCAACAGGTTTCGGCATCTTCGGATGGCTGGGACTTGACATGAGTCCTGCGACATCCGGTGCACTGACCATGGGGATCGGAGTAGCGATAGACTTCGGGATACAGCCTATCGCACGTTACATCGAGGAGAGGGAGCAGTACGAGATAGAGAGGTCGATGGAGGAGACGATAAAGGGCGTCATAACGCCAATGACGGTCGGACTGATCGCAGCCAACATCGGATTCCTCTCACTCAACGTAGGAAGGGTCACATTCCTCTCGGATCTCGGAACCCTGCTGACTCTGACAACGACAATGGCCTATGTCGCGGCATTCACGGTCATACCGCCGGCACTGGTCATCTGGGACCGCTACTTCACTTTCGGAACAGGAAAATTCACATTATCCAAACTACTCGGTAAAAACGATACTAAAGGTGAAAACTCAACATGAACACGAAAACACTCGTTCTTATCACAGCAGCCCTTCTCCTCACAGGAGCGGCGACATCACAGACGACCAAACCAACTACAAACATCGACCCGGTTCTCATCAACACTGATCCTGCCCCGGTCCAGTCCGGAGAAGACGCAGAGATAACCTTCAAGCTCCGCAACACCGGAAACACGGAGGCAGAAGACGTCAAGGTCCGGATAGTCGACTCCTTCCCCTTCAAACTCAAACCGGACAGGAGGAGGAACTACTCCCTCGGCGACATCATGCCGGGACAGGAGTACCAGATTTCGACAGATGTCCTCGTCGCTGAAGACGCACCGGATGGACAGAACAGCCTCAAACTGGAGATCCATCAGGGTGACATCTCCTACACTGAGGAAGTCCCTGTACAGGTCCAGAGCCAGGACATCGAACTCAACCTCGCCAACCTACAGACAAGTCCTTCGCACCTGACACCGGACACAGAAGACGCCAAGTTGACGTTAGAAGTGGTGAACAACGGCGAGAAAACTGCGGAGAACGTGGTGGTCAACATAGAGCTTCCGGAAGGATTCCAGGAAACCTCCAGCTTCTCTACCCGCCAGGCACTTGGCAACATCGGACCGGGAGAAGTCAAGAAAGCCTCATTCAACTTTGACATCGGGAAGAGCGCGGAGACAGGAACCGTCACGATCCCGACAGACATCACGTACTCTACCGACGGCGACGACGCCACCTCTAGGATAACTGAGGAAGCAGACTTCAGCTTCAACCTGGCAGGGAAGCCGCAGTTCAAGGTGGTCAAAGTGGAGAGCAACCTCGCAGCCGGAGAACAGGGCCAGCTCACGATCAAGGTCAGGAACACTGGCAGCGAAAAAGCATCGGCGACAAGGATCCGAGTACTGGACTCCTCCGACATGCCGTTCAGCTACACCTCCTCAAGCCAGTACATCGGCACACTCGAGCCCAACCAGACAGGCACAGCAGTCTTCCAGGTCGACACCGAGAAAGGAGCAGTCATCAAGGACTACCTCATCGACTTCAAGATCCGCGGAGTCAAAGACACACAGACCTACGTGGAGGAAGCAACGGTAGAAGCCGCAGTCCAGCCAGGAGAAACTGGAGGTACAAACCCGCTACCGCTCGTAGCAGTCGTGCTCATCGCAACAGGAGGACTCTACTACTTCCGCGACACAGTCAGAGAACTACTCAACCGTTAACTTTCTTTCATTTTTCTTTCATCTTTTCTCTGAACCACTCAACTGAAACTTCGGAAACCTTCTCGACGGATTCATCGAAGTAATGGTCGTCATCGACCTCTACGAGCTCAGCATCATCAAGCTTCTCCACAGCTCCCCTTGACTGCTCTATCGGAACGGTCCCATCGTTACTGCCGTGGACGAAAAGTACTGGAGTCTCGACACCATTCAGTAGCTCGTCCTGATCCAGGTTCTCCTTCTCGTCTATTACCTTCTCGGGGATGACGTACCTGTCTCGTACACCTCTTTCACGGGTCCTGACAGTCCATCCATTCTCCCTCAATTCCTTTCTCTGCTGTTCGCTCAGCTTCTCCTGACGGTACTTTCCCAGCGAGTCAGTGACCGGAGCCATCAACACCAGAGCCTCGATATCCTCATCAGCTCTCCTCAGAGAAACCAGCCCGCCCTGACTCAGGCCGAGTACGCCGATCTCTGAAACCTCCCTGGAGTCTATGAACCTTATAGCGGCATCCAGATCCTCAATTTCCTTTTCAACGGTGATGGAGTCATCGTCGCTCTCACCGCATCCGGAGAAATCAAACGCCAATACGTTGAAACCTGAATCATTCAGGTTCTCCGCTATCTGAGTGAAACGTCCCCACTCCTCTTTGTTCCCGGTGAAGCCGTGAGCCATCACCACGCCTTTGTCGGAGTCGGATCTCCAGAAGTTCCCCACAAGTTCAAGCCCACGGCCGTTCTCGAATTTGACTTTCTCCATGTATCAGGATGCGACCTGACTCTGATAAAATTCTCCGTCAAACTCCAGTTATGAATCCAAGAAAAATTAGGGAGGACTTCCCGATATTCAAGCAAAGAGAGGATCTCGTCTACCTGGACAACGCCGCCACCACACAGAAATCGGAGAAAGTCATAGATGCAGTGAAGAACTTCTACGAGGAGAACAATGCCAACGTGGGGAGAGGGCTCTACGACCTGGCGATGGACGCCACTGAACAATATGAGAACGCGAGAAGGAAGGTCGCGGACTTCATCGGAGCCTCAAAAGATGAGATAGTATTCGTCAGGAATGCGACAGAGGCGGAGAACCTGCTGGCAGAATCGCTGGAGTTTGAGGGTGACATCGTTCTCAGCGAGATGGCCCACCACAGCGAACAGCTGCCGTGGAGGAGAAAAGCAGAAGAAGAGGGCAAAGATGTCAAATTCCTGGAGACAGAGGACGGGAGGATATCCATCGAGTCAGCAGAGGAAAAAATCGGAGAGGAAACCGGTCTTGTCGCTTTCTCGCATGTCTCAAACGTCTTCGGTGCGGAAAACCCTGTCGAGGAGATTGTGGATATAGCGCATGAAAATGATGCATTGGTTGTGCTGGATGCGGCCCAGAGCGTACCTCAAATACCGGTAGATGTTGAGGAGCTCGGTGTAGATTTTCTCTGCTTTTCTGGCCACAAGATGCTCGGACCTTCCGGCATCGGGGTACTGTACGGCAGGAGAGAGCTTCTGGAAGGCATGGGGCCGTACCAGGTCGGTGGAGGGATAATCAATTCGGTGAAGAAGGATTCTGTCGAGTATGCCGATGCTCCCGAGAGGTTTGAGGCAGGTACTCCGAACGTTGCCGGTGCAGTGGGGCTGGCCGCGGCTGTAGGGTATCTTGAAGATATCAGATTGGAGCAGATCCGGAAACATGATGGAAAACTTGCTGAAAAGATGATACAGGGCCTGAAGGATATGGAAGGCGTCGAGGTCCTTTCTCCTGAGGGCGCGAACCTTGTCTCCTTCAGTGCCGAGTTCGCCCATCCGCATGATGTCGCAGAGGTTCTCGGGCAGCGTGGAGTCGCTGTGAGGGCCGGCCATCACTGTGCTCAGCCACAGATGGAGGAACTTGATGTCAACGGTACGACCAGGGCAAGTCCCTATATCTACAATACTGAGGAGGATGTGGAAGAGTTTCTGGATGCGGTCAGGGAAGTCGGTGATGTTTTCCGGCCGTAACGGATTAAAGTCTGTGGGAATAGTTTTCCCATGTGAACTGTTATGGGAGAGGTTACTGTTGAAGAGCGCGGCCGGGTCGTGATACCCAAGGAGTTAAGGGACAAGTTTGGATTGAGGGGTGGTGAGAAACTTGATGTAGAGGAGAGAGACGGTGAAATCGTCCTGAAGCCTTCATCGTCTTCCGAATCTCTGAAGGAGCTGAAGGGCTGTGTTGAGGAGTCCGAAGTTGATCCATTGAGTGTGAAAGGTATCTGGAGGGAGTAAAGCATGGTTTTCGTCGACAGCAACATCTGGTGCTACTACTTTGATAGTTCAGCACCCGAGCACGAGGATGTGGCCGAGAAACTCGATGAACTTCTGGAGTCGGACGAGGAGATAAGGGTGAACACTGTCGTACTGACGGAGGTCAGCCACTTCCTGGTCAAAAACCTCGGAGGAGTGAAGGGAAGGGAGAAGCTCGACACCATGGTGGAATACCCTTTCAAGGTCACGGATCTCACCTACTCCCTGATGGACGACTCCCTCGACATACTCTCCAGAGAACACCAGACAGGCATAGGCGGCAGAGACGCAACAATAATCTCTGCCATGAAACACGAAGACGAGGAGAAACTGGTCACTCACGACCAGGCGTTCAAGAAAATCCAGGAGATAGAAGTCATCGACCCCGTGAGCTGAATGTACAAAGAACAGATACTCGACCACAACAAAAGACCCAGAAACACAGGCCCACTCGACACCGACATCTGGGCGGAAGGAGAAAACACCTCCTGTGGCGACAAAGTCAAGGTCTACCTCGAAGTCGAAGACGGGAAAATACAGGACATGAAACACGAGACAGAGGGATGCGCCATCTGCACAGCTGTAACCTCAATCCTCTCCGAGGAACTACCAGGCAAAAAAGTCTCCGAAGTAGAAAATCTGGATAAGGATTACGTTCTAGATTTCGTCGGCGACATCTCCCCGATGCGGTTGAAGTGTGCGATGCTGGGATTGTTGACGGTTCAGGAGGCGCTGGAAGAGCCCTGATTTTTCAGTAGTTGAAAGGCCTTCAGCATGTTCAGAGCATCATTCAACGCGTCTTGTTGAGAACGAAGATTCACTGTTTCATCGATACACTTCGCGATATCTCCACTGTGCCAGCTTTCAGCAGGGATGCCCTCTTCCTTGAAGACTGGAACGACATCCCTGAATCGATTCCTTTCCGCCTCAACCTCCTCATCAACCAGATACAGGTTATTCTCCACGAACTCCCAATCATTTTCGAACGAATAGCAATTTATGCCTTCGCTCCACTCCAGGAAGTCTTCTGTGACCTTCTTCAGTTTTTCAGCCTGATCTACGTCTTCCTGGGTTATTCATGTCAGATTTTTGATGTAATCCGATAGCTCCGGGTTTATTTGAGGTTTGACAAACCTGTTGAACCTGTCTATCTCCTCCATAGACTCGGTCTCTACCTTCACGGCACCTATCTGGATTATCTCCATGTACTCTCCTTTCTCGTTGTCCCAGCCGTGTTCATTACATCCTGGCCAGGAGGTGAACTCTGTGTCCCAAAGAACTATGGTAGATTCCTCAAACATGTCACTTCATTCTTCGCACAGCATAAGAAAGTTAACTTCTCCTGTTAAGATATGAGCCTTGAAGTAAAAGACCTTGAGGTTTCGGTTCCTGAAGAGGATATAGTCCGGGGGGTCTCCCTCGAGGTAGAACCCGGAGAGATCCATGCTATCATGGGACCGAACGGATCGGGTAAATCAACTCTATGCAAGTCCCTCATGGGCAACCCCGAGTACGATATCGACGCAGGGAGGATCCTGGTCGACGGCGAGGACGTCACCGATGAGGAGACGCATGAAAGGGCGCAGGAAGGGCTCTTCCTCGGCTTCCAGTACCCGGCACAGGTCTCCGGCATCAAGGTCTCCGAGTTCCTGAAGGAGGCGATCGACGCCCAGAGAGAAGAAAGAGGAGAAGAACCTATGCCGCAGAGCGAGTTCAACGAACTTCTCAGGGAGAAGCTCGACCTCTTAGATATGGAAGAGGACTACGCCCGAAGATACCTTAACGAAGGATTCTCAGGAGGAGAAAAGAAGAGAAACGAGATCCTACAGATGGCTGTACTGAATCCTAAGTACGCTATCCTCGATGAAATAGACTCAGGTCTCGATATCGATGCGCTGAAGACTGTTGCCAAGGGCATCAATACTCTGGCCGATGAAGACACCGGTATCCTGATGATTACTCATTACCAGCGCATCCTCGACCATGTAGAGCCCGATCACGTCCATGTCATGGTTGATGGGAAGATAGTTGAAAGCGGAGGCCCTGAGCTTGCCCATAAGCTTGAGGACGAGGGCTACGAGTGGGCTAAGGAACTTGCTGAATAAACTACTTAACTTTTCTGTACTTTTGTTACTTTATGGTTAAGCCTGGCGTTGATCTGAATAACAAGTTGCATAGCCGTGTTTTGTGTTACCTATCTGACTCTGATGTGGTATCTGGTGATTATCACTTTGAACGAGATGGTTCTGATGCGCCACCGAACTTTCTGAATTACTCGAAGAGGAATCCTTCAGCTGAGATAATTGAGAATCCGGATTACCGGTTTAATTACTCTCTCAAGGTGGATGGACAGGATACAAGTTTGGATGTTTTGTCTGCAGAAGGCGAGATGGAGGTCTGGAGTCAGGCCAATGGCAAGACAGGTGAAGTGTTCGGCAGATTCGGAAAGGCACTGGATGGAGACTTTGAAGAGGTAGAAGATGACATACTCTACATCAAAGATCCTGAGTTCATTTAAAGAACTGCTCTATCTCCTGCCACGGCGCCTTCGACTTCTTCAAACTTGTGCCTGGAGGAAATACTTTCCTGTAGTTGCTCCAGCTGTAGCGCTTGTCCATGTAGACGATGACTCCCCGATCCTCCTTTGAACGTATACAGCGACCCGCCGCCTGTATCGCCCGGTTCATAGCAGGGTAAGAATAACCATAGTCCCATCCCTTCCCGAACTTCTCGTCCAGGAAGTCGATCAACGCCTTGGTTTCCAGATCCGGCCTCTGGAGAGGCAGTCCGATGATGAAAGCTGCCTTCAGTATCTCTCCTGGGAAGTCTATTCCCTCTCCGAACGATCCGGCCGCTACGCCCAAAAGCAATCCGTCTCCGTCCTCCGACCTGTTCTTGAACTGCTTCAGCGTATCCTGTTTCTCTTCTTTTCCCATCCTCTGGGTTTCCGTGAATATCTTCCGGTCAGTCTTCCCCTTCAGCTCCTTTCTTATCTCTTTAAGCATGTTGTAGCTGGGGAAGAAGACTGCGGCGTTTCCGGGGACTGCCTCCAGTGATTTGTTGAGTATCCATGTGTACTTCTGTGTCATCGACTCGCCTCTTTCCTCGTACTTTGTCGTCAGGCTGGGCACGACAAGTTCTTCCTTGTTCTCCTGGGGGAACGGCGAGCCGAACTCCTGTGTATGCGTCAGGTTCTCTTCAAGTCCGAGAAGGTCGACGTACATCTTCGGAGGTGTCAATGTTCCCGACATCAGTATGCTGGAGTGCGATGCGTTCAACGGTTTCTCCGTCGATATCTGTGGGTTGAGGCAGCTGTACTGGATCTTGACCTCTTCCTTCTCCCTCTTTATGCAGCGGACGAATCCCTCGTCTTTACCTTTCCACTTCTCCATCGCCTCCTCCAGCTGACGGCAGAAAGACTTCTCCTGCTCCTGTTCGACCTCATCGGCCACGTCCCGCATCTCGACCTTTAACTCCTCGAAGCTGTGGAAGCTGTCAACCAGCGTCACAAGGTCCCTTTTGTCTATCTCCTTCTCGAAGCTGTCCTGCCCCAGCTCATTCCTTGACATCCTGAATAATTCTTCCCTGAACTGGTCGAGATACTCCTGCTCCTGGTAGTACCCGAACTTTTCAGTCTCGGTCTTGCACCGCTCCAGTAAACCTGTCGATATAGTTGCAGAAAAGAGTGAGCGTGTTCTGGAAGGCATGTTGTGTGCCTCGTCAACCACGATGATCGAGTCCTCAAGCTTGGTCTCGGCCTTCTCAAGTACAATGTCCCGAACTGCGGGGTGGAATACATGAAAGTAGTCTCCGATTATCAGATCAGCCTCCTTCGTCATGTGAAGCAATATCTGGTATGGACAGACTGCGTTACACTCTCGCTTCACCTGCTCCGCGGAAAGATTGCGATACTTCAAACTATCGAGTTTTTTCCTCGCCCTCTCCGTCAACTGGTGATTATTCATAGTCGCCTCATGCCGAGGACAATCCGGGCCTTTCCCGGCCCGAGTAGAGGAGTCTGCCTCACAGAGATGGTCCTTCCCGATCAGGTCTACGGCGATCAGGTTCTCTCCATGTCTCTCGTTGATATTCCTTACTGTTTCCAGCGCTATCTCGTGCTGGGAGTTCCTGGGGGTCAGGAAAAACGCTTTCTTATCGTTTCTGAGTCTTTCCTCCAGTGCAGGGGTCAGTGCGGCCGCTGTTTTTCCCAGGCCGGTCGGAGCATGTGTTACAAGGTTCTCTCCGTTTTCTATCACTGTTTCGACTTTTTCCAGCATCTCTTCCTGTTTTTCCCGTTTCTCTGTGAATGGGAAGAGGTCGATATCCATGTTTTGAGGTTGGTGTGAAGTAATAAAAATTGGAGAAAGCTGTCCAAATAGTTTAAAACAGTCTTTCCTGTATAGTTACACATGAGTCTTCAGGCCGTTGAGGAGATCGATGATGCGATCCAGCGAACGAAGGATATCGTTCTGCCGTTCGACTTCATGACCTGGACGAGGCTGGCTGTTATCTCGATCTTTCTCGGCGGTATAGGTTTCTTCAACATCTTCACTAACATGCCGACAGGCTTCCAGAATACCAGCCAGTACGGTGGATCCGGAGCTATGACGGGTATGGCGACGGCTGCCCCGGCAGTAAGCAATGCAGTGCTTCTTGCAGTCGCAGGCATCTTCGCCCTGGGGTTCCTTGTCTTCATGTATCTGGGTTCGGTCTTCCGGTTCGTGATGTTCCGCAGCCTACGGGAGAAAGAGGTCAAGGTCCGTAAAAACATCGGAAGACACTACGTGGACGGCTTCAAGTACTTCCTGTTCCAGATAGGCATGTTTATGCTAATGGCGGCGGTTTTCATAGGTTGGATCGCATCGTTCGCGGCCTCGCCTCTACTGGGAGGTTTGATGCTTCTACCAGCTATACCACTGTTCATAATCCTTGCGGTATTTGGCGGTATAGTTCACGACTTTGCTCTCCAGAGAGCCATAGAGTTCGATGAGGGATTCATCGCCTCGATCAGGAAAGCTGCTTCCACTGTAACAGGGGACTGGAAGCAGTTTGGAGGCTATCTACTGTTCAGGATAATCGTATCATGGGCGATCGCCATCATGGGATTCTTCGTGTTCATAACAGTCAGCTTAGTACTGGCTATTCCATTCATAATCCTGGGGGCACTGATGTATGCGCTCAGTCCTGTAGTGGTCTGGCCTGTAGCGATCATCGGCATACTGGTCTGGACTGTGGCACTGCTCTACGCAAACGTGCCTTTCAGGGTCTACCTGTACAGCTACTTCGTGGAGCTCTACGATGCATTCATGGAAAACTAGAAATCCGCGATGCTGGCCTGGCGGCTCCCGATCATCTTAGACTTCTTCTTTAACCTGTTGTACAGGAACTTGAACTCTCCGCTGATCCTGAACTTCGCATCCTCGAAAGTATCAAGAACTTCAGGTTCGTTACCGAAAGCGTTCCTGACGGTCTCTCTTATTACCCAGACTCCGAGCGGTGCCCAGTACTCGGGGGTTACCTCACGCAGAACAAGCACCTTGGCCTGACGCTGCCTATCCCTCAGATGCTCAAGAGCTCCCAAACGGGCAGCGTAGAAAGCTCCCGAGGTCTCATCCGCGTACTCCGTCCTGCCGGAGAAGCCTTCATGGTTCTGGCCGATGTACGTGTTCTTCATAGCGTTCCAGACCGATCCCGGCCGCTTCATCTCTATCAACTCGTACTCCCACCGACCAGGGATGAGAAAGATGTGGAAGTCGTTGCCGACGTACGAGTTCCTGTAGTACTCTATCTGGCCGAGCTGCTGGTACTGCTTGACCTCTTCCCTAATATTCTTCGAGATAATGTCGTCTGTCGCGGTGATACTCCACCTCGTCGGCACCAGCTCCTGGTTATCCTCCTCCCCCAGCATGCCTGTGGAGAAGCTCTGCAAGATCTTGTAGTTGTCAACTCCTTTCCCGTGAAGCTCTCTTACCGCGTTCTCTGCCTTCAGGTCGGTGTCGTAGAACGCCTTCTCCACCTTCTTCTCCACGGTAGGGTTCTCACCCAGCAGGAAATCCTTCACGTCTCCTGATGCGGAAACCGGTTTCACCCTTCCTCCTGAGATACTGGCGCCCGGCTTCTTCTCCAGCTCCACCTCTACATCCACCGGTTTCCTGGCCATCGCCACCTCACGAGTATTAGTTACGAAGCCGTCCGTGTCATCCACCTGGAAACGCTTCTTCGAGTTGACCAGTGAAGTCCGCAGGGACGCGATCTTCTCGATACTGAAATCGCTGTCGTACCATTCTCGCGGTGAATCCATCATCTCCGAACTACCCAGATGTTGAGGAGAGAGGACGCCGGTGTTAACCTTCGGATAGTTATGTGAACCGATGAAGACGCTCGGGGTCTTGCCCTGGAAATGCTTCTTCCTGTTACTGGAAGGCATCACTCGTTGAAGCCTCTTCTTCGCATCCTCCTCGGAGACACCTTTTGCGAGTTTTCCGTATCCCATGGTTGAAAACTGTTACTCAAATCATAAGAACTAAACGGGCTTGTAGTTCAACTGGGAGAACGTCTCCCTCGCAACTGCCGTAGCAGTTGGCAATACCTGAGGGTTCCAAAAAGAACCCTCTCCCACATCCAACTGATCAGTTGGGAAAGGAGAAGGCTCCGGGTTCAAATCCCGGCGAGTCCATGCCTTCCACATTCTTTCTTTGAGTTCTTTCCAGTGTTGGTTTCCGTCGTGGGTTTAGTCGAAGTTCCAGATGGCGAGGATTACTGCTTTTGTGTTTTCTACATCGATGT
>JBDGTY010000062.1:0-2463 GCA_042216335.1 Candidatus Nanohalobium sp.
AGAGTTTGTCAAGTAAGAGTTAAAACACATGTGCTGGAGTGCAACTAAAATGAGGATTAAAGAAAAAGTGTCTAGAGTTCTTGGACTGCTTCCTCGAATTCGTCGAGTTCGTTCTGCACCTGCTGGATCCCAGCCTCAAGAAGTTCCTCGTTGCTGTATCCGGATGTCGATTCGATCCTGAAGACGAACTGTCCGTCGTCGGTCTTCTGATATCCGATTGTTCCACCCTGGTGCTTCGCATGTTCCTCCCCTGTTCCGAGGACTGCTTCTCCTTCCAGAGTTAGTTCCTGTCCATCCTTCAGTTCGACGATGAGTGCATCAGGATTGACCGGTTCTGCTTCATCATTGTCGGCCTTGATATCTTCTGCATGTACCGTTGTTTCTCCCTCCTGCTGTACCGCAATATGAACCGTATCGTCTTCATCGACGTTCTGCGGGATTGTGAACGGTACCTGGCCCATCCTGTTGGCGAGCACCTCATCGAAGAGGCCGGATTCGTTCTGATTGATGTGAAGCTCTTTGATCGCCAGTGTCGGCACTTTGACCATCATGGAACGCCTGAGTGTGTTGGCGATGGCTTCGTTTGCGTTTGAAAGCTGTGCTTCCAGAACTCCGTCCTCTTCGTCAAGAATTTCAAGTTTCACGCTTTGTAAACCTCTTTAGACTCTTCTTCCACGTTTACCGCCTGCTTCCCTGCATCCGTCGTGAGGGACTGGCGTAACGTCTTCGATGTTTCCGACCTCGAGATCGGATCGGGAAATAGCCCTGATAGCTGGCTGTGCACCCTGACCAGGCATCTTCTGCTTCTGTCCACCAGGAGCTCTCACACGGATATCAACTTTCTCGATTCCCTTCTCCTGTGCTTCCTCGGCAACTCTCTTGGCCGCCTTCATAGCCGGGAACGCACTTCCCTGAAGCCTTCCTTTATCAGTTGTTTCTCCTGATGTCACTCTTGACAGAGTTTCTGCTCCTGTCGCATCCGTCAGATGCACCATCGTGTTATTGAAACTTGAGTAAACGTGCACAAGTCCTTTCTTAACCATTATCTAACCACCTCAGTGGTTTGATCACGTAGAAAACCTGTTTTCGTTATCATTATTCTTCTTCCTCTTCTGTTCCGTCTTCTTCAGTTTCCTGATTTTCGGATACTTCCTCATTCTCTGTTTCTTCTACCTCTTCCTGAGAAGACTCGTCTTCGTTGTCTTCTTCTGGTTCAGGCATCCTAACTTCCAGTTCTGTTTCTTCCTCCTGTGTGAGCAGGTAGCCTGGTGCGTCAACCCTCTCTCCGTCCACATAGACGTGACCATGGACCACCATCTGTCTTGCCTGATTCGGAGTATCGGCGAAACCTCTTCTCTCAACAGCCGTCTGAATCCTTCTATCCAGTATATCCGTTACGTTAAGCGTTAGAAGCCCTTCAAGCCCATCGCTTTCTCTGATAAGTCCGAGGCTGTTCGCCTTGTTGATTACCTCTTTTTCTGCTTCCTCACTATCCTCTGCAGCGATAAGCTTTCTTGCCTCTCTCCTGAAGCTTCTTAGCTGGCTCTGGGCCTTGTAGATCTCTTTCTTGTTCTTCAGGCCGTAGTCCTCCATCAGTTCGTCTTCCCTGTTGATCCTTTCCTCGTTCCAGCCCGTGTTAGGTGTCTCGTATGTCTGCTTGAGTTTCTTTACCATTACCGGATCGCCCCGATTCGGTCACTTAGAAAATCTTTGATTTTCGTTACCATCTATGAATCACTCTTCGTCTCCGTCTTCTCCACCGCTGGATGCTTCTTCCTTGATGGATGCGGTGTCTACTCCGATTTTGCTTCCGGATCTGAACGAGGACTTCGTCTTCTGGCCTCTTACAGGCAGGCCGATTTTGTGTCTCCATCCACGGTAGGATCCGATCTCCTTGTATCTTCTTATGTCGAACTCTTCTTTGAGGGAGAGATCATCTTCGATCAGGTGCGTGTCTTCGCCTGTCTCCCGGTCTTTTCTCCTGTTCCTGACCCATTCAGGGATATCTACTTTTTCCGGATTCTTCAGTGTTTCCTCTATCTCGTCGATTTCTTCCTCTGACAGGTCTCCGATCCTCTGGTCGTCGTAGTCCATCTCGGATGCTACTGCGTTGGCGTACATATCGCCGACTCCTTTCAGGCCGGTCAACGCCTTCGAGACCTGCTTTGTACCATCGATTCCGGTACGCGCGATTCTTACAACTTCTTTGGTTTCAGACATGAATAACCCGTAACTACGAAACCTCGGTTAAATTTTATAAAGGTGAGAAAGGCATTGATCAGGAAAGAATTAAACCACGCATACCACATTCAAACCCATGATAGAAAGAGACAAACTCCGGTACTTCGCATCAGGCGGAATGTTTTCTCTAGGCCTCTCAACAGCAGTCGCCGAAATGAGCCCATTCATGGTGACTACATGCTTCCTGATAGCATTTATCCTGTCTAGAGACGAGCTCTGGCA
>JBDGTY010000063.1:0-7540 GCA_042216335.1 Candidatus Nanohalobium sp.
ACATCGGCACAGAACTACTGAAAAAACACGAACTGGACGAACTCCCTTACCTGGAAAAGGAAGAAGTTATCAGAGCCGGGGATGAAATATTCACTAGAGAATGATTCACAAACCCGATACTGATGAGCTTGAAGAAGCCAAGGAACTGGCCAGAGAAGGAGTTGAGAGGGGAGAGAAGGTTTTACCCAAAGAAAAAGAATTGAAGATCGGTTTTGGCTGGAACGGGGACGATTTTGTCAAGGAGAAGATGGGTGGAACCAGGGGCATGGCTTACTCCCCAGTTTACCTAAAAGTAGAGTTCAATTCCAGGGTAGATGAGTGGAAGGAAAACGTGGTTGCGTCAGCCGTCCATGAATATGCCCACACATACTTCTACGAGAAAAAAGCCATGGACAGCGATGATGAGATGCCGATGTGGATGTACATCCTTAACGAGGCGCTCTCCCAGAACACCACAGCCAGACTGGTTCCAGAAGTCTCCAACCCCTGGAGAACGAAGCAATCAAAGGAAGAAATAGCTGATTACTGGGACAAAATTAAGGAAGAAGAGCTTGACAGAACCTACAGCTTCCCCGACCCTCTCTTCATCGATAGAAGCGAAGGCGGCTACCCCAACTGGCTCGGATACTCCCTGGCATATCTGATCGGAAAGAAGCTCCGTGAGGATGGAGTTGAACTGAAAGAGTTTCCAGAACTTGAAAGGGAAGATGTTGTTGAGGCAGGTAATAAATTGTTTGGATAACCTTTCTACTCTATGGAGTATTCGATCAGGCCTCAAGACCATGAACTTAGAGAGGCCAGGAATACCGTTCAGGGTGCTCTTGAGGCAAGCAAGGCTGTTTTACCGAAAGAGGAGAATATCGAAGTTTCACTTGGCTGGGAGGACAGTGATTTTATCCAAGAGGTTGACGGCGCTACAGGCCGATGCCATTCTCCAAGGAAGATAGAACTGTACTTTAACTCCGAGATTTCGGGCTGGAAGAAGAGTTTGAAGTCTACTACAGCCCACGAGTTCGCGCATGCATGGTTCCACGAGCAGAAAGAGACAGATTTTGAGAACTTGATGTTTGTCTGGCAGCAGGTTCTGATGGACGCCCATGCGCAGCTGTTCGCGGAGAAGATAACCGATTACATCGACCCTGTCAGTAAGACCGCAAGTAAAGAGGAGATCAAGAATAACTGGGATGAAATCAGAGAGCAGATGAGCAAGGAGTTCGGAGAAGCCGAAGACATATTCTACGGCAACGGAGATTATCCAAGATGGCTAGGCTACACTGTTGCGTACAGGATAGGCGAGAAGCTTCTGGAAGAACATGACCTTGAGGAGTTCCCTGAGCTGAAGCGCAGTGATGTTTTAGAGGCTGGAGACGCACTGTTTAACTGATGAGGCCGAACTTCAGCTCGAATGACCAGCTCGTCGATTACCTGGTTGAACAGGGCAGGATAGAGTCGGACAGGGTTGAGGACGCGTTCCGGAAGGTCGATCGACGAGAGTTCGTTCCCAGCGAACATTCCGGAGACGCATATGCAGACAAGCCTGTTCCCATCGACAGCGTGACTATCTCAGCACCCCACATGGTTGCCGAAGTAACGGAACTGCTGGAGCTAAGCGGCGATGAAAAAGTCCTGGAGATCGGGAGCGGGTCGGGCTACCAGGCCGCAATCCTCGGAGAACTATCGGGAAAAGTCGTCGGGATCGAGATTGATGAGGAGCTGGCAGAGAAGTCAAGGAAAAAAGTTCCTGAAAACGTGGAGATAAGGATGGGAAACGGCTTCGAGGAAGTAGAAGGCAACTTTGAAAAGATTCTTTTCTCTTGTGCAACAGAAAGCTTCGATGAGGCCAGAGAACACATAAGAGGAAACGGCATCATTGTAGGCCCGGTGAGCGAGGACGGGAGACAGGTCCTCAGGAAGTGGAGGAACGGGAAAGTATCGAGTCACGGCCGTGTGCGGTATGTCAAGATGCAGGATTAAAAGCCTCGCTGACCGAAATCTCAGTATGACCACGGCATTCATCGGACGCTTCCAACCATTTCATATCGGCCACAAGCACGTAGTAGAGCAGTTCTCAAACGAAGAATTTGTCATAGTTATCGGGAGCGCCGGAGAGTCCCGAACCGATGAGAATCCTTTGAAAACGGATGAAAGAAAAGAATTGATTCACGAATGTTTTCCCAAAATAGATATTTTCGAAGTAGAAGATAATGAAAGCGATGAAGCCTGGAGAAAAGAAGTTCTTGAGAAAACAGGTGCGGAGGCTATAGTCTCAGGAAATAATAGAGTCCAGAATATAGTGGAGAAAGAAGTTGAAGTCATCAACCCAGAGATGAAAGATCCAGAAGTTTATTCAGGCTCCGAAATCCGGAGGCGTATCAAAGGCGGCGAGGAATGGAGCTACCTGGTGCCGGAATGCGCCCGGGAGAAACTGAGAGAGTTTGAGGACAGGATCAGGGATTCAGGGACGCAGTACGAGTTCGAGCCAGGCTGGAAGAAGGAGAACGCATACCACGGCACTGCAGAAAAGTAGCTAGACATCTAAGCCACAGTCAGGAACATCATTTGATTCAGGGGATCAGTTCCCTGTACTCGTGCTCAGGTACGCCATCATACCTTACCTCCTCCAGAAAAAACAGGGTTTATCTCATCCTCCAGAAGAGAGTCAGCACCCTCTGAACCACCTTCAAGAATCCTTTCAGCCATCATCCAAATAATGTCCGCTCAGATTTTTATCCTTTCCGGGAAAGCTGCAGAACTCCACTCCAACGATTTTTAATTCTAGGCCCTCGCCGGCTAAACATGAACATCCTGATCCACGGAGTCGAAGGCAGAGGCCCAGGCGATATTGTGGGCGCTGTGGCAGGCGAAACCAGCTTCAAACCCGGAGACCTCGGCGAGATAGAGATAGACGGAGAAAAAGCGGTCGTTGAGGTCTACGGAGACGCGGAAAAGCTCGCGGAAGAAATAGACGGAGAAAAGATCGGGGGAGAGGAAGTCGAAGCTTCCGTACTGAACGAGGAAGAGGAAGAAGTCATGGACTACGTGGAGAAGTTCAAAGAACTGATAGAAGAGGAAAGAAGGGAAGAGATGCGCAAACATGAAAGAGAAATCAGAAACTTGTCCGGAAAGGAAAGAGAGGACAAAGGCAGAGCCATCCTCCACCTCAGAGGCCGCGACCAGGGAGAATCCATCGAGGGCCACAAAGTGAAGTTCATGCGGAACCACAAAGGCGAAGAACTGCCTGACACCGAGATATCGGTCGGAGACCTCGCCATGGTATCAAAAAACGACCCTCTCCGCGACGACAACCCAACAGGAACAGTCATAGAGAAGACTAAATACTCAATTACAGTAGCGTTCGACGAAAAACCACAGAGATTCGTGTACGGAAAGAACTTGCGGCTAGACCTCTACGTCAACGACATAACCTACCAGAGGATGAAGGAAGCCACTGAAGACATGTTGACACCTGGAGAACACCTCAAAGAACTGAGGGATATCGTAACAGAGCTGGAAGACCCAAGAGTAGGGAGAGAAGAGGTCACCGAGTTCTTCAACGAAGAGCTGAACGACTCGCAGAGAGAGGCTGTGGAGAAAGCATTAGGCTCCTCCACGTTCCTGATCCACGGCCCGCCAGGAACAGGAAAGACTACGACAGCTATAGAAGTCATAAGACAGGAGATAGAAAGAGGGCGCTCCGTGCTGGCGACAGCTGACTCGAACACAGCAGTCGACAACATTCTCGAATTTTTACTTGACCACGGCGTCGAGGCCGTACGAGTCGGACATCCAGCCCGCGTCACACCGAAGCTGCGCGAAAATACACTGGATGCAAAAGTCGAGGAGAAGAAAAAGTACCAGAGAGCGGAAGAACTGCGCGAGGAAGCGTTCGAACTGAAGGACAAGCAGGATGACCTGACGCATCCGAGCGGCCGCTGGAGAAGAGGCATGAGCGACGAACAGATAAAAGAAGCAGCTGAGGAAGGCAGAGGAAGCAGAGGTGTACCCGAAGACAAGATAAAGGAGATGGCCGAATGGCTCGAGATACAGGAAAAAGTGGACGAAAAGTTCGAGAAGGCCGATGAACTGAAGGAAGAAGCTGTAGAGGAAGTCATCGAATCCGCGGACGTAGTATGCTCCACCAACTCCTCGGCCGGGAGCGAACTTATGGAGGATCGCGTGTTTGACACTGTCGTGATCGACGAGGCGACCCAGGCAACAGAACCATCCTGCCTCATCCCTCTGACACACGGTAGAAAGGCCGTGATGGCCGGAGACCACAAACAGCTGCCGCCGACAGTCAAGTCCGACGAGGAGGAACTGAAACATACTCTGTTCGAGAAACTGGCCGAGAAGCATCCGGAAGCGAAGAAGATGCTTGAGAAGCAGTACAGGATGAACACCGAGATTATGGAGTTCTCCAACCAGGAGTTCTACGACGGAAAACTGGAAGCAGCGAAAAAGGTCGCAGACCACACACTGGAAGGCCTCGACTACAGAGGCGAAGCAGAACCGGTCGCAGAATTCATAGACGTTGAAGGAGAAGAAGAGTCGCTGAAGGACTCGACCTCGAAGCTGAACAGGAAGGAAGCAACGAAGACTGTGGAGCTAGCCGAAGAAATGCTGGAGAACGGCCTGGAGGAAGAACAGATAGCGGTTATCACACCGTACCAGGACCAGAAAGACCTCATCAACGAAAAACTGGGCAGGGAAAGCCTTGAAGTAGATACTGTCGACGGCTTCCAGGGAAGAGAGAAGGAAGCAGTGATTATCTCGCTGGTACGCAACAACCCTCAGGACAACATCGGATTCCTGAAGGACGAGAGAAGACTGAACGTAGCGGTGACCCGAGCAAGAAGAAAGCTGGTCGTGCTGGGAGACAGAGACACGCTGGAGAACCACGAAGTCTACAGGAAGCTCATCGCCGAGCTGGGCTAGACCTCGCTGTAGATATCGTTCAGGTACTGGCCGGCCGCGTATACTATCCCTGTTGTAGCCAAAACTACGGAGTCGATTGTTCCAACGCCGAGAGCCGATTCCATTAGCATCTGGCCTACCTGAGGGTTGGTGAGATATGTAAGGTAGTCGCTTAGGTACTCGAAACCGAAGTTAAGAGAGCCCAGAACCACAAGCGAAGCTGCTGTAACTGTTTCCTCCCTGTAATCCACTATATCAGAAATGTAGGATGCTCCTATCAACGCAAGGAAAGCACTAATTACTGCGCCAAAGATCCCAGAGCTCTGAAAGTACTCAAGGCTTGTTGAGAAGACATCGGCTCCAGCAAGGATAGAGTAAGCCGCAACGGCCAGGACCAGGCCAGCGGCAGTGGAGGAAAGATACAGCATGTTATTTCTATCCTTAAAGTCTCTAATCAGAATCAGTAGGCCTATAGACACCAGGAAAATCTGGAAAATCCTGGGGAAACTGGCGATGGACATAGGAAGGGTTGAAGGAGCAAAGACAAGATAACCTGCCGTCGAGAGCAAAAACGAGAGTAAAGATACCGCAGAAAAAGTGAAGCCGGTAGCCAGCACCTCGACACGTTTGAAGCCAAAATCACGGTGCTGCACAAGATAGTATACGCCGATAGAAATTAAGGCAAAATAGATCACGTCCAAAACAAGAGCAGCCTCACCGGCAGCAAGAAAAGGCATCATAGCAAAACCTACCGCATTACTCATTATGACAGAGATCAAGGCGACCGCCCAGACCTCACAGTATCCAAGATACTTCTCAACAAAATCACTGAAATCCATGAAAACTCAAATCTAGTGCATCTTTAAAAACACTTTGGATATCTCATCAAACAGATCGGTAGCAACCAAGCCGTTTCCATACTCCTCCGCGGCTCTCTCACCTGCTCTTCCGTTTACTTCAGCTGCCTTAATTGCAGCATCTTCCAGGCCAGTACCCTGCGAGATCAAACCCGCTACAATACCTGTCAGGACATCGCCGGTTCCCCCAACCGTCATTCCCGGATGGCCGGCTTCAATCTCTATAACACCGTCCTCGGAGTATATCCTGTCTGTCGAGCCTTTCTCCAGTACGACAACATCCTCTTTCTCCTCCACAAACTCTTCGATAGTTCCGAACTTTTCCCTGATTAAATCTGCTTCACCGCTGTGAGGCGTGAAGACCGCATTAGAGATATCGGAGTCTAGTGCAGGTTCGATAGCGTCGGCATCTATAACCTTGGGTACCCCGGTTCTTTCCAGGACTTCCTTTACTGCCTCTCCACCGGCCTCACCAAGCCCAGGACCTATAACCATGACATCGCTCCAGGCAACGGCCTCCATAACCTCTTCAACTCCCGAAAGCCCTAGATACCCGGAGGGATAATCCAAAACAACTAGGTTTTCAGAGAAAGATGCTACTACATCAGAGATAGTCTCTGACGTAACTATCTTTACTAAATCAGGACCCGTCCTAAGTGCTGCCTGGGCCGATAGAGCAGGAGCGCCAGTATAATCCTTACTGCCTCCAATCACGGCCACTTTCCCGTTTTTTCCCTTGTGTGAGTCCTTTTGTCTCTGGACCATGTTTACTGTTAATGCAGGAAATGTTAAGATTATTTTGCATCACAAGCTCAAACCCAGAAACTAAATCAGTTGAAGGCAAAACCAGTACATGGACGAAGCCTACGAAACCCTGAAAGAATTAGCTGGATGCTTGATCAATGAAGAGCCGAAAAAGCCAGGGAAACCATGAGGAAGGTGGATAAGGAGGTTATAGCGGCTCAGAAGGATGAAAGTCGAAACCCTTGAATACGGCGACGATCCGGAGAAAGAGTACCGGGAAGACTTCAACAGCTTCAAGGTTTTCACTGTCTGGAGCGAGCCGGATGTCAAGATCACCGATGACTCCGTTCCCGTCAAGTCAGAGGACCTAGAGGAGAAAGACAGCAGCAGGGAAGCAAAGAGACTGGTCACTGCAGTAGAGTTTCCGATAACTGTCAGCGGCTACTTCTACGTTGAGAGACCGAATCCGACACCGGACTGGCTGGAGAAGATCTTCGATTTACTGAAGGAAGAGGGCTGGCAGGGACACAGCTTCAGGACTTCAGGATCGACTGCAGAGGAGACATCAGGATAGAGGAAGGCGAGGACTGGACTGCCGTGATAGATGAGAAAAGCGGGAAAGTCTTCCACAACAGGGGAAAGAGGAAGGGCGATGGAGAAATTGAGAACCTTGAGGAGTTTCGGAAAGACTAAACTTTTATTCCAGCTCTTCGTTCTGTATTACGTGGTATTATGGTAAAAGTCGCAGTGGCCGGTGTCGGTACGATCGGAAAGAGAGTCGCGGAAGCGGTGAAAAACCAGGAAGACATGGAACTTTACGGAGTGGCGGATGTTTCACAGACGGGAGGCCTGAGGACTGTTCTCAGCGAGGAAGGCCCTCTACACGGCGTAGACCTCTACGCATCCAACGAGGATGGAAAGGAGAATCTGGAGGAAAAGGGCTTCTACGTAGAAGGATTGCTGGAGGATGAGCTGGATGAAATAGATGTTGTAGTCGACTGCACACCTCCAGGAGTTGACGAGGC
>JBDGTY010000064.1:0-3297 GCA_042216335.1 Candidatus Nanohalobium sp.
AAGGTCGGCAAGGAGAAGATCCTGGATCTTGTCGATGAAGGCGCGAAAGCCGAGTTCCGGGCGGTGATCGCTCTACATGTCCCTGATAGTGAGAACGAAGTTTTTGTGGGCAGTGCTGATGGAGCGATAGTAGAGCCGAGAGGTGATGGAGGCTTCGGTTACGATCCGCTTTTCCTGCCGGATGGAAACGATGAGACCTGGGGACAGGATCCCGAGTTCAAGGACGAGAATTCTCACAGGGAAGAGGCGCTGGAGAAGTTGAAAGACTTTCTTGAGAGAAAGTACTGAAAACTCTTTCTTCTCATCTTTCTAGTATGAAAGTTCTTGGAATCGAAAGCACGGCCCACACCTTCGGCGTTGGAGTGGTCAGTGAGGACGAGGTATTGGCGAACGTGAAGTCGATGTTCGAGCCGGAGGAGGGCGGTATCCATCCGAGGAAGGCGGCCGAGCACCACTACCAGCACGCTCTGGAGAAGTTGAATGAGGCGGAGCAGAAATCCGTGGATTTTGAAGAACTGGATGCTATCGCTTTCTCCCGTGGCCCAGGCATCCCGCAGTGTCTCGACGTTGGGGCAGTCGTCGCAAGGAGCCTGGCCGCGAAACACGACGTGCCTCTTCTGGGTGTCAACCACTGCCTTTCACACATCTCCATCGGTACTCGCACCACTGAGGCGGAGGACCCTTCCACTCTCTACGTGTCGGGAGGCAACAGCCAGATAATCGAGTTCAGGAACGGCCGGTACCATGTTATCGGAGAGACGCTGGACATAGCGCTAGGTAACGCACTGGACAAGCTGGCCCGTGACCTCGACTACCCGCATCCAGGCGGCCCGGAGATAGAGAAACTGGCCGAACAGACGGAAGATATAATCAAACTTTCCTATCCAATCAAGGGAATGGACTTCTCATTCTCGGGGCTGGTGACGGAGACGCAGAGGAAGATCGGGGATGTTGAAGACGAAGTTTTAGCTAATTCCTTCCAGGAACACGCATACTCGGCTGTAGTCGAGGCTCTGGAGCGTGCGATGAGTCAGGAAGGATCTGATGAAGCCCTTTTGACGGGAGGAGTCGCCATGAACTCCCGGCTGCGTGAGATGGTCGAGAAGATGTGCGAGCAGAGGGGAGCTGAAGCTTACTTCCCGCCGCCTGAGTTCTGCATGGACAACGGCGCGATGATCGCACACCAGGGACTTGTCCAGCTGAAGGCAGGAGATAGAGGCTTGGATTTAGAGGATTCTGGTGTGAAGCCGAACTGGAGGCCTGATGAGGTTGAGATTAACTGGGTGTAAGATTCTTAAGTATTACTCGCCAGTATTACTTTTATGACGAGTGTTACTGGGAAGGGTCAGGTGACTATCCCGAAGGATATCCGTGAACGGGCAGGCATCAAGCCGGGAGACGACCTCCAATTCAAACTGGTTGATGGAGAGCTGAAAGTGGAGAAGAAGGTCGAGGAAAATCCTTTCAGTGAGTGGAGGGGCAGTCTTGACACGGATAAATCGACTGATGAGATAATGGAGGAGCTCCGCGGTGACTAAAACAGTAATCGACACCAACGTACTGATCTCGCTCCTGAACCCTAACGACGAAAACAACAAGAAAGCGGAAGAATTGCTTGGAAAGCTTAACCAACAAGGAGGCCTCTTCATAGATCAGATAGTTTATACAGAGCTCGCAGCATACCTCAACTCAAAGGAGAAGCTTGACAACTTTATAGAAAAGACAGGGATAAAATTAGAGAAAATTAACAGGCAAGCTTCTTACCTGGCCGCACAGAAATACTCAAATTACTTGGAAGACAAAGATGAAGAGTTCCAGTGCCCTAAATGCGGGAATAAAAATAGGATAGAGTGCAGTGGGTGCGGAAACAACCTCAACAGGAGGCAGCACGTGTCTCCTGACTTCATGGTAGGAAGTCATGCAGAGGAACAGGCAGACCAGCTAGCGACTTTCGATAGTGGGTTCCACAGAGAATACTTCGCAGAACTGAAAATAGTTCCCGAAAAATGAGGAAATATGAACTTGGAAGAAGCACGAAAACAGATCCAGAATGGGAAAATTGGAGTATTCCCGACTGAGACAGCGTACGGTATAGCCGCCGACGCACTCAACGAGGAAGCAGTCGAAAAAGTGTATGAGGCGAAGCAGCGGCCGAAGTCCAAGCCTCTGACAGTCATCTGCTATGACCTGGAGCAGGTCGAGAGTCACGCCAGCCTTACAGAGGATGAGAGAGAATTGATTGAGGAGTTTATGCCGGGGCCTCTTACGTTGATAGTGGATAAGAGAAGTCATGTTCCCGACAACCTCAACCAGGACTTCGCTTTCCGTATTCCGGGTTCCGAAACAGCGAGAAAGCTGGCAGAAGAAGGGCCTATAACCGCTACATCGGCGAATATCTCGGGTCAAAGTACATCCTACAGCGTGGATGACATCTCCGATGAACTTCTGGATAAAGTTGATTTTGTCCTGGATGAGGGTGAGCTGAGTGATGGTCCGACTTCGACAATCGCAGAAGTTAATAACTCGGAGATCGTTATTCACCGTAGAGGTCCTGTCTCAGAGAGGGATCTCCGAGGCGTACTAGATGGCGACGGGAATTGAACCGGCAGCGATAGCAGTAGTAACGGCAGCTTTACTCGCCATAATATTCCACAGGTTCAACCAGCCGACGGTCACGGCCTACATACTAGCCGGCATCATACTCGGCCCGGCACTTTTAAACATCACGTCTCACAGCCAGCCGATTCAGATATTCTCAGAACTCGGCCTGGCGTTCCTGCTCTTCCTCATCGGACTGGAGATGGATATAGGCGACGTTAGGGAGATAATCAGGCCGACTCTGCTGATAGGGATAGCTCAGATGCTTTTCATGCTCGGTTCAGGCTACTTGATAGGCCAGTTAGTCGGATTCACCTTTGTACAGTCTATTTTTGCCGGTATATTTCTCATGTTCTCCTCGACAGCGGTAGTCGTCAAGATGCTGTCCGACAAGGACCAGATAACCTCGCTGCCCGGCCGACTCAACATAAGCATCCTCCTGCTGCAGGACGTTATCGTCGTACTGGGTCTCGCGGTGCTCAATACTGGCGTCTCGACTCCTTCACAGTTCGCACTGGGCATCTCCGAAACTGTGCTGTTCATAATTTTCGCCGCGGTCTTCTCTATAATCTCCTCGAAGTACCTGCTGAAGCAGCTGTTCAACTCCTATGCGGAGGAGAAGCATGGATTCCTGATCTACGCGGTGGCGTGGCTGTTCATATTTATCCAGATCTCCCAGATGCTCAACTTCTCCATCGA
>JBDGTY010000065.1:0-5209 GCA_042216335.1 Candidatus Nanohalobium sp.
TTGCGGTTGCCGGGATTTGAACCCGGGTCATCGGCTCGAAAGGCCGAAATGATTGACCAGACTACACTACAACCGCTTGGCTGTAGAATGTACTGGAGGGATTAATACTTTTAAAACAGGTTCGGGCCGGAAACATTTTTCACACTTCGAGTCCAAGCCTTGGATATGACTGATGACTGTATATTCTGCAAGATAATCGACGGCGAAATACCGGGAAACATCGTCTACGAGGATGAAAACGTCGTGGCCTTCCTCGACGCCAACCCTGTCTCAAAGGGCCATACACTGGTCATTCCGAAGGAGCACGTCGACGACATACACGATGCCAAGCACATGGATTACATGTGGGAGCCGATCGTCAAGGTGTCGAACGCGGTGAAGGATGCTTTCGGCGCGGAAGGAGTTAACATCGCCCAGAACAACGGGGAGAAGGCTGGACAGGAAGTATTCCACCTGCATTTCCACGTCACACCGATCTACGAGGGCGATGAACTGGAGATCACGTACAACCGTTCAGAGCTTGAGGACGGCGAGGAAGTAGCTGAGGCGATCAATGAAAGCCTCTGAAACATCTTTTCCCTCTTTCTCTCTGAACAGAAAAAGTGATAAACAGTAGTCCAGTAACTAAAATATGGCGCTGCTGGAGAACCTGTTGATAGTTTTCGTCGCCGCCCTGATAACCGACCTGGCCACAGGGCTCGGCGCAGTACCGTTCTTCTTCGTCGAAGAGTTCTCCAAGCGCTGGCTGGTTACGATGTGGGGCCTGGCATCCGGGATAATGCTCTCAGCATCCTTCCTCGGGCTTATACCAGAAGGCCTCAAGGCAGCCCAGGAATACCCCATCTTTAACTCACAGTACCTGGCAGTCGGAGGCGGACTCCTACTCGGAGGACTACTCGTAATCCTAGGGAGACGGATAGTGGATGAGGCCGAGATAGATCCGGGAACTTTCAAGGAGAGCGACTTCAAGAAGATGGTGCTTATCCTAGGAGTCCTGACAGTACACAGCTTCCCAGAAGGCGTAGCAATAGGAGTAGCGTTCGCAGAACTCGGTCTAGGCAGCGGCATCCCCCTACTCGGATTCATGGTCCCTGCCATCGCCATCACAATGACCATCGCGATCTCCATCCAAAACATTCCCGAAGGAGTCGCAATCTCCATACCCTTCAAAGCTTCAGGAGTCTCCAACTGGAAGACCATGGGCGCCGCAATATTCTCCTCAGTCCCACAGCCCATCGGAGCAGTAATCGCTTTCTACTTCGTGCGTGAGGCCCGGGCGTTCCTTCCTGTCGGCTACGGATTCGCAGCAGGAGCCATGATCTACCTAGTCCTGACAGAGTTTGTGGAGGAAGCATTCGAGGAAGCCGAGGACATGGACTCCAGTGGATGGCTCGAGTTCCTGGCCGGAAACGCCGTTGGATTATTAACCATGGTAGTCCTATTTAGTTTGCTATGAGCCCCATAGAACTCGCTGGAAGCCTAATCGTCGAAGACGGGAAAATACTGCTACTGTACAGAGAAGACGAAGGCCATTGGGAAGTTCCCGGCGGGAAGGTCGAGGAAGACGAGTCACCGACCGAAGCCGCTGTAAGGGAAGCCAGAGAGGAGATAGGTGTAGAGGTGTCGCTGGAAAAGCCGTTCTACACAGGAGAGTTCCAGCACGACGGAGAGATGTTCCTCTGGAACGGCTACATCGCAGAGATAGAGGGAGGTGAGCCAGAAATACAGGAGGACAAATTTGGGAAACTTGAATGGTTCAAGGGTTCTGAACTGGACGATATTGAACTGGCTCCGAATCTTGAGATGATTCTGCCGGCTTTGAGGAGTTTATGAAAATAGGTCGGCCTATTGACCAAGTAATTTAACGCTGTAATCCCTAATTTCAGTTATGAGTTTAGCGTCCATGGAAGATATACAGGAATTTGTCGGTCAGGCTGAAGATATCCTAGGCCAGAGGCTGGAGGAAGTAATCTTGTACGGTTCCTATGCCAGAGGAGATTATGTTCCCGGCAGTGATGTGGACATACTCTTTCTTGTATCCGAAGAGGATAAAGATGACTGGAAGAAGGTTTCGAAGATGGCTGCAAACTTCTCACTGGAGAGAGACGTGAAATTTTCTCCTAAAGTGATGGAGAAGAAAAAATTTGATGAAAGAACGGATGAGACTGCCGGATTCTACAGCGAGGTATCAGATCAGGGTATAAAACTATGAAATCAGCGGAAGAACATCTGGAACTATCTGAAAGCAAGCTTAAATCAGCCGAAGTACTACTACAGAACGAGCTATATGCTGATTCCATATCTAGAGCTTACTATTCAATGTTTAACGCAGCAAAGGCCTTACTGCTTACAGAAGATTCAAGCCCGAAAACCCATACAGGAGTTAGTTCAGAGCTAGGTAAGCTGTTCAGAGACCGAATAGATAGAGAATTACTGTCAGAACTGACGAGACTTCAAGATCTGAGGGAAAAAGCAGATTACACCAACTATCAGCCAGATAGAGAAGAAACAAGAGAAGCCATAGAAACAGCTGAAGAGTTTCTGAAAGAGTCAAAAAGGATATGTGAAAAATAAATTTTAGGTAAGCTTGTGCTCTGCTACCTCTTCCATCGAGTCTACGTGTGTCAGGAAGATTGTCCTGCAGCAGTACTTCTCGACTCCCAGGTCGTCAAGAACTTCACCCTTGTCTTCACCATCCTCTGCTCTTTCCTGGAATTCCTCCCATTTGTCGCTTATGACCTTACCGCATGACATGCATCTTACCGGAAACTGCATAGATTAACTTGGCACCTCGTGAATAAAATAGATAGTGGGAAATCCCCTTATCTGTAGGATTTCTGCTGTTTGTGTCGCGCTCCCTTTGAGGATTGCGAAGGTTTTCTGGTCTCGGTTCTTCTCGGGTCCTCGACCATCATGTTCCTGTCGTAGTCCCTGAAGTCTCTTTCGAGGTCGTCGTCTCCAGTATGTTCGACTAGTGCACGGGCGACTGCCATCCTTGCGGCCTCTGCCTGTGCCTGGATTCCTCCGCCCTCGGTATCGACAGTGATCTCCAGGTCTCCGAAGACTTCTTCACCAGCGATGGTCAATGGTTCCTTGACCCTGTCCTGGAACATCTCCCTGTAAGTATGGAGTGGTCGGGAGTTGATCCGGAGTGTGCCTTCGCCGTCATCCTTGACGGTGGCTCTGGCCTTTGCTGTCTTCCTCTTCCCTGATGTGTGTGTAGCCACTAGTGGTCACCTCCGATAAACTCTGATACTTCACCAAGCTTTACATAGTTACGATGCTTCAGCTCGTCGCCGGACTTCACATCGACTTCTTCAACCTCGTCCTCCATCTGGTCTGGAACACCGAGGTAAGTCCTTACTTTGGACCGTGTGTCTCTTCCGTCCGATCCATCAGGAAGCATGTTCCTGACCGTGCGTTTCAAAATCTTGTCAGCCCTCTTCGGGAAGTAAGGACCTCTATCCCTCCTTCCTCTCTCGTACTTCTGCTCGTACTCTTCCTTGACTTCCTGCTCATCTCCTGAGATAACTGCTTCCTCACTGTTGACGACCCTTACATCTTCACCATCTCTGGCGTACTGGGCGACTTCCGAAGCCAGACGTCCGAGAACCTTTCCCTCTGCGTTTACAATCTTCATTCGAAATCACCTGTGATTTCTGCATCCAAGAAATTCTTTGAATTTCGCATTATTTTACCACCTTTACTCCTGTTCCTTCAGGATTTTCCTCGACCAGATCCCGGATGAACATAAACTCTCCTTCATCATTGATCTGGTTCTTTGCAGAGTTAGAAGCCTTGAAAGCTGCTACAGTAACATCCTTGTTCAGGTAGCCGCTTCCAAGAACCTTCCCGGGCACGACAACTGTTTCGCCGTCCTCGGCAACCCTCTCGATATCCGAGAGGTTGACCTCTGCTCGTTTTCTATTAACTTTTCCAAGGTTTTCGGCAACCGAGTTCCAGACAGGTGCGTCCTGCTCCTGGAGCATCTCGATCGTTTCAAGTAGTACTGGGTTAGATGAATCGAATTTTTTATCCATAATTTGTCCACCTCGCGACTTATCTCAGTCACTGCCGGTATACAGAATGGGTTAACCGAAAAGTTATAAAACAGGAATCAGAAGTTAGACGAATTCGACGTGATTTTTCATCTCGTCCTGATTTATCTGGTCTCCTATCCTCGTTATCTTCCGAATTTTCTCACCTGCTGATTCTTCTCTATTCGCTATAAAGACTATTCCTCTGTGCTCTTCGGATGAGTCAAGCCTGAGGAAGTCCTGATCAGCAGTGACTGTAACCCGTTTCTCTTCCTTTGTGAAAAGCAGTTGCTCGATGTCTTCGGCTCCGGAGCGATCCGCTTCCTGCATGGTCAAAACATCGTGCCCTCTACTCTCCAAACCTCTCTTAACAGCGCCACTGACGTGTTCGTCAAGATAGAAACGCATGGATAGAAATCACAGCTTGGAATCGTGTCTTTCCCTTGCTTCTTCAACTGCTTCTTCCCTCTCTTTCAGCTGTTCCTGGATCTTCTCCTCATTGCTGAAGTAATAGGCAAGGGCCGAATGAACCTGATCCAGACCCAATCCGTACTCCTCCGCGATCTCCTCCGGGCTTTTACCGGCACGATACCAGAGGAAAACATCCGATACACGGATACGAGTACCTGCTATCCTGGGCTTACCTCCAACAGTACCTTCAGTCTCCACGATCACGGGCTCGAAAGCCTTCGAACTCTCAACATCAGCAGTCGGCATATTCCTTACTTGAATATCAAAGAATAAATCAGTTAGGCATAGTTCTCAGAAAAAACTCAGATCAAGAAAACAAAGAAGAGAAGATATGAAAGGAAAAAGGCTGGAAGGAAGGTGTCTCCACTAGTTGGAGACTACGCTTCCGGACGAGGTTGAGATCGTGACCTTGTCCTGTCCTTCCAGTGCCTGCTGGTTGTTCCTGTAGTTAGCCAGGAACTTTGCAGCTGCTCTTGTGTCTTCTCCGGTTGCACCGGCGACTACAAGAGCCTTGTTGCCTTCACTGAAACCGTCAACAAGCTGGATGATACCCTGTCCCTGTGTGTACTGGGATGCAGGCATCGTCTGGTTGTCGTTGACAAGTTCCTGTGTCAGGCTGTTAGCTGCTGGCCCTCCTACGAGGATTACGTTGTCGTTGTTCTTGACCTGACCGATGTTACCATCGTCAGCAAGAACTCCTT
>JBDGTY010000066.1:0-3318 GCA_042216335.1 Candidatus Nanohalobium sp.
TTTAGTCCCCCCAGGATTCGAACCTGGGTCACCAGCCCCAGAAGCTGGTAGGAATGGCCAAGGGTTTCAAACTTCAAAAAGAGGAGAAATCCCTTTTTGACCGCTACCCCAGGGGACTATCCCTATGCTATAGAGTTACTGGGAACTTTTTTAACAGGTTTTTACAGCCCTGGTAGAATACCGAACCTGAGGTAGATGAGTCCTCCGATGACGATTGCGGCGATTATAATCCACTTTACCAGCCCCCATACTCCGGATATCCATCTTTTCCCGAATCCGAAGTAACCGCCTTCCGGGCCCAGGTCATATTCTTCGGAGTTTTCTGCGGCCTGATCCCAGACCTTTTTGGCTGTGCTAGCACCCTGTTTGATGACGGAGGCAGATTTCTCTGCGGTGCTCCTTCCTTTCTGTTCGGCGTCTTTCAGCCGTGTTATGGCTTTTTCGAGTTCCTTGATGACTCTTCCGATGTTTGCGACTTTGCCTGCTACGATGTTGTCGTTTGCGTCTATGACGTTCTGGTTCTGGATCAGGTAGTCCCTCAGGCTTTCCAGGCGCTGACGAAGCTGTTCAAGCTCTTCAATGATCTCCTCGTCTTCGTTCACGAGCATCTCGGATTCCTCGATTATTTGTTCCAGCTTCTCCGCTACTTTCTGGGCTTCCGAGTTCTCCTTTTTCCATTCCTGTATCAGTTCCTCCAGTTCCTGTTCCTCGGCTTCCGCCTCCTGGTAGGCTTCCTTATCCCTGAGTTCTTCCGAGTCCATCAGGAGTTCTTTGACCTCTTTTTCCTCGGCTCCGAGCTCCTGCACTATCTCATGGATCACTTTTTCCAGTTCGTAGTCCTCCTGTGCTTCCTCTCTTATTTCCTCCATCTCTCTTTCCTGCATCACCAGGAATTCTTCGACGACCTGGGCAAATTCTCCTATCTCGACGACTACACCCTGCAACTTACCCAGGTACCTGTGGACTTTAGCATAATCTCCATTCCTGAGGGCGGAATCCAGACTCCTCTCCACATCCGCGATCAGTTCCGCTACCTGCTCCAGAAAGTTTAGTATAGTTTTCTCGGCGTCCTCAGTATCCTCAAGCTCCTCTCCTATGCCTCGGAGTTCCTGCTCTATCTCCTGGACGGCTCTCTCGATTATCTTCTCCTGCTCCCCCAGGATACGCTCCACTGTCATGTTGTCCTCAGCAGCCTTTTCCACCTCTCCAGCGCTGGCATCGTTCTCGGCCTGCTGAGTCTCCTGCTCGACCTGTCCTAGATCGCTTTCCCCCTCCTTTACTTCTTCCTCAGCTTCCTGAAGATCGGGTTCCGTGGAGTTCTGCTGCTGTTTAACCCTGTTCTGGATGTTTCCAGCGGCACTTATCTCCTGCTTTATTTCATCTATCCTTTCCTGCATTTCCTCAGGACTCGGACCTTCTTCGCTCACAACAAGAAGTAGCCAATTTCTGCTTAAACATTTACCGGTCCAGCACCATGTACAGCCCGATAATCGTCAGCGTGGAGAAGAGTACGCTTGGTGCGAAGATCTGGAGTATCTGTTCGGTCAGTATTCCGAGGTCGATGGCGATCAAGAGTACGACCAGTGTCTCGATGTCCAGGCTGATGAGTGATGCGGCGATCATTCCAGGTTTCTCCATGTCGTGGAGCCGGGTTACTGCGTAGCCGATCGAGAGCTTGGCGATCGTGGACAGCAGGAAGAGGTAGGTTGCGGCTTCCAGGTTTGCAATTATTCCGTGACTTCCGAGTATCTGAAGTGAGAGGCCGAACCATGCGAAGAAGATAGGTACGAACAGGCCCTCACTGATGCCCTGGATCTTTTCCTGGAAAGCCGCCGAATCAGAGAAATCGCTTTTGGAGACCAGTACTCCTGCGAAGAATGCGCCGAGGACGCTGGAGATGCCGATCGTCTGAGTGATGTAGGACATGAAGAGGAGCAGTGCGAAAGTTATGGCGAACTGAGCCTCCGTCTCCTCGAACATTATGATGTAGTCATCCAGCTTCTCCACGAACTCGTGTATCAGGAAGAAGGCCAATGCAAAGCCAAGTATGGAGGCCGCCTTCATGAACTGTGTCTGGACAGAAGGGGTCGAGAAGATTACAAGTGCTGTCAGGACAAGAAATCCAGTCGTGACGTTTATGACTGCTGATTTGATGGTGTAGCTTCCTATCTCCTTCCTCAGCAGGCCTCTTGAAAGCATTATTTTGGAAGGTACGCCGATATCGACGATCGAATAACCAAGTGCGAGGAATAGCAGCGGAGTTACACCCGAATAAGGCAGAACCGAGCTTCCTGTCAGCATCAGAACCGAGAAGATGAACAGGAAGGAACCTGCCAGGACCATCGTGCCGAGCTGAAAACCTCTCTTGTGCAGGAAGATATCCTTGACGTTCTCCTCCTTGATACCAGCCTGGAAAAGTATGAGTACAGCACCGATGGTCGCGAAACCTGTTATCGAAGATGCAGAGATCGCCCATCCCTCCTGTATGAATGAGACGTACGGTGCCAGGTTCTTTATCCCAGCTCCAAAAATGAGGCCGGTGAAGATGTAGCCAAGTATCGATTCAAGGCCTATTCTCTCGAAAATTTCGCCTATAACAAAGGCCGCTCCGAGAAGTATTCCAAGATTCAGTAGTGTCGCACCGGAAAGTCCTGCAGCCATCCTAAATCTCCTCCAAACTTCTGAACTCGAAGACTCTATGAGTCTTCTGCAACCAGCAACCTGCGGTTGCGAGGTTTTGATCATCAGTTAAGGCTTCAGTAGATGCCATAGCTCAAATCTCCTCTATCAACCTGTCTTCGTGTACTACTCCGATTATTTCGCCGTCCTCCTTCACAGGCACTGATCTGATGTCTTCCCTATCCATGACGAAAGCGACCTCTCCAACGTCCTCATCCGGATCAACTGTGACCTCGTGCTGATTCATCACGTCCTCAGCCTTCTCCGCCACATAGCTCTCATCGAAGGAAAGACCCAGGATACCGATAACCTTCTCCTCATCCAGCCGATCCTCCGGGATCAAAACCTTCAGAAGCGACTGCTCATGTATCTCACCCACTGCATCGCCGTCTCTCCGTACGATCAAAGTATTCTCCTTCGTATGGAGTTCATCGACAACATCCTCGATATCTGCCTCAGCATCGATGAAATCAGGTTCATCCATGAGGTCACGAGCAGTGGCCATACAGAAAAATAGGGAGACCGGATTAAAATAGCTTTACAGGAAATTCGCCGGTACCGGGATTTGAACCCGAAGCTCGCAGAACTGGAGCTTCTCTTATCAAATGCCAGCAAGACGCTGAAAGCGCCGGGGCTGGG
>JBDGTY010000067.1:0-15639 GCA_042216335.1 Candidatus Nanohalobium sp.
TTCTGCTTCCGTTCGTCGACGGTGTCTTCGCCACGATGCTAGCCTCAGGATACATTGAGACCTTCTCCAGCATTGTCAACGTAGCCTTCACAGTCTTCGCAGGAGCTGGAGCACTCGCCGTACTCTATTCAGAATCAGGATCCGTCCAGGAGGCCAGGAACATGGTCCTCCACGTGACACCAATTTTAATCCTCGGAGGGATATTTACAGGCCTGGCAGCCCCTGTTTTCACAGAGATATTCTATGTAGGCCGGCTGAAGTACGCTACAGGTCTCGCCATCCTCTCGATATCGCTCCAGCTCGGAGGCATAGAGAAAGCAGAAGTGCTTTCAGTACCCGCCATAATAGTGACAGGCCTCGTCATGTCTCTGAGAAACCCGTCAGCCATCGAACTATCGACAGCGTATATACTGCCGGCGCTGCTCACGGTTTCGACCGCAGCACTCGGACTCCTGCTGGCCTCAGGGCTCAGAAACCGGATAAAAGTAGACTACATAAGAAAATCAGGAGCCGTAGTCCTGCTGACCATCTCGGCATCGCTCTTCGGACTGAACATACCTTCGATGCTCGGACCAGGGGTGCTGGCCGCCTCGATAATGATCTCCATCGTTAAAGACTAGAAAGCCTGCATCTCGATCTCTATGCTTCCGGAAAACCTTTGAGTAAGCCTTGCAACCGCTCTCTCCCTGACAGGCCTGAAAGCAGCGATGGCTCCAAGCGCATCAGTCACGAAGCCCGGACTCAAAAGCATCAGGCCGCATATCACGAGCAGTGCTCCCTCCGCGAAGTTTCTCGTCACTTCAGCACCAGTCACGCTCCTCTGGAGCTTCCGCATGACGTACCTGCCCTCCCTCCGGATCAAAGTTGCTCCTATTACACCTGTGGCGATCGAGAAAACCACTGTCTCCAGCAAACCCACCGTCTCCGCCACCTTGATCAACACGTAGAAATCGATGAAAGGCAGCAAGAGCAAAAGCACTACTATGTATCGGAGCATGTATCAGAGTTGAAAGGTTACCGTTTAAAGCTTCATTTTCCAAAGAATCCTATATGAAACAGCTTCTGAAGGAACTGGTTGAGACGCCCGGCGTCTCCGGGGATGAACACAGGATAAGAGAAAAGATTAAGGAAAAAGTAGAGGATCACGCTGATAGCGTCGAAACAGATAGTATGGGCAACCTGATTGCCCGGAAAGGTTCAGGCGACAAAACGTTGATGATAGCAACCCACATGGATCAAATCGGCCTGACAGTTCAGACTGTAGACGAAAATGGATTCATCAGATTTTCCAAAGTTGGAGGAGTGACTACCCAGTCCCTCATGAACCAGAGAGTGACTATCCATGGTGAAGACGGAGATGTGACAGGAGTAATCGGAATGAAGCCTCCTCACCTGATGGACAAGGAAAAAAGAGAGGATCTGCCCGAAGAAGAACAGCTTTTCATCGACATAGGCGCCGAAGATGACGAAGATGTTGAAGATGTCGGAATAAGAGTTGGAGATTACATAACATTCGAAAGACATCTCTCAGAACTCCAGGAAGATTATGTTACTTCTCTCGCTATGGATAACCGTGTTGGATGCGCTGCAGGGATAGA
This sequence comes from Candidatus Nanohalobium sp., assembly GCA_042216335.1. Classification (GTDB taxonomy): domain Archaea; phylum Nanohalarchaeota; class Nanosalinia; order Nanosalinales; family Nanosalinaceae; genus Nanohalobium. Next base: position 1,599 of record JBDGTY010000067.1, read on the forward strand.
GGCATTGAAGAGGTTTGACGAAGACTATGAGCTGGCTGTAGTATTCTCCACTCAGGAGGAGGTAGGATTGAAAGGGGCTAAAACCGCGGCATTCGGAGTCAACCCCGATGTTGCCCTTGCTGTAGATGTTTCCATTGCAGGAGATGTTCCCGGTATCGACCAGCAGGAGTCAGACCTTGAAGTAGGAGAAGGTGTGGAGATTACTATGGTTCAATCCAAAGGCCGTGGATTAATTACGCCCGAGACTGTAAAGGAATGGTTAAGAGGTACAGCAGAGGATGAAGACCATGACTTCCAGCCGGGAGTCTGGGAGGGCGGTGCGACAGATGCAGCGAACATCTACCTTGTCAGAGAAGGTATTCCAACAGGATCAATCGGTGTTCCGCTCCGGAACATGCACTCGGCAACGGAGGTCCTGAAGATATCCGACCTTGAAGATACAGTAGACTTCATGGAAGGCTGCTTCGAGACACTCCCGGAACACTTCTAATTTTTCTCTCCTTTCTACTCATACCGCAGTGCTTCAGCCGGTGGCATCTTCGCCGCTCTCCTTGCCGGTAGCACACCTGAGATTACTCCGACTACGAACGAGAACCCGATGGCTCCCAGCAGTAGTTCAGGGCCGAGATACGGGTTGATCTGTATCTGGACGGCCTGTGTGGCTGCATAGGATGCGAGTGTGGAGAGCGTGGCTCCGACTGCTACGCCGAGTATGCCTCCGGCCATGCCGATTATGCCTGCTTCGAAGAGGAAGAGTGTCATTATCTGTTTTCTGGTGGCGCCTATGGCTTTCATGACTCCTATCTCCCGTGTTCTCTGCGTCACGGAGGTGTACATCGTGTTCATGATGTTGACTGCGCCGACAAGGAGTGAGATGGATGCTATGCCGATGACGACGCCTCTGACGACGGAAAGTATGCTGTTGAATGATTCGAGGAGGTCTTCCTGCGTCGACACTGAGAAGTTCTCCTCTCCTTTCTCCAGATTTCTCACCCGCCTGAGCTGTTTTTTTACTTCTTTCTTGGCCTCTTGAGGTGTGAAGCCGTCCTGTATCCGGGCGAATATCCAGTCGTACATATTTTCCTGCCTGCCTGTCAGTTCGACGGCCCGGCTATAAGGCATAACAACCGATTGATCAATACTGGGGTCGCCTGTCGGCTTGTAGGTTCCGACTATACGGAACTTCTCCCCATTGACTGTTAACTGGGATCTCAGGCCCAGATCTTCCCCAAAGTGGAATTTGGCGATCGCGCTGCCGACGACTATGTTTGATGTGTCGGTGGACTGTATGCCTCTACCCTCGTCTATTTCCAAAGCCCAGCTCTCCCTGATAAGCTGTTTGGAGTCTGTCGGCATGCCGAGAACCGTGACGAACTCCTGTCTGTCGTTGTATTCTGCGGTCGTCGTGGCGAATATGACTCCGTCGGCGGTATCGACTGACTTGGCCGATCTGACCGCCTCCAGATCGTCCTGTGTCAGTTTCTGGCTGGCGGTTGAGGTTGCGCTGCTGGCCGGGTTTATGAAGAGTTTGTCGCTGCCGATCTGCTGGAACTCCTGCTGTACCGAGCTCTGTAATCCCTGGCCGAGTGAGACGAGTGCTACGACGGCTGCGATGCCTATGAATACTCCTACCACTGTCAGCCAGCTGCGTCTGCCCCTGTGCCTTATGTTTCTGAACGCTATCTTGAACAGGTCCTTTATCATCCGAATCTCAACGCCTCCACAGGTTCTTTTCTGGCTGCTTTTAGAGCCGGTAGTGCGCCTGACACCATGCCGACGATGAATGAGAAAAGTACTGATGCCAGGACGAGTTCGATGGATACATAGGGCTGGAACGGTATGGAGACCGCGGATCTGATGGCGACTCCTGCGAGGAAGCTGATGCCGATCCCGACTGTCGCGCCCAGCAGTCCTCCTATCATGCCGACCATGCCGGACTCTATCATGAAAAGTGCGAGTATCTGTTTTCTGGTTGCTCCGACCGCCTTCATCACTCCGATCTCTCGCGTTCTTTCCGTGACGGAGGTGTACATCGTGTTCATTATGCCGATGCCTCCGACAAGTAGTGAGATGCTGCCTATGCCGAGCAGGATGACCCTGATAATGCTTAACTGGTTTCTGAATGATCTGAGTATGTCTTCTGCTGTCCTGACGTTAAAGGTTTCCTCTCCTTTCTCTACGTCTCTCTCGTTTCTCAGCTGCGTACTTATCTGGCTTGCTGCTTCTTCCGGCCTGAATCCGGGCCTGACCTGAGCCACTATCATGTCATACGAGTTCTCTTTGCCGAGAAGCTTCCTGGCTTTTTCTATCGGCAGGATAAGGCCGTTCACTCCCTGTACTGCGCCGGATGCCGAGTACTTTCCGACTATCCTGTACTCCTCTCCGTTTATCTTGATGGATGAACGGAGCAGTACGTTTTCCTCAAACCTGTTCTTGGCTACACCTGTTTCTATGACTGCGGAGCCGGCGTCATTCTGTCTTATGTACCTCCCCTCCTGCATCTGTATGCCGAATACATCCAGTGCGACCTGTCTCTCCCTTCCTGTCGGCAGTCCTGTAACCAAGATGTACTGGTTGTCCCTGCGGTACTCTGCGAGGACATTGCCGGAAATCATGCCAACGGCCTCCTCCACGGCGTTGGCCCTCTCAACCGCTGCTATATCATCTTCTGTCAGCTTGAACGTGGTGTCGGAGAAGCGCCCGGATAGGCCGCCACCCGGCGAGATGAAGACTTTGTTTCCGCCGAGTTCGTTGAGTTCTGATTCGACCGACGACTCCAACCCTTGGCCGATGGATACGAGGGAGACTACGGCCATTATGCCGATGAGTGTGCCGATTATGGTGAGCCAGGAGCGCCTTTTCCTGTGGCGCAGAGAGTTGACGGAGAGGCGGAAGAAGTCCAGGAGCATAGGTGTTTACTCCTTCCGCTTTCTTCTCCAGTAGTAGACCCCGCCGCCTACCAGAAGCAGCGCCACGACTATCAACGGCAGTGGACTGCCTCCTGTTCCCAGTCCGTACTTCTGCAGGTCTTTCTGTGTGTAGAGCTCTGCGGAGACTTTCTGGGTTTCGACCTGTTGCCCTCCGCTGTCACTGTAGGTCACCTGGACAGGGAACTTGACTTCGTCCACGTTCACGCTTTCCTGCTCCGCGTTGACGTTGACTTTGAAGGATGCGTTCTGGAAGTCGTCGGGATCCATGGAACCGATGTAGACCTTGTTGCTGCCGATGACCTCTACGTTGTCGTTCTCCTGGAGCTCCAGGGATACGAAGTCTGCTGCTCCGTGCCCGCGGTTGACAAGCCGGAAAGTTATCTCTCTCGTTCCTCCGGTCAGTGCTTCCTCGGTGCTCAGGCCGACGTCAAGCCGCGGCTCTCCACCGACATTGACACCGGTTGTCGTCGACTGCTCGAACTCGGTTCCGGCCTCGTTCTCGAAGCTGATGGTGATCGGCAGCTTGTAGACTCCGTTCTCAGCCGACTCATCGATGTTCAGCGTGTAGTTGACGGAGACTGATTCTCCGGCAGATACTGCCTCGATGTTCTTTGTTGAGGAGTCAGATGTTGCGACCGGTAGGTTCTGACCGGAGACGTCCAGTGAAACCTCGATGTTCTTCAGCTGGGAGTCGGCCAGGTTCTCCAGTTCGAGCTTCATCTGTGCCGATGTACCGGGAGCAACCTTTCCCGGGAACTCTATGTCCTTTACAGCCAGGACGTTCCTGTCCGACCTGACCTCCACAGGAACCTTCTCAACGTATGAGATCCCGGAGGTGTCGACCCGGAAGTTCAGCGTGTTGTTGCCCTGCACCGCGTTCTCATCTACGCGCGCTTGAAGATGTATCTGGTATGTCTCACCAGGTTGAAGGCTGTTGATGCTCCAGTTCTTCCTGTCTCCTCCCTCAACCGAGAAAGGATAGTTCTCCAGGAAAGAGAGATCAAGGTTCTGGGCCTCGGCGTTCCCCGTATTCTCCACCTCGAGCCAGAGATCTGCGTACTCCGAGGTCTGGAGCGGAGTAGGCTCGGAATTCTCAAGATTTATTTCGATGTTTGAAGTGGTCTGTGAGGCTGCAAAGGCTGTGAAGACCATTAGTGCCGTAAATAATGTGATTCGTTTCATATAATACTAGTTTTCCTCCAGTTCTTCCTGTTTAACGTCTTTATCCGGGTCCGTGACTCCGTCGATAATCTGTATGGTCCTGTCCGCGTACTCTGCATCGTTCGGATCGTGCGTTACCATGATTATGGTCTTGCCCTCCTCGTTCAGCTCGGTCAGAAGATCCATAATCTTCCCGCCGGTCTCTGTGTCCAGGTTACCGGTCGGCTCGTCGGCCAGAACGATATCAGGGTCGTTCGCCAGTGCTCTCGCGATAGAAACTCTCTGCCGCTGGCCTCCAGAAAGCTCGCTGGGCCGGTGCTCCGTCCTGTCTCCCAGCCCGACGTCTTCAAGAAGATCTGTGGCTCTCTCTTTCCTCTCCTTCTTCGATTTACCTCTGAATACCATTGGGAGAGCTACGTTCTGCCAGGCATTCATGGAATTGATGAGGTTGAACTCCTGGAACACAAAGCCGATCTTCCGGCTCCTCAGAAGCGCCAGTTCGTCAGGAGACATCTCGGCGATCTCTTCATCGCCGACGGTTACCTCTCCGCTTGTCGGTACGTCCAGGGCACCTATCATGTTCATCAGTGTGGATTTGCCGGAGCCTGAAGGCCCCCATGATGGCCACGAACTCTCCCTCTTTTATCTCTGCGTCCGAGCCTCTCAGTGCTTCGACCTCGGTTTCCCCTAACTTGTATACTTTCCGGACGTTTTCCAGGGTTATCGTAGACATAACTTTCTAATTGTTCTCAGCGCCTTTAACTTTGCTCTACTTCTGTTCGATTTCTGTCGAAACAAGTTCCAGGCTGCCACGGTATAGATCGACCTTGCCCGTCACCACGACCGTCTCTCCGCCGGAAAACCTCCTCTTCTGGAAGTCCACGACCATGATGCTGGAGTTCCCTGACTTCAGCTGGAAGAAGGAAGCGGAATCAGTGGTGTAGAAACCTGTGACTTCGCCCTCGACGCGGAGGCTCCGACCTATATCACTCCTCGAGACCTCAGAAACGGCCACCTTCTCAGGCCTCATGAACTGCGTCGAGAAATACATTATGCCGAGGCCGACAGCCGAGACCAGAATGCAGAGCCGGGCGAAGTTCTCCCTGTTCATAGCTCGACTTCCTCAAGTTCACGGTACTCTGTTCCGTTTCCTGTCCGTATACTCTCGAAAAGCTTGACGGAGTCGACTTCTATCTTGCCGATAACCTCATCTTCAACATCCTCCAGTGTCTCCCGGAACTGTTTCCTGTGCCGGGCCGAAACACTATCTACGCGGGCAAGCGTGACGTGCGGATGGAAGTCATGATTGTTGCTGGACTCGACGGAGTGATCCGAGACCTGCTCCTTCAGCTCATATATCTCCTCCGACTCTACTCCGGCCCAGACCACTCTTAAATGATCTTTCGAGGGGAATACTCCTGCACCTCTGATTTCCAGTTTGAAAGGTTCTATATCCGTTTCCTTAATCGCGGCTATTATCTCCTCGGCCTCCTCATCTTCGATTTCCTGGAAGAACTGGAGCGTGATATGCATCTTCTCCGATTTCACAAGGTTGAATCCGAAGTCCAGCTTTCTCTGCAGCTTTTCCAGCTCCAGTTTTATCCCGGTGTCTTCTATGTCTACCGCGGTGAAGGCGCGCATGGAAAGTTTTTAACTCTCCGCGTCTAAAAACTTCCTGTAAGGTGACCTAAAACAGTGCCAGCCACACCACGCGGAAAGGAGATAACCGGCAAGACAGTCGTATCAGAAGAACACGGTAAAAAATTCGGACAGGTCCAGGACCTCTCATTCGTCGGAGACACAGGCGAACTCATGAACCTGCTAGTAACAGACACAACACAGCACCTCGACGAGGAACAGCTCCAAAGCGACAAGAAAGGAAGAAGCATCATCCCGTTCTCCGCGGTCAGAAGCGTGGGAGACTTCGTAATCGTAAGCGAAGACGACATACTATAAATTAGGGATATAACAGCAGGAGACAAGGTTCTATTTTCCGGCCTCTTCCATAGCTGTCTCCATAGCACCTTTCTTAAGCTCGTCGACAGATTTCTCAATATCACCGAGCTCATTCCTCATGGCTTCTAAAGGATCGTCCTCAATAGGAATCAAGATAATCTTATCTCCTCTGTCGATCAGCTCAAACTCTGTGCCCCTCTTCTCCCTGATTTCCTTCGGGATATAGATTCTGCCATCGTCGGCATTAACTTCCATACAAAATAAGTCTTCTCGGCAAAACTCAAATGAGTTACAAAAAGCGACAATTTCGAACCACAATATTGGAAAGAACTTTAAGTTAGTACCACTAAATTAGTCTCAGTGGTACTATGGCTGTCGCGAGTGTAGATGAACAAGGGAGAGTATACATCCCAAAAGATATCAGAGACCAGTACGGAGACAAGTTCCGGATTATAGATACGAAGGACGGACTTGTGTTCATGCCGCTGCCGGAAGACCCTCTGGAAACCTTCCAGGAGAAGGAGAAGCTTGAAGACAAGAGTATCAAGGATCTCAAAGAAGAAGTCAGAGAGGGAGCTCAGGAGCAGGTTTCGGAATGAGGTACGCTGATACAGACTTTGTCACGGCGTTGCTCAAAGATTCTGACTGGTTGAAACAGTCGGCAAGGGGAGTTTACCGAGAGAAAGGTGACGAGATATTTACCTCTCACGTAACTTTGAACGAGCTGCTGATTCTGTGCGAAAGAGAGGGCATGGACCCCAAGGAGAAGCTTGCCACGCTTGAAATGATGATAGAGATCAGAGCCGATACTGACAGATATCTTGAAGCCGCCCACTACATGAAAGAACATGGGATGCATACCTTTGACGCGCTTCAGGTAGCGTTCAGCCAAGGAGAGAAAATACTGACAACAGACCAGGAAATAAAGGAATTGACAGAGGTAGAAGACTTCAAATAAAGATAAGGAAGATAGGAAATTTAGCCGTCAATTATTCCTTCGTCCTCGATGCTGTAGACGGCTTCTCCCTCAGGCAGGTAAGGCGAGTCCTCCAATCGGGCCACGCGCGTGTCCTTCTTGCCTTTACGTAGGTAGATTATGACTGCGCAGTTGTGTGCGACGATGTTTCCTCCGATGGCCTTTGTAGGATCGCCAAACATCTGGTCCGGGTTGTCCATGACCTGGTTGGTGACTACGACTGCCACGTTGTGGGTGTTGGCGATACGGAGGAGTGTTGCCATGTGCTTGTTCAGCTTCTGCTGCCGGTTCGCCAGCTCTCCTCTTCCGACATACTCTGACCGGAAGTGAGCCATCAGTGAGTCGACGACTATCAGGCCGATGTCGTTGTCCTGGCAGATCTGCTTGGCTTCCTCCGCCAGAAGCATCTGGTGGTCAGAGTTGAATGCCCGGGCAACGTGGATGTTGTCAAGCACTTCGTCTACATCCATGTCCTGTTCTTCTGCCATCTGTTCAATTCTCTCCGGGATGAATGTGTCCTCGGTGTCGATGTAGATTGCTCCTTTGTCCATACCGCCTTCTTCCTCCGATCTCTGTACGTTTACCGCCAGGTGGTGGGCGATCTGTGTCTTTCCTGCTCCAAACTCTCCGTAGAGCTCGGTGATGCATTGTGTCTCGAAGCCGCCGTCCAGAAGTTCATTGAAGTCCTCGCTGTTTGTGCCGATCTTCTGCATGTTTTTGCGTTCCTCACGCTTCTCTGTAGCAGTCTCGAATCCGCCGACATCTGCCTTCTCCTTTGCGGATTTCACAATCGACTCTGCAGCGCTTTCGCCGATTCCATCTACTTTTCCTGAGAGTTCGCCGGCCTTCATGTTGGCTAGTTCCATGAGGTTGGCGAGTCCTTCCTCTCTCAGTCTTTCCGCGGTTTTACCTCCCACTCCTTTCAGATCTTCCAGTTCAACGTCCTGTTCTTCGCTCATAGTATTTTTACCCTAGAAAATTTATGCTTCCATGATTTCAAGCATCCTTTCAATTTCGTCTTCTGTCGTGACTTCCTCGACCTCGTTCGCCAGAATCTCTATCCGGTCGAAGTAGTCGTTGAAGCGCGTTCTGCCCTCAATGACGAGCTCCTTTCCAGCGGCCTCTTCAGCGGCCTCTTCTACTGCTTCCTCTTCCATCTCCTTCTCTACTTCCTCGTCTACCTCCAGGACTTTCCGTGCCTGGTCGCCGAAGAACACTGTTCTGATGGTTTCGGTTCCGTCGTCGATCACTCCGGAAACCGCCAGTCTTCCTTCAGGATCCTCTACCTCTTTGCCGTCGTCGGTGACGTAGTCTCCATCGTCGTTTTCCCTGACTGTGTCTCCTGTCTCCGGGTCTACCCTGTAGAACGGGTTGGATGTGTATACCTTCATCAGCATGCCGCGGACCCTGTAAGAGCTGTCCTCAGAGTTGGCTTCGCTGATAGGAACCTCCTGAGTCTGCATCGAGTTGCTTTCATCGACTTCCGGGATTTCGTCTTCGTCAAGCATCTTGACCTGTACATCGTCACCAAGCCGCAGCTCTGCGTTACCCTGGTTATCTTCCACCGTATACGCTCCTGCGATCTCTATTCCATCGCCTTCGGAGACTTTCTCGGAGACCTGTGTCTGCTCATCCCAGAGGGTTACACGGATGGTTCCGGATTCGTCGCCGAGAACGATGTTCTGGACTTTCCCGTCCTCTTCGTCATCATCCCGCTCAAAAGTATTGATATCGGATATGTTGAGGACCTTGGCCTTGAGATGTACTTTACGCATCTCGGGGACTATATTATCTATCTGGAGGTCCTTGTTCTCCTCTCCCTCGATGTTCACGCCGAACTCTTTGGCTACAAGGTGGGCGGCTCCTTCCTCGGAGACCAGGCCGGAGAACTCCTCCATTTTATCCTCTATTTCCTCTTCGACTTCGTCCTCGTCAAGGTCTGATTCCTCGACAATCTTCTCGATAACGTCCTCAACTTCCATGTTTCAGAAAGCGGATGTAATCATTAAATCCCTGTTGGAAGTAAAACTGTACGTGGCCTTAGACCGTATAAGAGACCTTGACCCTGAGAAAATGCTGGCAGCTATTTTCGCCGGCCTAACAGTTATCTTAACATTCCGACTGAACAGCTTCTGGTTATTCACAGGCCTCAGTTCATACTCAGCTCTGATCGGGTATGTGACAGGTTACACCGGTCGAAAAATAGACAGTAAAATCTATCGATACGTGGCTTATACTGTGCTTTTAACCCTGCTGATCCTGCCGTTCCTAGCCATAGTTCTAGAGACTCAATGCCTGGCTTATCAGCCGTACGAGGCCCGGAACATCTTTACAGGCAAAGTCAAAGAATTCGTTCACGGAGGATGCGGTCCTCTAGACTCACATCCATGGTACTATCAAGTAACCGACTCAAGCACACTGGACTTTCAGCCAGCCAACGGAACAAGTTGAAAATTAAGAAAAATGAGGTAAGGGAAAAAGTGGTTATCGCAGGGCGTCTCTGACGTCTTCTGCCCGGACAGTCTTCCTGTCTTTCTCCTTTGCGACGGCGATTGCTTCCTCTGATACATCACCGGCAAAGGTCTCTAGAACGTCTGCCAGTTCTTTTGCGCTGTCTTCGGATACTCTTTTGTCGCCCTGTTGCTTGATGGTCTCCTTCATCTTTGAAACTGAAAACTCCATTTTAGATCACAGATTATTTGGCCCTGGTACGATTTTAAACAGGAAGGTTTCTTCAGCCCCACCATACCTCAAAAAGTTTGTTATCATCCACCAACAGAAATAAGAGGCTTAGGTCACAAAAATACTCAGGGTATCCGCATTGACCGACGCCGAGGACATCTTCCTCCACAAAAAACCTGCCAGGCTAATGGTGCACCTCAACAACCCGGCCAGGGACAACTACACCTCACAGATCGCACGGGAAATAGACTGCACATACAGCCACGCGGTGCGGATCACCCAGAAACTCGAGGAAACAGGCCTGGTGAAGAGCCGGAAAGAAGGCAGGAAAAAGATACTCGAACTCACAACCCCAGGAGAACAAGTGGCCGAAGCACTCAGCGAACTACTCCACAGATTCAGAAAACTCGAATAACCCGGCCAAACACCCTCACTTTCCCAAAAAAGGACACCTCCCATCTCCTAACACTCACATAACTCCAGCACCAGCCACCCGACTCAAAACAGGTGCGCATACCATTCCCGAAAACACCCCACCAACAGGAAGATAACACCTTATTTCCTGCCAGAAAAACACTCTACCTCCTCTACCCCAAACACACACAGAGGTCCAGACCAGAAGAACCCTGTCCAGAAACCTAACTGAACTCACAAAACACCTCCAGAGTGTTCAAACCAGACGAACAATAATGTGTTGAGAACAAGCGAACATTCCTGCCTTTTACAAACCTTTTGTTAACACCGCAGAGAAAAAACAGTTCATTATGAGTGTTTGACTCAATCGAACAACCTGTAAAACTTGATTAACCTGCGTTCACAACCTGTTAGACATGAGAATCACAAAGATCCAGGACGACGGCGAACGCTTCATAATACACGGAGATGGCCGCCTCTACCAGAAACTGAAGGACGCCTTCGACCAGATGGGTCTCGGCATCTCAGTCACAGAGTCGGAAAAAGGCGTAGCCAACATCCTCTACACCGAGAACAACAGAGACATCATACTCAACGTTCTCAGGGAGCGGACTGACGGCAGCATGAAACAACGATGAGTGTTCAGACTATTTGAACACTCAGAAGCAGACAGGATACAGAATCGGGCCGAAAATACAGAGTCCAGAAAAAGACCTAGCATAAAGAAGGTATATCGTCAATATTGGAGTACGTGGTTTTCACCCTGGTTTTTTGGAATCGAATAGGGTTCGCGATCCAGATAAGGTATATCATAAAGGAGGTATAACTTCGCCTTGTGAAACAATGCGCCTGGTTGAGCCACCAGCTCACATACCTTCTTTGTTACGGCGAATTTCAGGTATATCGACCCAGGAAAGTGAGTGTTCGAGCTATTTGAACACTCAAGCATGTGGCGGAAATTCAAGATTCCGGAGAGGCAGGAGAAAAGTGAGAATTTCCCAATACTCATTGAACCAAGCAGGAAGGTCCTGGTCTATAGAGTCCAGAGAACCAGGATTTCTTATTCTCCAGAATAATACACCTGTCCAGTCTGATTAACCTGCCCTATATAGCAAGTTTAGAGGCTAAAACGCGAGAGTGTTCGATTTATCCAAACACTCAAATAGCATTAAGTGATTATAGGGTAACACCAAAGCATTTTAAAAAGATATGAACGTTAGCTTTAAATGAACAACAAGATTGTTGACATAGATCGAACATTCAAAGGATGTGAGGATTTCGACCGTTTTCAGCGAAAGAGGGGAAGTGCAGGAGCTGTCGAATGATAGTAAGGCATAGCAGAAGAGAAGATAAAGAAAGGGAGAAGAGGCTACGGATGAAATGTGGGGTTTCAGGCCAGGATCTCGACCTCGTAGCCCTCCGGATCCTTGACGAAACCGTAGTCGCCGGAGCATTCCTTCGGAGGCCGATAATCCTCTCCGCCGGCCTCCACGGCTCTCTCGTACGCTTCCTGAAGTGACTGATCCTCGTCCGTCTTTATGGCGATGTGGCCGAAGCCCTCACCCTTCTCGTACCTGTCGTCCTCACCATGGTTGTATGTAAGTTCTATCTTCGCGTCCTGGCCAGGAATCTGGAGGAAGTATAGCGTGAAGGTGTCGTTCTCGGATTTCCTGACAAGTTCGAATCCGAACGCCTCACTGTAGAAGTCGATGACTTTCTCCGGGTCGGAAACGCGCAGCATCGTGTGATCTAGCTCCATGCAAAAATAGATGGTAAGTGAGAGGTTTAACAGTTCAGGTCTGTGGCAGGATGTTGACTGACTCAGTGTGCTTGCTGCCCTCCAGCTCGTTGTAGAAGTCGATGACCTTGTCGGCGTTCCCCTGCGTGTGGAATACCTCGAGGCAGTTATCGCCGTCCAGCTTGGAGTGGAGCTGTGTCGTGACGATATCGTCGAAGTCGTGTGAGATATGGGCGATCCTCTGCTCCTTCTTGTGAGGATGCCTGACCACGATCAAGGCGTTAAGTTCGCCCTCCAGACTCTGGTTGTCCTCCACTTCCTGGTGCAGGTTCTCCACGGCAGTCCTGATCAACTCGCTTCTTCCGTTAAAGCTGGCCTCCTCCTGTATCTCATCGATTTTATCCAGCGTTTCTTCATCCAGGGACAGACTTATTATTTCCATAACCACAGATTAATAGGAAAGTTGAAAAACTTAATAACACACATGTTTGTCATGACAACGTTAACCAATACAGCGATCGCCCTGGCACTGACCTCAGTACTCTCCGCAATAGGAGCATTCTTCCTGTTCGTAGGAAAGGAGAAGGTAGACAACCTGGTGGAATACCTGATAAGCCTCTCAGCGGGAACGATATTCGGAGGCGTATTCATACACCTGGTTTACAGGTTAGCAAATCCGATAGGATACACAAGGGAAACAGGCCTGCTGGTAATGGCCGGCATACTGCTCTCACTGGTTCTTGAGCGCGTCGTTCACTGGCACTGCCACAACCAGGGAATACACGAAGAGCCGTTCTCCTACGTACTGCTAGCCGGAGACGGAGTCCACAACATACTTGATGGAATACTGATAACCACCAGTTTCCTGGCATCGACCTCAGCCGGTATAGCTTCAACAGTCGCGGTCTCGGCCCACAAGGTACCGAAGGAAGTCGGAGACTTCGGAGTGATGCTAGAAGGAGGATTCTCACGGAAGAAAGCAGTAACGGCAAACGTTCTGATCAGTGTTTTTATGTTCGGAGGCGCAGGGATCGTCTTCGCCCTCTCCACAGTAACAGGAAACATCGTGGCCCTATTACTGCCTCTCGTGATCGGCAACTTCATCTACATCGCCGGAAGCGATCTTCTGCCCCGATTCAAGGAGTCCGACACCCACATCCTGCCACACATGATCATGTTCTCAATCGGGACGGCAGTGATGTACGCAATACCGTTCATCAAGGCAGCAATAATCTAGACAGAATCTCTCAACACTGTTTTTACCACTTATATCTGATGGGAACAAGGAAAGCAATCCCGAATCTCGGGCTATCACAACGACAAGCCTACCGCCCTTCTTCCCGGCTTTTTCCAGGCACTGAGGCCCGGATGAAGTATGTCGAAGATTCCCTGCGCCAAGACAGCCTTCATACAGAAGAAATGATGCCTGGAGAGAAAAAAGAGTGGAACACCACAAACCGTTTCCAGAACTAATTAAGGTTAATCCTACTCGTCCTCTATGACAAGCGAAGAAGGATCACCTATATCACGCAACTTGAGGTGCCTGTCATGCATCGCATCCCTCCAACCCTCAGGAAGCTCATTATCAGGTATGCCGACAAGCTGCAAATCATCAGGCTGCTCCGGAGGTTTAGCCTCTCTTAAATTCCCGGAATCGTCACGTTCCTTATGCTCCAGAAACACCGTACGAACCGTACCATCAGGCTTAACAACTGCGTACTTCATGTTTAAAGACCCAGAGACTCAAATCCAATACAATTTTTTCTGATTTATCATATTCACGAAATTACTTAGACATTCAGGATTTTAAGGATTTCTCCCCTACTGGACACCCCCTTGGAGAAAATCACAAGCTGAACCTCGCGGGTGGTATACATGCCTGACTGCCACATTTTGAACGCGGCCCGGTCGGCGTTGACCGTCTTCGCAGTAAGCGGGTTCGGGGCCATGATCTCCGCGACGTGGGCCTGTTTGAAGGCCTCGTACCAAATCTCTGAGGACACTACCGAGTCACCTCCTCGATTACCGTCTCGCCCGACTGGGACACCTCGACGACCGTCACACGGTCCGCGTCGGGTTGGTCCGGCGGATAGGCCGGTCGCAACTCGTCGGCCTGCTCGTCGTACTCCGGGACGATGAAACCGCGGGCCGTCTCTACCATGTCGACGGTCCCGCTCATCGAAT
>JBDGTY010000068.1:0-13636 GCA_042216335.1 Candidatus Nanohalobium sp.
TTCGGTACGACCGGAGGTGAAAACTTGAATGAAGAAACACGCAAAGAAAGCACTTAGCCATGAAGTATCTGTCTTGGGTAAGACTGTTCCGACGCTGGCGATCGCTGCACTCTTCCTTGTCGGAGGAGGAACAGCCGCCACACTGACCTACTTCGGACAGGTCACAGGAACAGCCAACGTTGACCAGGCAGTACTCGTTAATGGTAATCCTGGAGAGACAACAGTCGACATCTTCGACGGCAGCGAACCTATTACTGCTGGAGAAACTGTTGTGGACACATTCCAGATTAGCAACAACATGGATTCGGCCTACAGTCCGGCATATAACTCTGAGTTAAGCTACGATGGAAACACTCTGACTCAGACAGGAGCAGACATCGACTGGGTAGACAGTAGTGATAATCAGGTAGGGATCGACACGACGTTCGCCAATTACTTCAGAGATGCAGGACACAACTTCAGCGCAGTCAGCGCAACAAGAACTGGTGCTGACGTAGTAGTTGATCCTACAGATGACGGCTCTACAGATACTCCTGACACTATCAGTGCAGGGATTGAGGAAGTTACTGAGGACACAGATGATGGAGATAGAGAAATTGTCTTCGTTGCTCAGAGAGATTCAGGTTCCTACAGTGGATTTACACTTGACAAGGCAGGAGTTTCCGTAGTCTCCAATGGAGCCAAGGTCAAAGGGAACATAGAGATTGCTGCTGACAACTTCAGGCTTTCCGGATTCGAAGTTGTTGATGCCGAGAACTCTGCTAACAACGACATCATCAGGGTTCAGACCAATTCCGTAGATTCTGGAGAGATCAGTAATCTTCTCATCAACGGGAAAGGAACAAGTGACACAGGAACAGGAATCTATCTGAACCATGCCAACGCAGCATCCAATCTGGTCATCAAGCATAACACGATTAAGAATGCTTGGGCCGGAATTGGGGGCACAGAATCCTTCGAAGGATCCATTAACTACAACGTCTTCAAGTCCAACGACGAAGCGATCGGAGTCGGAGACGACGAGTTCAGCACTGAAGGAAACCGTTTCGAGAACAATGTAGCCTCGTTCAGAGTCTACGACACGGGCAAGTACAGTAGCAGCAGTCCTAGTGTAGATGCAAGCGGCAACTTCTTCCATGAACCATTCAACATAGAGTACAAGGGTGATATGGGAGAGTCAGACGTTTCTGCATCCTATCAGACAGTAGATTCGGTTCCTGCTGGAGAAACTGTCACTGTCGGCGTAGTCAACGAATTCGATCTCATGATTAACGGAGCCTACGACTACACGCTGACAACAGACATCACGACAAACTAGAATTGATTTAACCTCTCACTTCATTCTTTTCCGAGAGGATTTTCGGCAGGCCCGGCCTAACCGGTTGAGGCCTGCCCTGATACATATGCATAGGAAGTCGGCAGTGCTTGTCGCAGGATTGATCTTAGCTGCCGGTATGGGTTCTGCGGGGGTTCTGGAGAGTTTTGGAATTATCTCCGGGACTGTGGATGTCGAGGGTCCGACTTTCTATGCTGCTGATGGTAAGGTGCTTCAGCTTGATGTGCCTGAGGGAGATGAGAAGGTCGATTATCTTGGTGTGGGGCCGAAACCGGGAGATGTCGAGTACTTCTCGACCCGTGACCTGGGAGGGAAGGAATGGTATGATCTGGAGGCGGAGATGTATGTCGAGGTTAAGGCTCAGTCCGGTGTGGAGAACGCCAGTCTGAACCTTCAGTTCAACTACAGGGATAGCTCTGGTGACTGGAACGGGTGTGGGAAGTGGGTCAACTTCGAAACGCAGGACAGTTACCACACGGTCTCGGTTAGCTGCGACCTTGACGTGCCCGGAGATGTGGAGAAATTCCAGTACGTTATCGAGGCCAGGGACGACCTCGGAATCCAGGCCACTGGAGGAACAAGAGTGGAGGTGAACGCGCAGTGAGAAAGATCATGGCCTTGCTGGCTGCATCGGTTCTGCTGACAGGTTTCTCTGCCGCGGCGTCGGTCGACCTTGAGATGGTGCAGAATCCTTCCATGACAGCAGGGAGGACCGGAGAAGCGGTCATCAGTTTCAGGTATGAGGGAGATCAGTTCGAGGACAGGGCGTTCGACCCGTTCGCGTTGCTGGTCTCGGTTGACCACGAGAAGGGCAATCTCTCGAACCGTTACTTCGATGCCTCCGGCCGGTTGAGCTACTCCTGGGCTGGCAACAGTTACAGTTTCGATCTGGAGTGCGTGGCGGGGCCGGAAGAGGTCTCGAGCATGAATCAGACTGGCAGCTTCTACTCCACGCAGAGTCAGGTGGTGGAAAGCAATGAACTTCTCTGCGTCCCGAAGAACACATTATCGGTGCTGAAAAGTAATACTTTCATCGAAGACGGCAAGATAGAACTGAACTTCTCCACGAGTCCACGGGTCGCTCCAGGCAAGATGAACATAACCTACAGCTTCGGCAGCTTCTCCGGCTTCCCGCAGTTCGATCCTCTCCTCGAGGCGAACGAGAACGGCACAGTGGAGCTGGAAGACCACGGCATCAGGATAGAAAACCTTGAACAGGGTACGGAGATCGGAGTGGTCGGCTACTCCGCCCTCAACGTCCAGAATCCGGTGCCGGACTCCGAAAGCTTCTCCCTCGGCTACTACGAGCTAGAACCCAGGAAGAAGGCATCCGGAAAAGTGTTGATAGAGTACGACCAGCAGAGCATCGATGGATCCAACCGATTGAACCCGAGACTGTACCGCTGCAGTATCCAGGCAGGGAACTGTGACTGGGAACTGATTTCGAACCAGTCCGCTGCAAACGGAATCCTGAAAGCCCAGCTTGATCATTTCTCCCTGTTCGGATTATTCACATCGAAAGAGAGAAAAGTTGTCATCAGGGAGGAAACGCAAACAGTTGACGGCGATGGAGGTGGTGGAACCACGGTCGTGACCCGGACAGAGACAGAGTACGTGAACAACACGCAGACGGAGACAGAGAAAGTGATTAAACCGACAGCATCGTTCGACATCCTCTACACCTCCCCGGGAGTAAGGAAAGATGTAAGGTTCAATGCCTCCGACTCCTATGATCCTGATGGAAGCATAGAGAGCTACAAGTGGAGCTTTGGGGAATCTGGTAAAACAGTTGAACAATCATTCCCTGTAAACAAGTCTGTCAACGTTACCCTGACGGTCACGGACTCGCAGGGCGTCCAGGATTCGGTAACGAAACAGCTTAACTCCGGCATACGACAGGGTCAGGAAACCGGAACTACTGACGACAGAGGAACACAGGACGCTTCACAGTCGATTACAGGACAGTTCCTTGGCTCGACCTCGGATATGGTCGGGATACTTGCGTTGCTCGTAGTGGCGGCACTTCTAATCCTGGTCTATACGGGCCGAGTCAATCCTGAAGCACTATACAGGAGGGCAAAGCAGAAGATTGAATAGTGAGTTTTCTAAGTGTGGAGACCGGTTTCGTCTGTCTGAACCTTGAAAAATTCCTTCAGTGGAGCATCCCCGTATACTTCCCTGATGTTCTTGCCTTCAGGATACTCTTCCAGTCCGAGCAGCCAGGGGAACTCTCTTACGACTTCTTCTGCAAGGTTGAAAGCGTCCTGTCTGTAGGAGAAGTTGCCTTCTGGCGTGGAGCGCAGGTTGACGAAGTACTGCAGCTGGTCGAACCCCATACTGAATGTGATGGTTGTCATAGTCGCCATCGGCAGCAGGTACTGCGTCTGGAGAGGGAAGTCGTCCCGCATCTTTTTTTCCGCCTCATGTGCGATCTCCATAGTTTCGTCAAACAAATTTTGCGCCTCCTCAGGCATCTCATTGACCACATCAGGTCTTGAGTATCCCATGTCGAGCGTGTAGATGTTCTCGCCCCTGTCGTTCTTCTGGTGTCTTCTCAGATCTCTCAGTGCGCCGACATCGGTCTTTATCTCGAAGGTTATCTTCTCGATATCCATTTCCTCGTTCCTTCCGATCCACTCATCGTGCTCTCCACGCTTCTCAACCTTTCTCTTCAGGATTTCAAGCTTCTCGTTGTAGCTCATCGACTTCGCCTCTTTGAAAGCTTCGCTGAAGCTGTGGTGGTTGTTCTCCTTCAGTATGTGGCCGACTACTTTCTCGAAAGCGTTGTCCGGCCTCGAGATGATGTCTACTCCTTTCTTGATCTCTTCAGGTTCTTTCTCGATCTCCATATCGCCGTCGTAGAGGTGGAGCTTGTCGCTGCGATACTCGCTCTCCTCTGTGTACTTCAGCAGGGATGGTGCGATCTCTCCGCCAGCCTCCTCGATCTTCTCCGCTGATTCCTGTATCTCGCTTAGAGGATGGCCTTTCCACGAAGCTATGTCGAACTCTGTGCTCCTTGCGTCCAGGATCCAGGCGATATTGGTCTGGATGGCCTGAGGCAGGAGGAACCGAGCTATATCAAGGCCTTTCGCATTGATTTCTCTTTCGTACTTCCTCTCCAGAAAGCTCTCTGACTTCTCCTGTATTTCTTCCGGCTGCATCTCCAGCCATTTCTCGTATGGGTATTTTTCCCTGTAGAACTCATCGGCGATCTCGGCGAACCTCTCGTAGTTCTCCGTCATCTTTTCGATAGTATCTGTGTAAGTTTCTGCATGTTCGCTTTCCATTACGTCCGGATCTCTGTAGTAGTTTTCCTTGTCGAACTCGACGTAGCGGGTTGATTGTTCGATGAAGAAGGCTAGCTGGTCGTCCGCAAGCTTTCGTGCGAATAGCTGGCTTACATCGTTGGCCACGAACGGTATCCAGACGGTGTTAGCGATGGACTTGTGGCCGTATGTTCCGTAGTATTTCTCGAAGAAGCTCTGTGCCTTCTCAAGTCCTGCTTCCAGTGCTTCCTGTGGGTGCTCGAAGCTCTCTCCGTCTGCATCTTTTTCAGTGGTGTTGGCCAGTTTTTCCAGTCTTTTCTCTCCGCCCTCTATCTCGTGGCCTTTTACCTCGCCTTTGATGGCGTCGAGCAGGTGTTCTCTGACGTCTTTCGGGCTGCGTGAGAAGAACGATCCGAACGCCCCGAATATCTCAGGCCGCATGTTTTTGACTGCGTATATGTCTTTTTCCGGGGTTGTTACGAAGTTTTCCAGTGCCTTTTTCTCTTTCTCGGTGAAGTCTGTCAAATCGGTTTCCCCTCCTGTTTGAGTTGTCGGCTGTGAGGATTATAATTGTGTTGGCGTAGCTGGTGCTGAGGTAACTTAACTTTTTCTGTACTGGTTTCAGGTGTGGTTGGGTTTGACGAGCAGTGAGGAAGTAGTCGAGGATATCTACCTGCACGATGTAAAGTCCGGCAAGATGGTTCTGGAGACGGCTGTAGGAAGTGAGGTCGATTTCGGGCCTTCTGAGGACGAAGAAGTTGAGAAGCTGGAGTTCTTCCAGTCTCTCGTTGATAACGTCTATGAGGATATCGAGCAGGAAGGTATCAGGTCTGGAGAAGGGGTTTACGGCACTCTCGCCTGTTTTGAGGGTTATTTTGATGGCTGGGTTGGAGACACAGTGGACAGGATTTCGAACTGCAGCGCGATAGTGTCGGAGTATCTTGACGAGGCCGGAGAAGAATCCGTGGTAACTGTCTCCGAGCTGGGTGAAAGGCTGAGCCAGTATGGCGCAGAGGTCGAATATGAAGCCTCTTCAGAAGTCGAAATAGAAGCCGACAGAGGCCTTGCGATGGCATTCAACACTCTGGGAGTCAACCAGGAAGAACATACCTCGGAAGGAACAGACTGGTACGCCGAGTTCAACGTAGAGGAGGACGAACTCAGGGTAGAGGTCTGCGACAACGGCACAGGGCTCGAAAGTTATGCTGGAGAAGAGATATTCCAGAAAGGCGTCGGCGACGGCTCAGGCAAAGGACTCTACCTGGCCAGAAGGTTGATAGAGGTGAATGACGGAAGCATCGGATACAGCCCCGATATCTCCAATGAAGGAGGATTCGGCCTCGAGATAGAGGTGCCTCTCAGTACCGAACACCGGACTCTGAGTAGAGAGGAAACTTCTTCAGAAGTTCGCTGACTCTTTCAGAGACGTTTTCCCGAACTACGCTTTTTTCTGGATTCTTAACCACTCTTCCGATCATCTTGCCTATCTCCTCAAGCTCTTCCTCCTCCATGCCTCGCGTCGTTAACGCAGGAGTGCCGATCCTGACGCCTGAGGTAACTCTCGGCGGCTCGGGGTCGTAAGGTACTGCGTTCTTGTTCACCACTATGTTTGCTTCTTCCAGTGCTTCCTCGGCCTCCTTACCGGTTACTTCCTCATCTCTCAGGTCGACCAGCACAAGGTGGTTGTCTGTTCCGCCTGAGACCATCCTCAGGTCGTGCTCTCGAAGTCCCTCTGCCAGCGCCTTACTGTTCTTCTTGATCTGTTCAGCGTAATCTTCGAACTCTGGCCTCATAGCTTCCCTGAAACAGACTGCCTTCCCTGCGATCTGATGCATCAAGGGGCCGCCCTGAGAGTAGGGGAAGACTGCTGAGTCCACGTCATTGGCATACCTCTGCTTGCAGAGGATCATGCCTCCGCGTGCACCTCTTATCGACTTGTGTGTGGTGGAGGTCACGATGTCGCACTCCGGGAAAGGGCTTGGGTGGACTCCAGCGGCCACTAGACCGGAGATATGGGCGATATCACACATCAGCAGTGCATCGACCTCATCCGCGACCTCACGGAACATCCCGAAGTCTATCTCACGCGGATAGGCAGAGTAACCGCAGACGATCAGATCCGGATTGTGCTCCTTCGCCGCTTCCATCACGTCCTCCTTCTCGAACCTCTCAGTCTCTTTATTGATGCCGTACGTGGCGAAGTCGAACAGGTCGCCCGAGAAGTTAACTCCGTGGCCGTGCGTCAGGTGGCCTCCGTGGGAAAGCACAGGCCCCAGAATCTTATCCCCTTCGTCCAGCTGGGAGAAGTAGGCCGCGAAGTTGGCCTGTGAACCACTATGTGGTTGGACATTTGCGTGATCAGCATCGAAGATCTCGCAGGCACGCTCCTGCGCCAGGTTCTCCACTTTATCATGATACTCGCATCCCGCGTAGTATCTTTTCCCGGGATAGCCCTCCGCGTACTTGTTCGTCAAGACGCTTCCCTGTGCCTGTAGCACCTGTTTGGGCACGAAGTTCTCCGAGGCGATCATCTCCAGAGACTCGCTCTCCTGCCTCTCAACCTCGTTCTTCAGTGCTTTGTAAACTTCGGGATCTGCCTCAGAAAGATCGCGGTGCTTCATGGAGAAAACTGTGAAGCCTAAAATTATCTATCTTTTCCCGGTGGAATTCATGTCTTCGGTCAGGTTGCCCGGAGTCTCCTGCTGCGTGGTATTACCTGGGGTGCTGCCGGTCGTGTTCTTTGAACCGGTTTCCGTGGAGTTGTAGTACTTGGTTTCGGTACTGTTCACTGTATGGCTTTCGGTCGTATTTTCGGGTGTTTCCGCACCTTTCTGGTTCGCTCCTCTGGTTTCCGTGGTGTTCTCCGTGTTTTTCTCAGTGATGTTTCCGGACTCTGGATGACTACTTTCTGAAGCATCTTTCCTGTTTACTGCTTTATTCACGGGGTTCCTGCTTCCGTCTTCACTATCCATTTCATCTGGATCGTTGTTGATCTGATTTCCGGGGATTTTTCTGGGTTTTCCCCGCTTTTTTCTATCCTGGCCTCTGCTCAGGTTTGCTTCTGTCACATTGTTTCTCATACTCCGATCTGTGCCTTCTGATATCTCCGATGTGTTTACAGAGGGTTTCTTTTTACTCTTTTCCGATCTGGCTGGCGTTTCTGGTGTTCCTGCCGGTGTTCTATTCAGTTGAGAAGAGTTCCTGGGGTTCGATGGCCTATCTACTGCTTTTCCCGGAACGCCTTCCTTTCCGCCGAATACTGCGTTCTCCAGGGTAGTGACTGCCTCTGTCACCTGTTCGAGGATGCCCTGTGGTTTCATCCTCTGATGGAGCTCTTCCCTCTCCAGTCCTGTCGGCAGTGCGACGTCTTCACCTCTGCCTGTCCTCAGTGTCTGCTTTCTGGTTCTGTCCGAGGTGTTTCCGTTCGAGGCCTTGGCGTACCATTCGTAGGTGCTTCCTGATCTCAGGCTGAGCGAAAGGTTGACGGTGCCTCTGCCTATCATGACGGCCTCCAGGCTCCCGTTTACGTAATATCTGACCTTTGAGCTGTCTTCAACGCCTGAAACGTTTACTGTGAGAACCACTTCTGAGAACTCACTGCCTGCATCAACCCGTGGTTCAAGGGCTTCCGCCTGGATATCGCTGCTTTGTGCCATCGCAGCTCCTGTCAGAACAAGTAGAAATGTAGTCAGTATGAAGGTTTTTCTCATCAGGTTCGACTTGCCTCTGGCTGAATATAAATTATGCCTGATCTCTAGCTGAATACCTCTACAAATCTTCCTGTCAGGCTTTCGGACCGGGCTCCGGCTGATGGCTTGTTCTTGGGTCCCTGTGTCTGACCGCTGCCTGTTGAGGCGCTTGTCTCCATCTTTGCTCTGGCCTCTGCTCCGGCTTTTACACTTGTGTTGCCTGCTGATGCCTGGGTCTGTGCACTTGCTTCGACTTTCGCATCCTGTCTTACTGTGGAATTGCCTTTGCTGGGTTCCTTCCTTACCTCTGTTTTGTTAGATTCCTCTGGCGTGGCTTTTCTCCTTTTTCCAGTTTTCTGGTTTCTTTCGTTCTGGCGTTTTCTCTCTTCTTCTCCGGGCTTGCCTTTTTTCTGCTTTCCTTCGATCGGAGGAGTTGATTCTTTACTCTCATCTGGACTTTTCTCCATCTGGTTTCTGTCTGGCTTCAGTGGCTGGCTTTTCTCCATTCCTCTCTGCTGATTTCTTCCTCCTTTTCTGTGTGATCTCTCCTTCTTCACGTTTTCCAGTGCCTTCATCAGTCCTTGTTTGGCCTGTTCTGGAGCGTCCTTGATGACTTTCTCCAGTGTCTGTGCGGCTTCCTCTGTGGCGTTTCCACTGTCTCCAGCGGTCTGCCTCAGCTGCCCGAGTGCTTTCTGCGCCGCTTCCGTTTTGTTCTGTTCTGCCATCAGGACTGCTTCGCGTGCTCTTTCCTCCATCACCTGTTCGCGCGATGTTAGTCCTATCGCCATCGAGACCCTGTCGAACGCCAGGTCCAGTCCGTAGAACATCGAAGTGGGGTTGAAAAACCCGGCTCTGGCCTTCCTGGCTACGTTGCTCGCCTGGCTTGGAAGAGGAGGTCTGCTGGTATTCCTATCTTTCTCTTCACTACTGGTTGACGTGTTGAACTGCTGTAATTCTGTGGATGAGGTGTTTATACCGTCTGTGGTGGCTGCGCTCCATGTGAAGGTTTCGTTGACTGAAAGGTTCGAGACTGTGGAGCTGACTCTGCCATATCCCTCAACGATGCCTTTCTCCTCGCCTTCGAGGTAGAAGGTGGTCTCAAGGCTCGAATTATCGGGGTCGGTCACGTTGACGTAGAGTGTCGTGTTTGCTGTTGCGCCGACGCTGACCTCCGGTTTCAGGGCCTTAATCTCAGGTGCATGGTTACTTTCTGTCTCATTTTCTGTAGTGTTTTCTTTCTTTTCTTCCTCGGCTATGAGTTGGTATGCTTCGTATATGTCCAGTCTTCCGCTCCCCTGACTGTTTTCACCGTATCCGAGTTCGTCTGCGGTGTACATAGTCAGGTTTTTTATCTCTGAAGGAGCCAGTGATGGGTCTTCGGCGAGCAGGAGAGCTGCTGCACCTGCTACATGAGGTGTCGCCATCGAGGTACCTGAAAGAGTGTTAAACTGGGGGCTGTCACCGCTGTTCTTCCAGAGAGAAGTTATCTGTTCGCCCGGAGCTACCAGGTCGGGTTTTACTCTTCCGTCGGCTGTAGGGCCTCTGCTTGAGAAGTCGCTGATCTCTCCGTTGCTGCTGGACCCCACTGTTATAGGTTTCTCTGCACAGCCTGGAGCGGTGATAGTTTGTTTCTCCGGCCCCATGTTGCCTGCTGCGACTGTTACAGTTACTCCTGCCTCTACTGCGTTGTTCACGGCTTTAGAGAGTGCTGAACTGCCGTCGCAGTTCTCGACATCTGCTCCCAGGCTCAGGGTTGCGACCTCTGCTCCGTGCTCGACAGACCATTCCAGTCCCTCGATCACGTCCGAGGCAGTACCTGCACCATCCTTGTTAAGAACCTTGACGTCGAAAAGATCTGCGTTGTAAGCTACTCCGCGGTATTCATCGTCTGGAGACGCTACGATGCCTGCAACGTGCGTTCCATGTCCGTTGAGGTCGTCCGTTCCCTCGCTTGTGTAGTCGACCTGTCTGTCAACGTCCAGTACTGTGTTATCCTCTATCCCGGTGTCAAGTACCGCGATGTCGACTCCTGAACCGGTCGTGTTCTGGCCCCACACCTTCTCCGCGTTCACGACCTTAGTGCTCTCTGAGAGACGAGTTTTTACTGTGTAGTCCGGCTGGATCTCCCTGACGAAATCCCTCTGCGCTAGTCTCTCTGCAGCAACCTTTGGGATAGTGACTGCAACACCGTTTATGATGCTGAAGTCATGTTTAACGTTACCACCAGCGCTCCTGACGGCCTGTTTCGCCCTGTCGTCGGCGTTGGGCTGCGTTAAAATTATGACATCGACCTTCGTAGTATTAGGCTTCTGCTCCAGCCTGTCCTGAAGTTCAGGTGAAAGCTGTGCTGAAGCTGTTGAAACAGTCAAAACCAGTAGAACCGACAGAGCCAAGGTGCGAATCTTCATACTAACTCTGTTTCTCCTCGAGGTTTAACTTTCCTTCGGTTAACTCTGACTCAATTGACGGGCTGCCTTGTCTCTTCGCATTTAGAGACTTATCTTTGAATTTCCAAAACTCTCCGTGTTTGTGGAATAGAACTCCTCTGCAGTTTCGATCACTGAAACACTTCAGGTATAATCTGCTTTCCTGGGTATGACGTTCCTGATTCCTCCTTCCGGGTTTTCGACATCGCCCTCGTATCTTGGAATTACTTGTATGTGGAGGTGGTCTATTGTTCTGCCAGCGACTCTGTTGGAGTTGACGCCTATGTTGAAGCCTTCAGGATTGCCTTCCTGGTCGATCACCTGTTCCGTGAAATCGGCAGATTTTTCCGAGACGGGGTCCTTGAGGTTTTCCCGATACCTTTCTCTGAGGTCGTGGTTCTCGATTAGTTTCTTGGCTTTCGAGATCATCTGCTTCAGTTCTAGGAATTCTTCGTCGGATAGATCCTCCAGCTGGTCTACGTGTGATTTAGGGATTATCAGGCAGTGACCGAAGTTCAAGGGAAACTGGTCCAGAACTATCCTGAAGTTCTCGCTCTTGAACACCACGTTCCTTTCAACTCCCTTCTCTAGGCTGCAAAAGATACAGTCCGTCATTCCTTGACTTCCTCCAGCACTATGTTTACATCAAAACCGCCTCTCTCTCCTCTGATTTCTCGTCTTCGATCTCTCTCAATTCGGAGATGGCGATATCTTTTCTCTCCATATACTCTTCCATCACCGCAAACAGATCTGCCAGTTCCTCTACTTCTCCGTCCTCCTCGAACTCTCTAGCCTCCTCCACAACCTTTCTCCTCAGCCATTTACCTGCCTCCTCGTTTGGAATGCTACGGATCTCAGGTTCCTGATTGTTCTCTCTGATTATCTTCGGTATCCTGTCACGGACAAGTTTCGGCAGGTCGCTCACTCAGAAAACCCTCTTCCTCAGCATCTGTTTCAATGTTTCAGTCGTATTTTCCTCCATTATCTCCTCCGGAGTCATCCACCTGTAGTCCTTGAGTTCGTCTTCCTCTGCATGTTCGGTGTCCATGTTGACTTCGCCGCTGAAGCTTTTCACGTCGAAGACTGTCAGGGTCACCTGGTCGCCGTCGTCTTCCGGGCCTCTGAAGAAGTGGTACATGCCGACAGGTTTTCCGGGTTCTATCTCAAGTGAGGTCTCGCCTTTCACCTCTCTTCTCAGTCCTTCAAGAGGTGCTTCTCCGTGTTCAAGTCTTCCGCCGGGCAGAATCCACAGCATCTCTCCGTCAAGTTCAAAACCTACGAACAGGTATTCTCCGTCTCTCTCAATCAGTGCTTTGACTCCTGCGTACATCTTGTCGGCCATGGTTTTATTCCTCGCCGAGAAGCATCTCGACCACTATCTGAAGAATCTGGACAAATACTCCCATGTAGGCTGTGTAGAGGCCGATGCCGTTGAGGAAAGGTGTACCTGGTCGCGTCTTTGTGACGTAAATCTGGTGGATGAGGTAGACTATGAAGCCGATGAGAGCCAGCGTGAAGGTGATCAAGGCGAAAATCCCGGAGAAGCTGCCGATGAATGATACTGCCAGGACACTGAGGAAGATGTAGTTGGCGTATCTACCCCAGTTCGAGAAGTCGTGGCCTGTCCCGAACACGACTAGACCTGAGAGAACTGCTATAGCTGTTGTAACTATTCCAGTAATGCCGAGCGCCAGGGCCTGTACCGAAGGTGGCAGCATCCCGATTATGCCTGCGCCGAACATGCCGTACGCCAGCTGTATTATCGATGCTCCTCCAGCCGCCATGGTTTTTTCTCCGCTTCTTACTCCTTTCTTGGCCAGCCAGACGCCTCCTGTCAGCATTGCACCGTAGACTATTACTCCGAGGAACAGCTTCCACTGTGGTGGGGGAAAAATTAGGTCGTTTACTGCTGCGAGCGGTGTGAATGCAAAGATCCACATCACTGCGATGTTCAGGATTATCAGTGCGGTTGCGATTCCCAGACTTTTCAGCTGGCCTTGCTTAAACATATCTTATTTATGGTTCCGGAAGGTTAAAAACTGTCTCCACTTCAGAAACTCCTGTGGAACAGGAAAACTTCCCTGGAACCTTCATCGTTATTGAAGGCCCGGATGCCTCTGGAAAAGAAACGCAGACTGGTATGATTGTCGAATGGTTGAGGGAACAGAAGGTTTCTGGCATATCTGTCGAGGAAGAGAAAGAGTTGATTGAGGAGATGCCTGGTGATTATCCCGATCCTGGAGCTGAGAAAGTGAAAGATAATATCAGTGAGGGTATCTGGAGGCTTTCATTCCCGACCTACAGCCAGACTCCAGGCGGAAGAGTGGTTGGTGCCTACCTTGATGGTGAGCTAGGAGGAAGAGAAGAACTTGAGATGGAGACTGTAGTCGATATCTACGCTGCCGATAGGAAGCAGTTCAAGCAACTGATAGCCGATTACCTTGACAAAGGAGGTATCATAGTCTGTGACAGGTACAGGGAAGCCAACCTCATCCACCAGTTAGTCGGTTTCGACGGCGATGAATGGGAGGAGAAGCTGGAGTACATCAAATCCGTCGACGATGATCTTCCGGATGCTGACAGAGTCTTCTACCTGGATATATCGCCGGAGGAGGCGCTTCAGAGGATGGAGGATAAAGAGAAGGATATCCACGAGCTTGACGACAGCTACATGAAGAAGTCGAACCTGAACGGCAGGAAGGTGGCCAGGCATGAGGACTGGGAGGTGGTTGACGGTGAGAGACCTCGTGAGGACGTTTTTGAGGATTTGAGGGATAGAGTAGAAGCATTACTGGATTGATGCCTGTACCGCAACTGTTATTATTCGGCTGCTCCATTTAGTTGAGTATAAGATGGCGGAAGAAGATGTGGAGGAGACGAACTCCGGAGTGAAGAAGAAGGGCAGCTGGAATGAGATAG
>JBDGTY010000069.1:0-14475 GCA_042216335.1 Candidatus Nanohalobium sp.
ACGCCGGGGCCGGGATTTGAACCCGGGTGAGAGCGTTGCGCCCTCAATGGCTTAGCAAGCCACCGCATTAGACCATACTCTGCCACCCCGACAACTGGGTGTAAAGAACTTGTGTCGGGCAAGACTTAAAATCTCCACGAGATTGAAGCCGTATTTTCTGGTTTGTCGGATGAGGAAAATTAAATCGTTTTTACCCGGACTGGTTTTTCATGGATTATCAGGAGGTTGTTGAGGATCTCTATTCGCGTGGTTCCAAAGGGAAGGATCCTGCGCTTTCGTCTACGGAGGAGGCGCTGGAGAAGCTTGGGAATCCTGAAAAGGATTACTCCGTCATCATCGTGGGAGGTACGAACGGCAAGGGTTCCGTGACCGAGATGATATCCGAAGGACTTCAGTCGCTGGGATGCAGTGTGGGAATCTACAAGTCACCTCATCTTGTGAGTCCTCGTGAAAGGATCAAGGTGGACGGAGATATGATCTCGCGGGAGGAGTTCCTGGAGATATATCGTGAGCTTGACTCACTTGACACCTCTCTCAGCTTCTTTGAATTTATGACGGCGATGGCCTACCGGTTCTTCCAGGGAAAAGTGGACTATGCTGTGATGGAGGTTGGGATGGGCGGCAGGCTCGACGCCACGAACGCCGCTGATAACGATTACGCATTTATAACTAATGTAGGCCTCGAGCACACAAGATACCTAGGCGACACCAAAGAGGAGATAGCCGAAGAGATATCAGGGATAACACCGCAGAAAGGCTCCCTTGTAACCGGAGTCGAACTTGAACCCATAGCGAGGAAAGCCAGGGAGAGAAACACGGAGCTCCTGGAACCTGCAAAAGTCTCAGAGGAAGAAGATGGCTACAACTTCAGAGGAGAAGTTTTTTCTCTGCCTGTAAGCGGAAGCTACCAGCGCAGCAACCTTGAAAAAGCACTGAAAGCACTGGAAACTATCGAAAAGATTCCAGATAATCTCGATGAAGTTTTCAAAGGTCTTGATTGCGCTGGTAGGATGGAAACCATATCTGAAAACCCTCTTTATATACAGGATGGGGCGCACAATCCTCACGCCATCCAGAAGATAATTCAGGATCTGCCCGAGGACTTCATCTGTGTCTTCAACGCCATGGAGCACAAGGACATCGAAAAAATGGTGGAACCGCTTGAAGAAAAGGCCAGCAAGTTTTACCTGCCTGAGGCAAGAGTTCCCTGGTCGGCCAGGCCCCAGAAAATTGCAGGAAAAGTTTCGACACCTTCCGAGATAGTGAAGGATCCTGGTAGAGCAACGAAGGAGGCGCTGGAGGAAGCAGGCGATGAAGGCGCCGTCGTCGTGACAGGATCACTCTACCTGATCGGAAACGTCAAGGAGGGCTTAGACAGGGAAACCTGAAGCATGCCGGAACGGCAGAGGAATATGCAGCGGAAAAGGTATTTAAGTTTCTGAAGGTTTTTTGTATGTGTGGAGTGATTAAAAGTTATGCCGCAGAACATCCTGGATTTCTCGGATATCAAGAAAAAAGACGTCTTCACCAGTAACGGATCCTACTGTGGAAAAGTAAAGGACGTCGAATTAAACCTGGGTAAGTTCGCAGTAAGAGCAGTAGTAGTCAGCGCAGAAAAAGGTTCTTACCTGTCACAGAAGGTCGGCGGCAGCAAAAACGTAGTCATCCCATACAGGATGGTACAGAGCATCGACGACATAATCATAATCAACGACTTCCAGACCAGCGAAGTCGAGGAAAAACAGGAAGCAGAAGCCTAGAGCTTCTTCATCAGTATAAAGCCGTCTTCTCTTTCTACATGCTTTAGACCGACTCCTCTTTCCGGCGAAGCAAGTTTCCACGGCTTCCTATTGCCGTTAAGAATTTCAGATAACTGTTCGGTCAGCGGGGTTGAATAGTTCTCTCTAGCATTCCTTACAGCCTTCTTCGCCGATACATCATCCGTGTAGTCGGCGCCATAGATGCCGTCGAACTCGACACCAGCCACCCTGTTTTCTTCAAGCGCTTTGACGACATCTCTGTTCAGCTCTTCCTGATTATTGTATTCATCCACAGAAAGCAGTTCGTAGGCCTCGTCGTCGCCCCATTCAACCAGGATCGAACCCCTTCCAAAACTCATAAATGTAGTTACTGTCAGATCACACTTAAAGTTCTTTTGGCGACTGACTCAGCACTTCACAACCATCTTCTGTAACAAGTACGACATCCTCCAACCGCACTCCACCAATTCCTGGTACATGCAAACCCGGTTCGATGGTGACAACCATGCCCTCCTCCAACTCAACTTCTTCCGCCGAAACAGATAAGCCAGGGCCTTCATGCACCTCGACACCTACCCCGTGTCCGAGAGTGTAGAGAACGTTTTCCTCCAGGTTGTAGCCCATCTCCTCGGCCATCCTGTCCCTCTCCTCCGCCAGATCCGAGACTTCCCCTCCAGACTCAATCATCTCAATGATTTTCTCCTGTATCTCCTTGACATCATCGAAAAGCTGTTCCTGTTCCCTACTCGGGTTCTCGCAGTAGGTCCGTGTTATATCCGAGCAGTAGTTCTCAAACCTGCACCCAGAGTCGACGATGACAAGATCATCAGATTTTATCTCTTTCTTTTCCGGAGGTCGATGCGGCTCGAGCGAGTTCCTCTGCACCAGACTCTGCCCGCCGTTCGTCAGGAATGAATCCTCAACGCCTTTCTCCGAATAAAAACTGTTTATCTCGGCCACTGCCTCGAATTCATCTATACCAGAGAACAGCTTCTTCCCTATATATTCCTGCGCCTCATCCGTTATCTCACAGGCCTTCCTGATCTTCTCGACTTCCTCCTCCGTCTTTATCTGCCTCAGATCTTCCAGTATACCTGTTTCTTCCGCTTCAAAGAGCTCCTCAAGTTTCTCCGAGTTCTCGTCAACTCTGACTTCGCCTGCGAACCTCTCGGCTTTCTCCTCCAGCGCCTCCTCGTAGTCCTGCTTGCTGAAGACGTACTCAGCGTCTATATCCTGTGTTTCGTACCTGTAGAACCGCGGAATAACGAACTCCTTTCTTCCCTGCGTCAGGAACATGTAACCGGTTATCCTCTTTCCAATCGCCCAGGTGAAGTTCTCCTCCTGCGTGACTATCAGGCAGTCGATACCCTCCTCCCTCATCTTCTCTCTTATCCTCTGAATCATAGTTTTATTCTCCGCAGCTCACAGGTTTAAGTCTGTCCTCAACAAGTTTGAACCATGGCCCTCCAGGCAGTCACCGGAATAGTGTACGACATCACCACGCATGCATGGGCCGCAGCCTCAGTCATAATCAAGTACTACCTTTTAGTTGCCGCAGCACAGCTCTACACACAGGAAGGTTTGACACGTGAAAACATGACCGAAAAACTGCTGGAGGAAAGCAGATTAGTTCTCACCGGAGTCGTCGTCACCGGAGCAGTCCTCTACATACTGAACTTCAAACCTGCTCCACTGGCGAAACTTGTCAGCGAGTTGATCGCCCTAGGATACCTGGCATTCCTTTTCTGGAAGTATTAATCTAAGTTCGAGTAACTTGACAGCGGCACAACTTCTATTTCGTAATCTTCACTTAACTTGTCCCTAAGGTTGCCTTCTATCTCCATGGCATGTAATGATCCTACTACAACAACTAAGCTATCTTCATCGTATTCCTCAGACGCGATATCTATCTTCTCCTTCCAGTACTCTTCTCTCTCTTGAAGCTCTGGACGGCGAATGAAAAGTTCAGCTGAAGTCTCCCTAAACTCATTCCAGTCATAGACCTCATTAACCCTGTCTCTGATCTGCTCTATCTCCCGCATATCATTTTCTTCAATCTCACTCTCGTCCCTTTGTTCATATAGACTCCCTAGATAACTCTCAACAGCCTCTCCCGGAGAAAAGTCAGGATGGCCGAAATGAACATCATACGACTTATCATCGTTAATAGACATGGAAATCAGATAGAAAAGATCATCTTGATTCAATTCTTCAGGATCATCAGCTTCCTTTATCGATTCAATAGCGGACATGTATTCTCGAGTCAAATCCTCAGTTGTATCAGCAAAACCTTTCAAGCCCTCATCGAGATAAACTACATTACCTTCTTCCACAGTTTCATGAACGGCATGTTCCTCAGTCTCCTTCTCTTGCTCAAATTCCTCTCCCTCGTCCAAAAAAGCAGTATCATAGAAGAATTCTTCTAGATCATCCGGATGGTGGCCCTCTACGAGCACAAAATCATCCTCCTCCAGAGCTCTTTCAATCCTCTGTCCAATATAATCATCTCTATGATCAGAGCCAATAAGTCTTAGAGACATGATAAGCAATCAGAGACTCAAATATTTATTATTCTTACGCAAAAACCTAGGATAGCTTGTTCTCGACTTCATCGGCCCATGTCTCAACCACTTCACATGTCAGCTCCCTCAAGTCTTCGATAGGCAAGGTGGTGTACACGTAGTAGACTGTTTTCTCGGTCCTGCCTTCCCGCATCAGCAGGTCTTTATCCATCATCTCCTGGAGGGCTCTCTGGACTGTTGACCGGTTCCTGTCGACTTCCTCAGCTATTTCCTGGACAGTCTTCTTGTCGTCCTGTAGTTCCTGGAAGATACTGCACTGAAGGTCGTTGAGGTTGAAAACGTCAAAGATTATCTCACGGTCGTTCTTCTCCTCTACCTCCAGGAAGTTCATCATTTCAAACACGGTACGTGAAACAATAAAAGTGTTTCAGCCTCCCGCGATGACGTCAAAAACCTCTACAGTGTCACCGTCTTCAAGTTCGTGGCTTCCCGAGATGATAGTCCCGTTCCTCGACACCAGAACCTCCTGACGCTCGATACCCTGATCATCCAGGAACTCGGAGACACTCCTGCCCTCTTCGACCTCCAGAACTTTCTCAACCTTCTCGTCAAGATCGTCCCTGATCAATGTTACCTCGATCCCGCATCACCCTTCTCCTCAATCCTTCTCTCGTACTTATCCAAAGCAGTTTCCAGCGCTTCCTCGGCGTCGATATCCAGAGAGTTACAGACGGCGAAAAGCGAGAATAACACGTCGCCAATCTCATCTTGTTTGACATCAAGTTTATCCTTTTCAAGGCCGTAATCAGCTGATTTGGTGGCGTCTCCGACCACTTCTCCTACCTCTGACACCAGGTCCATGATACGGAACTCAGGGGTTCCCTCCATGCCGTGCTTTTCCATGAACTCCTCAACTTCTTCCTGTTGCTCTTCCATAGTTCATACCTCTATTATTCCTTTTCTCGCGGCGTGGAAAATATATTCCTGTGCGTAGCCCGAGTACTCACCGAAGTGGTCCCGCAGGTTTTCAGATGCTTCATCGTAGTCCTCCGAATGATGCTCCGGATAATGCTTCTCCACCGCCTTCAGAGCCCACGTGTCCAGCGGATAGGCCTGGTGGAATCCTTTCGAGAACAGCAGTACGCAGTCAGCCACCTTGTCACCCACACCGTACAGCTGCTTGAGATGGCTGCGGGCCTCAAGATAGCTCATGTCATCCATCTCGGAATGATCAAATCCTTCCTGAAGTATGTCTAGAGTCTCAGAGATGTACTTCGCCCTGTAACCTATGCCAAGCTCCCTCAGCTCATCCTCGGAAGCCCGTGAAAGCTCTTCCTGATCCGGAAACCTGAGAAGCCTCTCTCCATTGACTTTTCTAACCTCTCCGTACTCACGGGCGATCTCGTCATGCATCTTCTTGATGCGAGGGATACGCATCTGCGGCGAGCAGAGATAGCTTATCAGGCACGGGAAGAACTCGTCCTGGATAATCCTCAAGCCCCAAAGCTCTTTCTTCGCTTTCTCCAGCCGTGGGTCTTCCGGAAACCTCCGAAATATTTTTTCGAGGTCGTGGTGAAGGCCCAGGGCTTCCTCGACCTCTTCCTCCTCCAGCTCGGTCTCAACACGGAGTTCCCCCTCTTTCTGCTCTACGATCAACGGTTTGCCTTCTCTGAATGTGTAGTACCTGTCAGAACCCTCTCCATAAAGTTCACCCTGCGTACGGTGCCAGCAGAATGTCTGGCCACACGTCAAAGTGAGTTCGAGATCGAAGTTCTTGGCCGGTATCGAGTATTTTTCCACAGATTGTGTTTGCTGTGAAAGTTATTTGAGTGGTTGGATATTAGAGATCGAAAAGGTCTCTGAGGTATTCCTCTTCCAGTTCTGCCATGTTATATTCTTCATGGATTTCTTCTCTGCTATTTGATATTACCTCAGGATTCTGTCTTACTTCCTCAAAGTTCTGATCTGCGGCGTTGTAACCTGCGTAGTGAATCAACTCGCTGTTTACTTTTGCCTCAAACTCGTCCTGAAGTACGTCAGGATGAGTGAAGTATGATCTGAGATCTCCGTAATCCATGTCACCGTCGGTCCAGTCAAAGGTGTGGCTTGTGTCCGGAGAACTCCAGTCATTCAGCTCGTATCCAAATTCCTCCGCAGCCAGTCTCTGCCCTATCCTGTCGAAGAATTCCTCAACTGAGTTGTATCTGAACTGCTGAGTATTGAACTGGTTAACTTCTACCACTTTTTCAGCAGAGGCATCCTGAGGATTCTTGACCAGGTTTTCCAGTACATCCATTTCGTCATCATGAGTGTCAACAAAGAGGCTTTCCCTGAGCCAGTGCATTGCCTCTGCCGCTGCATCCGTGTGATCGATTTCGTAACCATGCTCTTCTATATAGTCAGGATTGAAGTGCAGTACGTTGAATGTCTCGTTGTAGCTTACCGGCGATCCAACAGAAGAATCTCCGACTTCAGTTTCTTCTGGTTCGATCCGAGGATACTCGAGGTTTCCTTTCTGGAGTTCAGCTTCGATATCTATATCAAGTTCCTCACCGAGCAGATCGACTACTTCATGGAAATTCTCTTCCAGTTCCTCAGCGTATCCATTGCCGCTGAAAAATGAAACTATTCTCGAGCCTAGCCCCAAACAAACCACCTGTTACTACAGACGAGAAACAACTTTATTAATCTTTCTTCGAATACTTGTGGAAACTGGCTTTCTTCCTGTCCTCTTCATCCACATCATCAGTCTTGGATGAGAACTTTTTGGCGTCTCTCTTCAGGTAGCTTCTGCCGCACTGGTGGCACTCTACTCGTTTCTCTGCCTTGCTTCTTTGTTTGTGGCCACAGTCCGGGCACTGGAAGTATGTCATGCTAGCACCGTCTGGAATAGGATGAGTCCTATGATGCATATCGCGGCCTCGATACCTATCAGTGTTCGGGTTATCTGCTTCTCGTTCATTCCTCGGCGCATCAACGGGTGGGTCAGGGAGTAGTTCTTTTCGTGCTGTGGTTTCAGTGTTCCATCGCTCTGTAGTTCGCCCCATGAGTGTGCGTTCATACCGCTTCTAAGCTTCAAAGCGAATTCGAGGAACCATGGGATGAAGATGAAGACCGCGAACTTCTCCATGTTTCCGATAACCGCAGTCGTGAACAGCGCTGCTCCAGCAAGATAAGTCAGCGAGTCTCCCGGCAGTATGGAGGCAGGGTACCGGTTGTAGATGTAGAAGGCTGTGAGTGTCGCCGCCAGTCCGAATCCGAAGATCATGGCTTCCGGTCTGTCGTTGATGTAGGCGAATACTCCGAGTGCTGTGGCGGCTACCGCGCTCATGCCTGTCGATAATCCGTTGGTTCCTGCGAGCATGTTGACGACGTTGGCGACGAACAGCAGCATGAAAGGTACGATGAACAGCGGGTAGAACAGCCCCCAGTTGACAGTCATGTTGATCAATGGTATGTGCATCGTCCATGAACCCGCTCCCACCGCGATCAGAGGCAGTGCAGCAGGTAAAACGAACAGCATCTTGGGTATCTGGCCGAGGCCGTTCCTGTGGATATGTTCTGAGTCGTTTTCCGCGAAGCTTCCGGTTATCTTGTTGAATACCGTCATGCCCGGCAGCTTGACTTCCTCCACAAGGTCGACCTCTACCTGTGAAGCATCAGAGTGCTCAGAGATAAGCGATTCAAGATCGATGTGGATATCATCGAGTAAACCTATCAGTGCGATTATGTTGACCGAGGAAAGACCTGCAAAAATCAACGCCTCGTTGATGGGGCGGGGCGAGATCAGGGATGAGATCCCGGTGTAGAGGCTGATCGAGAACAGGAAACCGAACAGTACGACGACTCCACCTGAGGTAGGCAGCCGGGGCTTGTCCCTTTTCTGCTGGTCGATGCCGTAGATGCCGGAGTCCAGAAGGAACTTCCTGGCGTAAGGCGTGCCGACGAGCACGGCCAAGAATCCGGCGAGTACTGACAGGGCAAGCGCTATCATCTTTCGGTCTGGTTGATATCGACTTTCCACATTTTGATATAGCCGTTGGATGCCTCCGGCACTTTCTCAGCGTAAGGCACTCCCCAGCCATCCTGGATGTAGAGCCTGACGAACGTCGAGTCGGCTATCTTCTTCGGCACAAGTACCGCCCGTGCCTGAGACTGGGCACTGATACCTCTTTCAAGGCTGTAGAGTGGATCTTCTGCCAGGCAGAATCCTATTCCCGAGGTGTTGTAGGTCTGCTTGCCACCATCCGTCAGGACGCAGTCGATCTTCCGGGTGGCTCCGTTACTGAAACGGACGATCGGCGCACCCGAGATATCCATAGACGTGTTCGTGGATTCGACCGGCGTATAGATGTCGGCTATGCCTCTGCCGAACCTTCCACGGAAATGCACCAGCGTCTGGTTGCCGTCACTGCTGAGAGATTTCCTGACGGTTCCAGAAGTACCCATGCGCCTGATCACCTGGTACTGCGAGTTATTCTTGTTGGCGATCTGGCTGACGGCGGCGAACTTTCCTATCATGCTGTAGTCCAGCCAGATGTAGTCGACCGAGTGCTTCTGCAGGAAGTCGATATCCTGTGGATTGGTGGCGGTCGAGTTCAGGTAGTCGGCCAGAGGATAGTTGATCTTCGGATCCTGTCCCGAGTAGTAACCGAAGTTTCCTCCGTCCGCGACAGCCGGTCTCCTGCCCAGTGTCTCAAAGTAGTATCCGTAGTCCCACCAGGACAGCATGCTGGATCCTTCCGGAGTGTTCCGCATGAAGCTCATGCTTGGCTCCCAGACCTGTGGAGATGGCGAAGGCGAGCTGCCAAGGCTCTGCGCCATGATGAGACCGGAACCGAAGTTCATGGCAACGACGAGGAAGACCAGTGTCGCTGCAAGGGCCTTCCTCAGGTTCTCGGGATGAGTGAACTCTATCTCTCCAAGTTCCAGCCTCTTTATTCCGTCCATGACCCTGGAGAATGTGTAGCCTGCTCCGAGAGCCATCGAGAACGTGGCAAGGAACACCAGTCGTGACCTCGTGGTTCCTCCGAAAACATTCGAGACTATCCAGACCAGCGGCAGGACCATGTACCAGTTGAACTCTATGCTGTACTCCGGAAATCCTCCGAAGTAATAGACAATTACCGTTCCTGCGGCTGCGAGGACGCTCGGCCAGAATACCAGCAACGCAACGTTGCTGAAGAAGCCCGATGAAAAGTTAATCACGAAGATTCCCAGCGCAATCGGCACTGCACCCATCACCAGCGAGACGATGTTGAAAGCCGATTCATCGTCAAGCAGGTACGAAACAGCCATCAGAACCGCTATCAGTACCGGCGCCAGGACAAAAGTAAGAGTTGCATACAGGCCGGCACCAGGATAAACTCTTTCAGGCCTTCCATACGCTATAAGCCCTGAAACCAGGAAGAATGTTCCAGTCATAGCCGACTGGAGGTATGCAGTGTACTTCTTGCCGGAGATGGTCTCCGAAAAGATGCCGTACTTTCTTCCGAGCATCAGGATCACTGACGTCGTTATGAAGCCTACAGAGAAAACCATGAAGGTCCAGGAACTCACCATCATACCGATGAACTCGGCGCCTGAGCCGAAGTTAGCCAGTAAACCGGATGCTGTGCTCCTGACAAGGTCCTCTGCAGCCGGTGGAGCGTTCTCAGCGACCGTCTTGCCTATAACACCGCCGCCAGACTGAAGAGCCTTGTTAAGTATTCCGATAACCTTCCCTGCTATAAAATCAGAGTAAAGAGGCGAAAGTATTGCCGCGATACCACCCAGCAACGCAATTGTTGGAGAGAAATACTTCAGTTGTGATTCATCAAGTATGTTAAGCTCCTCTACAAGATATCTGACCCAGATGAATCCGAGGACTCCCAGTGCGCCGAGGAAAAGATTGGCGGTTAAGCTGAAGCGATTGTAGTTCACTACAGTGGCGAACAGGCCGCCGATCAGTACTGTCGGCGTGTATGCTGCGATCAGTGAGCGGATGTCCTCGTTTATGAATACTGTTGCGCCTGTTACGATAGGGTAGAGCAGCCAGAGCATGTCGGCTCCTCCCCAGGAGATCGTGAAGAGTCCGAGGGATATTCCCGATAGTATTCCATTTTTCCAGCTTTCCTGTTTCCAGGCCCGTGTGAAGAACACCAGTGAAAGCATCATGAGGAATGTTCCGATCGGTTCTTTCTCGAAGAACCCTGCCGAAGTTCTTCTAAGTGCTCCTGCGGTTACTGCGAGGAAGAACGCTGCTGAAAGCCCTGTCTTTTTGTTGAAGAGTTCTTTTCCGAGGAAGTACATGGTTCCTACGGAGAGTGCTCCGAGCATCGCCGGGTAGAACTGCGCCCATTCAAGATACTGGTTGAAAAATACTCCGAATCCTGCGTTGTAGAGCAGGGCCGGGATCAGGTAGTCTCCCTGGTTCATCACGTATGTGGGTGTGGCGTATGGGAAGTACCGTGCGAAGTCGAGCTGCGGCAGGTTACCCTCCAGTGCAATGTGCTGTGACATCCTGTAGATCATGAAGGGGTCGACCGCCTGGAGGTACTTCATGCCGTTCGCCGGCATGTATCTGAGTATGAATGCCAGTAATACTATGCCGAGAAGTGCTGGTACGTGCCAGTGCTTTTTCAGGCCTTTTTTCACGGTTTCTGCGTCCAGGCTGTCCTCATATTCTTGAAGTTTCTCGGCCGGGTTCATCCTTGAATACGTGTTGGAGAACCATTCTTTTTATGGTCTTGCCGAGGAATCCGAGCGGTTTATAAGGATTCCAAGACAGGAAACTTTTCTGTGAACCTGGAGCAGAAACTTTCGGACAGATACGACGAAGTATACGGGAACCATCAGAAGTACTTCCTAGTCCCGCTGGTGCTTATCCTTCTCGGAGTCTTCGCGCTAGGAGCAAACTACATCCAGAAAGGCGAACTCCTGAACAAAGGCACTGACTTCGCTGGCGGGACAGAGGTCGAACTCGACATAAACGGCAGCTTCTCCGCCCAGGAAGTAGAAGACGTGTTCGTTCAGGCAGGCAGGACGAACGCCGACGCCATAAGAAGCGAAGAAAACGTACTGGTGCAGTTCCCTCCCCCAGACATCAGCCAGAACCAGACAGAAAACATAATGAAGGAAGCAGGCTACAGCTTCCAGGTCGTCAGCTTCAGGTCGCTATCCGCTGCAGTATCACAGCAGTTCTTCCTCCAGGCCCAGATCGCATTCGTACTGGCATTCACAGTCATGAGCCTGGTCATCTTCACAGCATTCAAGGACATCACACCTTCACTCGCAGTCATATTCGCGGCCGCAGGAGACATCATAATCGCAGCAGGAGGCATGGCACTGTTCGGCATTCCGTTGACACTCGGATCACTGGCCGCACTGCTGATGCTTATCGGTTACTCCGTCGACACAGACATCGTGCTTTCGACACGAGCATTGAAGCGTGAGAGAGGCACACTGAAGGAGAGGATGTACGAATCCATGAAAACAGGCGTCACGATGAGCTCGGGCGGCATAGCAGGGTTCACGATACTCTACATCATCTCAGTTATAATCGTCGGGCCTTCAGAGCTCTCGAATATCGCAGCAGTCATGGTAATCGGATTACTGGCCGACATGCCACTGACATGGCTCGGAAACACGGCGATACTGAAATCATACATAGAAAATGAATCACTGTTCTACAGAGGTGTATTTGAATAATGGAATTCAGAGACCTGGCAAAGGAATGGCGCATCTGGGTGCTGGCACTCTTCCTGCTAATCTCAACGATCCAGCTGGTACCACGCGACTCAAACCTGTTCTTCGAGCAGACAGAGGACGGATATGGATTCCATACACGGCTTGAGGGCAGGACAAGCATAGAGTTCTCCGGAGGAACACGGATGCTCCTCGACCTAGAGACAAACGCCACAGGACAAGAACTGAAGGATATAGCACAGGAAGTCCGCGACACACTTCAGATAAGACTATCGAACTCAGATATACCGGACCCCAGCGTAAGAACCGTCGAACTGAAGCAGGGAGTGTGGCGAGTCCAAGTCCAGTCCTCGACTACCAACCCCGAGAAACTTAGGAAATTGGTAGAGCGGGAGGGAAGCTTCATGTCCACCATGCCCCTCCGCATCAAAGACAGTCAGAACTTCAGCCTCGGCGACTACACATACAGATTCCAACTCAATAACCGGAGCGTAGAAGTAACAGGCCTTGACAACAACTTCTCAACAATAGTCAAACCGCAGGAAAGATTCCAAATCTCCGACAACGGGATCAGCAACTTCAACACCACATTCATCTACAGAAACTACAACGAATCCACCAACGCTGCAGAGGTCGAGGCAGTCGTATACACAGGAGAAGACATAAAACAGATCGTGGAGAGCGAGTCACAGATCAGAGGCTCAGGAAACAGCTACGAATACACACTTCCAGTAATAATTACACAGAAAGCCGCCGAGAACAGGCTGGAAATAAGCCAGAACTACGGCAGCGCACCGATCAGAGGACCAGGAAGCCAGAACTACCTGACCTTCGAGAACGGAGAGTTCGCACGCTCCGGCCTATACGTCGACGGAAACCTTGAAAACAGGCTTCTCATGGCAGCAGTATTCAGCCAGAGCGCAGAAACCAGGAGCCAGATCTCAGGGCCCGGAAACAGTCACGAGGCAGCGACAGAAGCTAGAGACGAGATGGTGGCCATACTCAAATCAGGAAGCCTGCCTGTCTCAGTCAACGTTGTCAGCAGCAGCCTCCTCAGCTCCAGCCTCGGATCACAGTTCATGACCGCAGCCATCACATCCATAATCGGATCGCTCGTAGCGGTCGGACTGCTTGTCTTCGTAAGGTACAGAGACCCAAGAGTCGTCATCCCTCTCGTGCTTACAGGAGCATCCGAAGTATACATCCTGCTCGGTATGTACTTCACCAGCGTAGGAACACTCAGTCTCTCCGCCGTCGCAGGCATAATCGCAGCAGTAGGAACAGGAGTAGACGACCAGATAATCATAACAGACGAATCAGGAAAGGAAAGCCTCGGAGGATGGCAGAAAAAGATGAAGAGAGCATTCTTCGTCATATTCACATCAGCAGCCTCCACAGCAGGAGCCATGGCGCCCATCCTCGCACCAGGAGCAGTATCATACCTGGTAGGCGCAGCAGGACTCGGCCTCATCGGCTACACGTTCTACAAAAGAGGTACAGACCGGCACTTCATCGCCATCGGCATGTTCGCAGTCATGGTATCCGCAGCAACCGCCAGCCTAGGGCCAAGTGGTGCCGCACTCTCAACAATCCAGGAATTCGCCATGACCACCATCCTCGGAATCGCCATAGGAATCGCCATCACACGCCCGGCATACGCCAAGACGATCGAATATATCAAGGAGTGAAAACAAACCGGGCGTATGCAGGTCCTGATCACCGGAGGCAGCAACGGCATCGGAAAAGCCACAGCCCAGCAACTACAGGAAAAAGGCCATGAAGTAACTGTTTTCGACCAAGAAGAACCGGACTACGAAGTAAACTTTCACCAGGGCGATGTCAGGGACGAGGAAAGAGTAAAGGAAGTGGTTGAAGAGGAGGAGTTCGACGTCCTTGTCAACTGCGCCGGCTTCTACGAACTGGGCAGCATCGAGGACATGGAAAGAGAGGTAGTGGAGAAGATATTCGACACCAACGTCCACGGATACCTCAACTTCATCCGCCACTCCATGCCAATACTCAGAGAAAGAAACGGCAGGATAGTCAATATCGCATCCGTCGCCGGAAGAGTATCAATGCCTTTCTTCGGAGCCTATTGCGGATCCAAACACGCAGTCGAATCAATCAGCGACTCACTCAGAAGAGAACAGGACAAAGTCGAAGTCGTCATAGTAGAGCCCGGAGTAGTGGAAACAGGTTTCAACGAAAGAGCCCGGATAGCGCTTGAAAAATACCTTCCAGACTCCTATTACTCGGAAGAATACGAAGAAATAATCGAAGAAGACGGTTTAGATGGCGTGAAGGCTGAAAAAGCCGGAAAGAAAGTAGTGAAGGCAGTTGAAGCCAGTAGGCCGCGGAGAAGATATCAGGTTCCGTTCAGGGCAAAAATGATTATGTGGCTGAGTATGACACCTCACGTAGTCAAGGACAAAGTGTTCAAAAACGCGTTCTGAGACCAGAGCTATTGCTGTTTGGGCAACAGGCAAAAGATACTTAAGTTCTGACAC
>JBDGTY010000007.1:0-10555 GCA_042216335.1 Candidatus Nanohalobium sp.
AGGACAATCATGAGTAGTCCTGCTGCCATCCTCATCTTGGCCTTGTTCATGTGTTTCCATTCCTTCATCTCGCTTACTTTGTAGCTTCCGAGGTATGCGAAGGTCACGATGATTATCAGCGGCATTACGAAGATCAGGTTGTACAGTGCCATCATCAGGTAGGCTGTCATGTTAACTCCCTGCTGTGACAGTACTGTCAGGATCGCCAGGTAAGGTCCTCCAGTACAGGGCAGTTCGACGGCTGCGACGAAGATTCCCATGACTACTGCTGCGGGCGTCGTCAGGTCGTTCATCTTATCCGCTATCTTCTCCGCGTACTCCTCAGGTATCATGAGGGAGGTGCCCTTGCCGTACCAGTAGAAGTCCTTGATCTCCAGCAATCCTCCGAATATCACTATCAGCGCCACGGCTATAGTGACATAGTTCGCTATCTGCACCGGCAGGTTCGCAAGGAAGAACAGTATACCGATCCCTGCGACGAAGTATGTCAGGAATACTGCGGTGATGTAGATCATTCCGACCTTGAGTATGTCCTTCTTCCTGTCCTGCTTGATCAATGTAGCGACCAGTAGAAGAGCGACTCCGATAGCACACGGATTGATGGAGTCAACTGCCGCAGTGATCAGTACTGCTCCGAGTGTCGGCAGTGTTGCTTCTACCATGCAGCATCACTCTGCTGATGTTTATCAAAGAAAGCTCGCTTTTGCTTTTCGTCCTGTATCATTTTTTTATCCTCCGTAGCCCTCTCCTGACTTCTTCAGGCCGAATCCCCTGTACTTTCCATCCTCTCTGACGTCCTGAAGTGCTTCTGCTGTGGTTTTGCCGTCGTAGATCACGAATATGTCGTCGAGGCTTGGCCCTCTTGCGTATGGCGAGATAACATATTCTTTTGGACTGTCGGCTGATTTTCCGTGGCTGCTGCATCTGTCTTCTGCCTTGACTTTGCTTCCGACAGCGCACCAGTAGCGGTTGCCGACTCCTTTCCTGACCAGTATCTTGAGTGTCTTGTTCTCGGTCTCGTACTTCTTGACTACCCCGTCGCCTGTTGGATAGACGAGCTGTGTGTTAGTAAGTTTTCCGTTGAACTGCTGGAAGAAAGCGCTTAAAGTGGCGTCTTCCCTGTCTTTGAATACTCCTTCGAGGTGTATCCTGTTGTCGTTGTGTTCGTGGTATTCTGTGCTGCCGACTCTGTCGTTCACGCTGCACATGTAGCTGGATTCATGCCGTGTTTCCTTACAGAAGTTTTCAGGGTCGATAAGCTCCAGCCTCTCCATCTTCCCGGTGCTGTTCTGAAC
The DNA here is from genome assembly GCA_042216335.1 of Candidatus Nanohalobium sp. Taxonomy (GTDB): domain Archaea; phylum Nanohalarchaeota; class Nanosalinia; order Nanosalinales; family Nanosalinaceae; genus Nanohalobium. The sequence continues at coordinate 1,296 of JBDGTY010000007.1, forward strand.
TATCACTTCGTAGTCTGCGTGCCAGTGGATCTCTCCTCCGCTCCAGGATGTCTGGCTCTGGTGGACGAAAGCTCCTGCCGTGTAGAGTGATGGAACAAGTACGGCGACAAGGAACGCGTTCATGAGAATATTCTTGTCCTTCAGTGTCAGGTCGTCTTCCCTGTAGAATGAGGCTGCGGCCAGTACGAGGCATGTGAAGAATCCGAGTACGATCATGGGTTGAACGTACTGCACCAGTTGCATCTCCGGTACTAGCTGGATGGCTGCGGCTGTCGCCAGAACCGTTGCAAATACTGCGTAGATTATCCTGCGTGGTACGTTCAAGTTATCGTCCTCTTTTCAGCAAAACTGGCATACCTCTTCTTTTTCGTCCGGCTTCTCCTCGTGCTCGTATGTTTCCTTGCAGTCCTCGCAGCAGAACTTCTTACCGTCCTCTTCCACTGCATCATCGCCTAATTCCTTTCCGCATACGTAGCATTCGTCGTCCGAACTTCCGAGTAGAGACATAGAACCGATTTCACATCGCCGCCATTTAAAGCCCACGGCTCAATCGGAAAACACGAAGTCCGTTACGCTGCTCAAAACATAGGAAAGGATCAGGAATGCTCCGAAACCTGCTCCCAGGTATATCCACGGCTCCGCACCGAGAGCGACGACCTTTAGATACTCTCTTACCGGGGTGTAAAGCACTCCAAGCTGCAGGATGGATGAGGATGCCAGCGCCCCTATTAGCCATCTGTTCGAAAGTATGGACTGGTCATACCGTGATCTTATGGTCTGGATACGGACCATCTCGATCATCACGAGGAAGGTGAACAGTACTGTCTGTGCAACAAGGAGGCTTGAACCTGCGAACCTGAAGAAGAGCGGTAGGCCTATGGCCGCGATTATGAATCCGATTCCTCCGATTGATGCCAGCATCCTTTTGTTTATGACTGGTTCGTCCTTGCCGCGTGGCTCCCTTTTCATTATGCCCTCGGACTTTGGGTCGGCTCCGAGCGCCAGCGCCGGAAGCCCGTCGGTTACCAGGTTCAGCCAGAGCAGCATCACAGGAGTGAGTATCAGGGCTTCGGAGTTGGCCTGGAAAACCTGAGGGAACAGGAAGCTGCCGATAAGTATCCCTAGGAAAACGGTGAGTACCTCGCCAGTATTGGCAGAGAGAAGGTAGTTCACAAACTTCCTGATGTTGTCGAATATAGCCCGTCCCTCTGCGATCGCATCCCTTATAGTAACAAAGTTATCGTCCTGTAGAACCATATCGCTGCTCTGCTGGGCTACATCCGTGCCTCTCTCACCCATCGCGATTCCTACATCCGAGTTTTTCAGTGCTGGGGCGTCGTTGACGCCGTCGCCGGTCATCGCAACGGTCTTACTGTTCTTCTGCAAGGCTTTCAGTATCTCGACCTTGTTTTCCGGCGATACTCGGGCAAATATCTCCACATCCTCTACCTTCTCCTGGAGTTCGTGTTCCTCCATCTCGTCGACTTCCGGTCCTGTCAGTGCGTTCTCCGGGTTGAAGCCCAGCTGTTCTCCGATGGCCTTTGCCGTCTCCACATTGTCGCCTGTCGCCATCACTACGTCGATGCCTGCGTCCCTGCAGTCGTCTACTGCTTCCTTCACTTCGCTCCTCGGCGGATCTATCATGCCCTGCATCCCGACGAACGTCATACCGCTTTCAATATCATCTTTATCCGCATCGGCTTCGGCGCCGTCTTTCCGGGCGAACGCCAGGACTCTGAGCGCATCCCTGGCGAACTCATCGTTTTTCTCCAGGACTTTCCCCCTCAGGTTATCCGTCAGTTCAATCTCCTCGCCCTCGATAAGTATGGTGTCGCATCTATCCAGCACGACGCTCGGCGCACCTTTCATGTAGGCCCTGCCCTCGTCGGAGACGACAGTCATGCGCTTCCTGTCCGATGAGAATGGTATCTCACGCACTCTCTGTATGCCTGGGTCGAATCCGGCCTTCTCGGCGGAGACCTTCAGCGCTACCTCGGTCGGATCACCGTGGTACTCTCCCTTCCTCTTCTCCGCGTTGTTGCATATGTAGCCGACTTCCAGGGCCTCCTGCATTTTCTCCCTGTTCTCCACTTCTCCGTCGGTTGACAGACCTTCGCCTGTTACTTTGGAGACTACTCCCTGACTGTAGATCTTCTCCACGGTCATCGTTCCCTCCGTCAGGGTTCCTGTCTTGTCCGTTACGATTGTATCTATCGATCCGAGGCTTTCAACCACCGGCAGCTTCCTGACAAGCGCGTCCTTTTTCAGCATCTTCTTCGAACCTAGAGCCAGAGTCAATGTGACGACAGCCGGCAGCCCTTCAGGCACTGCGGCGACTGCAAGGGTGATAGCAACGAGAATTATTGATACTGGCTTTGCCGAGGTGAAGAAGAACTGTGTCGCCGCCACTATAGCTATTACTGCCATTATTCCGTATCCTATGGTCTTGCCGAGCTCGTTGACCTCTTTCTGGAATGGTGTTTCACGGTCGTCGGCCCCGTTTATTTCGTCGGCTATCTCCCCGATCTCGGTCTCCATGCCGGTCTCGGTAACTACGGCCTTTCCCCTGCCCTTGATGGCTGTAGTGTTCATGTATACCATGTTTGATCGTTCAGCAAGCGGTGTATCCTCATCTATTGCTTCGCTTTGCTTGGATTCGCTGCTGCTTTCGCCTGTCAACGCACTCTCATCGGTTTCCAGTGTTTGAGCGTCGAGTACTCTTGCATCGGCCGGTACGGCGTCTCCCTGCTCCAGGAAGATTACATCGCCAGGCACCAGCTCTTCTGAGTCGACTTTTTTCTTCTCTCCTCCACGTATCACTGTGGCACTTGGAGTGGATAGATCTTTCAACGCCTCGATCGATTTCTCGGCCTTGTAGTCCTGGATGAAGCCGAATATGCCGTTACCGAGCAATATCAGAAATATGAGTGCTGCATCTAGGATCTCTCCGATGAGGCCGGAGAACAGTGCTGCTGCAATCAACAGGTAGATCAGGAAGTCATTGAACTGGGAGAAAAATATCCTCAGCGGCGAGATATCTTCTGAACTCCTGATATTGTTCTCACCGTACTTCTCCCGCCGCCTCTCTACATCCTTCTCTGAAAGGCCGTCCTCACCTGTATCCAGGTCCTCCAGAACTTCCTTGGAATCACGGGAATGCCATTCCATCTACACCGTTTTTCCCGCCGCTCGTTTTAATACCTTCACTGGTGGATGCACTCGTCCAGAGCGTCCTCACACGCCTCGCCGAACGCCTCAGGGAAGGTAGGATGCGCATGGATGGTGTTCGCCACGTCATCAAGATAAGCCTGCATCTCAAGAGCCAGAGTTGCCTCCGCTATCATGTCAGAGGCGCGCGGAGCCACGATCTGCGCTCCCTGAATCTTATCGTCTCCTGACGCCACGACCTTGATGAAACCGGATTCATGATTGGTAGTCAGTGCTCTGCCGGATGCCGACATGTTAAACTTGCCTATCTTAACTTCATCGAACTCTTCACGGGCTTCCTTTTCCGTCATGCCGATCACGGCGACCTCTGGATCCGTGTAGATAACTTTGGGAATGTACTGATTGTCGAAAGCCGCTGGCTCTCCCGCAGCGACCTCTCCTGCGACCTTGCCCTCTCTGTAGCCTTTGTGGGCGAGCATGGGCTGTCCTGCAGCGTCTCCCACTACAAGTATGTTTTCATCATCCGTCACCATCTGACTGTCGTGTTTGACGAAGCCTTCCTCAATTTCGACTTCTGTATTTTCTAGACCTAGGTCTTCCAGGTTCGGTTCTGCAGTTCTTCCGGCTGCGACCAGTATCAGATCGCCCTCGACTTCGACTTTTTCATCATCATTTTCCGCGACCAGAACAGCCTTGTCGTCCCTATACTTCACTTCCTGGGCCTTATGGTTCTCGTATATCTCATCGTTGTAGCAGTCAGAGGTCTCCTGTATCTCGTCGACTATCTCCTGGCTGAAGTTCTGTAGGACTCTGTCCCGTGCTTCGACGACTTTGACGGTCGATCCGAACTTGCAGAACTTTGTCACGGCCTCCATGCCGATGTAGCCGCCTCCGACCACGACTATCTCGTCCGGAACCTCATCAAGGTTCAGAAGCTCTCTGGAGGAGATAACTTTGTCCTTGTCGAACTCGAGGCCAGGTATCTCGATCGGCTTGCTGCCCGTTGCGATCACAGCTTTCTCGAACTCTATCTTCTCCGCATTGTGCTCCTCCTCAACCCTGACCGAGTTAGAGGACTCGAACGTTGCTTCACCTGTGACGTAGTTCACGCCGTTCTTTTCCAGCATCGCCTCGACCCCACTGTCCAGTCTCTCAACAATGCCGTCTTTCCACTCCTGAACCTCGTCAAAGTTCACCTCGCGGTTCTCGGTGTGGATTCCGATCTCGTTCCAGTGATCAAGATCTGACTGGTACTTGGCGGCATGTATAAGCGCCTTCGCCGGTATACATCCGCGGTTCAGGCACGTACCGCCTATCTCGTTCTTTTCGACCAGTGTAACGTCCAGTCCTTTCTGTGCGCCCCTGATCGCAGCGGAGTAGCCAGCAGGGCCTCCGCCGATGACCAGAAGGTCTGTTCCTGTTGCGATATCTCCTACTACCATTTACAGTTCCACCATCATCTCCTCAGGATTCTCCAGGTTTTCCACAACCTCGTTCACAAACCTGGCGGCTGTTGCGCCGTCCAGAACTCGGTGATCGTAGCTGAACGAAAGCTTGACTGTCGTTCGGGCCTCAACTTCTCCTTTCACTACCTCGGCAGTTTCCTGGATTTTCCCGACGCCCATTATGCAGGTCTGCGGAGGATTGATTATAGGAGTGAAGGCTTCCCCACCTATCACTCCGATGTTGGTGATGGAGAAGCTACCGGGCTGCATTTCCTCGCTGGAGATTTTGCCGTTTTGCGCTTTCTCGACGGTATCTCCCAGATTCTGGGCCAGTTCAAGCAGGTTTTTCTCTCCGACGTTGTCTATCCGTGGCACGAGAAGCCCTCTTTCCGTGTCGACGGCAATGTTGAAGTTGTAGGAATCTTTAGTATCTATCTCCATCGAATCACCGTCAAAGTGCGCGTTCGCCCGCGGATACTTTCTAGCGGCCAGCATACACGCCTTCATGATGAACGGCATGTACGTCAGATGAGCGTCGACATCGCTGTCGGCCTCCTCCCGTATCTCGACCAGCCTGGTAACATCCGCCTTCTCGATATGTGTGACGTGCGGCGCCGAGAAACGTGACTCCTCCATCTTCCTCGCGATGTTCTTCTCAAGGTTGGATAGTTCCTCTCCACTCACCGAACTCTGTGATCTTTCTCCAGTATCTTTTTCTTCTGTTTGCGAAGTTTTTGCATCTTCCTCAAAGTCCAGTACGTCTTCACGTGTGACCTTGCCGCCTCTTCCGGAACCCTCGATCTTCCCGATATCTACTCCTTTCTCTCTCGCCAGTTTCCTGACTGCTGGAGTGGCATCGACATCCTGACTGGTTTTGACGGAACCGATCTTTTCTTCGGCTTCTTCAGTTTTGTTTTCCTCTACTGTTTCTGTAAGATTTTCTTCTCCGGCTGCCTCCAGCACTTCGTCTTCGGTAATCCTTTCGCCTGTCTTGATGGATGCCAGATCCACGTTCTTCTCCTCGGCCAGCTTCCTGACCTTAGGAAGAGCCAGAACATCTCCGGAGGATTCTGCATTATTTTCCCCTAGTTCCTCCTCCTGATTTGAAGTCTGTTCGTCCTTCTGTTCTTCTTCCTTATCTTTTTCCTCGACTTCCGGTTCAGAACTTTCAGCTTCCTCCGATACGTCTCCAGCATCCAGCTCCATTATTACTTCCCCAACCTCTACGTTATCGCCTGGAGAAACCTTCAAACTTTCAACGATTCCATCTGCCGGCGCTGGGATCTCCACGACAGCTTTGTCCGTCTCTGCTTCCCCGACGACCTGATCCTCATCTATCTCATCGCCTTCTTCCACTTTCCATTCCAGGAACTCTCCTTCTGTTACTCCTTCGCCAGTGTCAGGGAATTCAAATTTCAATTTTTCCACCTAGAATTCCAGAACTCTTTCAAGTCCGTTTACAGCTCTCTCCTTGTTAGGCATGTAGAAGTCTTCAAGGGTGTAGAGCGGGTAGGGTACGTCGGGTGCTGTAACTCGCTCTACAGGCGCCTCCATGCTGAGGATGGCGTTCTCCTGTATTCTTGTTGCTATCTCTGCCCCGAATCCTGCTGATTTAGGTGCCTCGTGTAGCACCATGGCTCTACCGGTCTTTTCAACTGATTCTATTATCTTATTGAAGTCTGTAGGGTATATCGTTCTCGGGTCGACTATCTCCACTGAGGCATCGACCTCATCCGCAGCGTCCTCCGCAACAGGAATCATCGCGCCCCATGCGATCAGCGTCACGTCTTCTCCTTCCTGGACTACACGAGATTTTTCCAGATCCACTTCTTTCTCCCTGTCGACTTCCTCCTTGAAGGCTCTGTACGTCTTCTTTGGCTCAAGGAACACGACCGGGTCGTCTAATTGTATAGATTTTCTGAGCAGTGAGTAAGTGTCCTGTGGCGTACTTGGTATTACGACATGTAGGCCTTCAGCATGAGAATAGTATGTTTCAGGGCTTTCCTGGTGGTGTTCCAGGGCGTTGATTCCTCCACCGTATGGCATCCTGATTGTCATAGGAACTGTGTAGTCTCCACGACTCCTGATTCTGAATCTGGCTGCGTGCTCCTTGATCTGGTGGAAGGCAAGGTACCCGAAGCCCGAGAACTGCATTTCAACAACAGGCCTGAAACCGTAGAGGCTCATTCCTATACCTGTACCGACTATACCGGACTCGGCTAAAGGACTGGAGAAACATCTTTCCTCGCCGAATTCTTCTTGAAGGCCTTTCGTCGCTCTGAAGACTCCGCCGTCCTCGCCGACGTCCTCTCCGTACGCTACAACGTCTTCATCATCTTCCATCTCGTCGTGGATCGCCGCATTAACAGCCTCAACGATATTCATCTTATCTCCCATCTACTGGTTCACCTCCTTTCTGAGCTGCTCTTTCTCCTTCTGCAGTAGTTCTGGCATCTCATCGTAGACATAATCGAACAGTTCGTCGAAGCCTGGATCATCTGCATCTATAGCCTTCTCAGCTGCCTTATCTACTTTCTCCTCTGCTTCTTCCTCGAAGTTCTCGAGTTCGTCGTTCCAGATGCCGTGTTCCTTGAGGTACTCTCTGAAACGTTTGAGAGGATCTTTCTTCTTCCACTCATCGACCTCTTCCTCGTCCCTGTAACGTGTGGAGTCGTCGGAAGTCGTGTGATCCTCCAATCTGTAGGTCTCAGCCTCGATAAGCACTGGTTTGCCGTTCCTGGCCTTCTCCAGCGCTTCCTCGACCGCTTTGATGACTGCAAGTATATCGTTTCCGTCGACCTGTATACCCTCGATACCATGTGCAATGGCCTTCTGTGCGATAGTATCCGATTTTGTCTGTTTTTCACGTGGCATGGAGATCGCGTACTGATTATTCTGCACGAAGAAGATCGAGTGTGCGCTGTATACTCCGGCAAAGTTCATGGCCTCGTGGAAGTCTCCCTGAGAAGTACTTCCGTCGCCGGTAAATCCCAGAACAGCGTTTTCATCGCCTTTCTTCTCCATCGCCATCCCTATCCCGGCGAGGTGCTGGTTCTGAGTCCCGACTGGGATCGCGACGGGCAACGTGTTCAGATCCTTCAGGCCTTTCTGGCCGTTGGCGTCGCCCATCCATCTCTGGAATATCTTGTCTAGCGGCGCGCCTCGTGCGATGAATGCTGCGGTCTCCCTGAAGCTGGGCACCATCCAGTCCTCGTCGTCCAGGGCAAACATCGCACCTATCTGACAGGCCTCCTGGCCCTTGTGCGGTGCGTAGGTGCTTATCTCACCTCTTCTCTGGAGGGAGAAAGCTTTTTCATCAAATTTCCTTGCGATTACCATCTGCCGGTAAAGCTCCCGGTACTCGTCCTCCTCCACCCAGGGAAAGTCCTCGTCATCATCAGTTCCCATAACCTCGATCCGCTGGATAGAGCCATTGTAGACTTCTTCGCGCATTATGTTTGAAACAGCTCAGGGCTCGCATATAAAGAATCGTTTGCGACTGAAGAGTGGACATTTTAGATTTAATGTTTTTATTAGGCTTTATGGAAGATGAGGATGTCCTTTATATAGGTATGAAGGAGTTTGCCTATTTGGATCAGGAGATTGTTAACGAATTGGACTATAGGGCTATAGAGACTCCAGGAGTAGCTTCATGTTTCGGTGTAGGGTTTTACGATTCTGATTCTGGTGCTGTAGGCCTCATCCATGCTAACAGGAATAAGTTGGATCAGGTGAAAGAGGCTATTCATGTTTTTGATAGGGAGCTAGATGTAAAATTCGATAATATTGAGTTCTGGACAACTGAGCAAAGTTACAATAGAGAGATGGGTATGCAAGAAGGTTCGACTTGGAGAATAACAGAAGGAGGAAAATTGGTTGAAGAACTGTTATCACAGAAGGCTAGAGCAGAGGTAAGAACTAATTTTGCTGATACCTCTGTTTCTATAGGAGTTGAATACGGTGAGGGAATATATCTGTCTGATGTAGAGACTGCGGAAAGGTTAGATGATCCGCTGGGAATAATCAATGAAGATACTAATGAGTCTGACAAGTTGGTAGTTGATATGATTCATGAATTAAGAAGTTAGTGTGTTTGCGACCTTCCGGTGAACTCAACAACCTAAATAACGAGTTTCTGAAAGTATCCCACGTGACTCTGGACAAACTCTTCAAACCGGAGAAGGTGGCGGTGATAGGAGCCTCAAGGGAGGAGGGTAAGACCGGCCACGAGATATTCGAGAACCTTCTGCATGGCTTTGAGGGCGAGGTCTATCCCGTCAACCCGAACGCAGATGAAATCGAGGGGTTAGAAGCTCATGATGACGTACAGGATGGAACAGAACTAGTAGTCATAGCAGTCCCTGGAAAGATAGTTCCCAATGTTATAGAGGATGCTGGGGAGAAGGGAGTTAAGGCCGCGATAGTTGTATCGGCAGGTTTCTCAGAAGCAGGAAATGAAGAACTTGAGGAAGAAGTCCTGAAAACTGCTGAGGAATACGGTATAGACCTTCTAGGCCCGAACGTACTCGGACTGATAAATACAGAGAACTCGATGAACGCCTCGTTCGCCTCGAAGATGCCGGAAGAAGGCAATATCTCGTTCATGTCTCAGTCCGGGGCATTCTGCACAGCGATACTCGACTACGC
>JBDGTY010000070.1:0-2972 GCA_042216335.1 Candidatus Nanohalobium sp.
TCAGTCATAAATCGAAGAACGGCTCTGAAAGTTAAAAGTATTTTTCATTCCTTGAGATTCCGGAATTGAAATACCGCAAGCTGTTTACCCATGACTGTCATAATTATGCGTCAACAACTCTTCTGAACTATTTCTCGGAGATCACAGGTTCGGGGAAAACGTTTCTGTGCCTGATTCTTGGAGCTTTCTTGCCTTTCTTCTCTTCGAACTCTACCAGTTCGGATTCGTAGAGGACTTTCAGATCTTTCGATACCTGGCCGGGATCTCTGTCTACTCTTCTTGCCAGTTCTCTTACTGATTCAGGTTCTTTTTCCTTGATATGTTCCAGAAGCTCGGTTCTTTTCTCTGTCAGTACTTTCTGAACTGTCTCCTGTTTGAGTACAAGTATATCATCGTACCCTTTATCCGACAGATCCTTAACGAATTGAAGGTTCTCCGGCCTCTGCTTTTCTACTGGCATCGAGTCCACACCACATTGTTGAGGCAGTACCTCAACGTTTTTATAGCTGGTGTATGAAAAACGTTTTATATGCCGAAGTCGTCGAAAATCGAACTCGGAAGCCTTGAAGGCGATAAATACTTTCTTTTTGTCGAGGTAAATCCGAGCTGGGACGACCCGGAAAAGTTCGTGGCGACGGTCTACTACCGGGAACTAAATCCGGAGACGCTTAAAGAAGAGAAAACAGAGATCGCCCGTATCGAAAACAAGGCACATGGATCATGCCACATGGACCAACTCTTCAGACAGGGAGAGCCCAAGAAAGAGATGGATGTAGACGTCTATCAGGCTTGGCAACACTTGGAAGACAACTGGAAGAAATACGCGCGTAGATACAAAGATAATTGAATTTTACTGTAGATTCTTTTCCATCCTGAAGGTCTCCAGTTCCTCGCCACCGGTCTCATACATCATACTTCCCAGAACACTGTAACCGTGTTCTTCATAGAACTCTTTCGCGGTAACAGTCGAGACCAGGGACAGCTTCTTGATACCTCTTTCCCGGGCGTCCTCCTCAACTTTCTCCAGTAGCCTGGAGGCGATGCCCTTTCTAAGGTAACCCGGGTGAACGTAGATTCCTGTGATTTCCTCCTCTTCTGGAACGTAATCTCCAAAACCCACTATTTTGTCATCTTCAACCGCGATCCACCTCTCTGTTTTATCTTCATCGGTAGCATTGTCCGGATCAAAAGTTGTCCATGCATCGATTTGAGTATCCGAGTAATCCGGGGAGGCTACTTCCCTGATAGTCTTCATGTGGAGCTCGTGCTTCTCCTCTGCATCAGACTCCCTGTATTTCCTTATTTTCATTTTTCGTCAAGTCGTACATGCTCGTAGATTTTGTCAGTTGACGGACGACCTACATAGCACTCTATTTCTTCCAAGTCATTAGCTAAGATTTTAGCAACTGTTCGATGGTTTGCGTCATGTACAGCACCCCAGGTCTCCTTGATGTTCCAATCCTTCTCTCCATGTACTTTGTTCATTCTATCCTGTCTTCTGATAATTTTTCCAGGAGAGATAACTATAGTTAAAAATTCATCCAGAACTTCAGGCACCTCTTTTAAACTGTTTATGTATCTTATACCTTGGTATTCTTCTGGATCTTCTTCTCTAACAAACTCTATGACTTCTTGAAGTGTTCCTGAGATTACTTCTGGAGGTAGGTCTAGGGCGTGAGGAAGTGTTGTTCCCAAGTCCTCCACACTTACAGTTTCTTTGGTCCAGGAACAGTATTCAAACATTTTGACCATGTGGTCAGAATTACTGTGGAGTTTATTTACTTGATCAAGTTTCTCATCGAGGTCATAGTCTTTTTCCTTGTATTCCTTCCTGACTTTATCTACAATTTCTTTCTTGAGTTCTTCGCCATCCGGAGAACCATCAATAATTTTTCTCTTGATATCTTGCTGCTTACAAAGCTCCCATACAAGGTAATTATCGATAACCTTCTCTTCAGTTCTCATAATGTATCTTAAACAATAATTTTATTTGAACTTGATTTTAGAGTTTTCTGATTGATTGCTCCAGGATTTTTGAAGTCCTTGAGTAGAGCTCGGTTCCTTTTTCGAATGCCTCAAAAAGTTCGACTGCTGATACGATTTTGTAGGCGTGTTTTCTCTCCTCGTAGTTCTCTGGGAGATCTCTTTCATCTCTGTATCCTTCTTTCAGGGCTTTGAAGTTTCCCTGGAATACCTGGTTCAGTGTCTCGGTCTTCGCCAGGTCGTGTGCTGGAGGGATGGCTCTTGCGAACTCCCAGTCAAGTATCCCCGAGATCCGGCCATTATTAATCATGACCTGGAACGGCTGGTAGTCGTAATGAGCGAATCGAGCCTTCCGAGAACTCCCTATCATCCGCAGAAGTTTTTCCTTTTTCTCTTCCGTTAACCATGTATCGGAGGGAAGTTCGGAAAGTTTGTGTTTACAGTACTCCAGATCATCCAGTTCAGAGACGCCTCCTGGTTGAATTACTCCCTGAGCTGAAAACTCTATTCTGTGCAGTTTCGCCAGAATAGCTCCGGCTTCCCGCCAAAGCCTTTCATACTCCTGCATCAGATTAGTAGTTCCTACATGTTCCATAACCAGGACTTTTCTACCCTGAATATCGGCCGGAAACTCCCGGCTTATCTTACCCAGCTCCTCAAAAACCAGTACTTCAGGAACAGGAAATCCTTTCCCACTCAGATAATTAAGTATGTAGGCCTCTCTTTCGGATCTTTCTCCATCTTCCGGAAACTTCACCACACAGCTCCCGGAATCCGATTCCAGGGAATAAACCTCGTTATTGCCATCCGAAAACTCCTTGAAATTGAAGCTTGAAGTACCGAGAACCTCCTCAGAGATAACCTTCAGAACCTCCCTACTATCCATAATTAAACATCCTATCTTTTCCTCATAAATTCACTGATTCGAAGTCGCTCCAGATTTCAAAGCCTTTCTCCTCAGCCACCTCTTTCATTTCCTCTGTGTGCAT
>JBDGTY010000071.1:0-1125 GCA_042216335.1 Candidatus Nanohalobium sp.
GGTCGAAGAACTCGACGAAGGCTTCGAAGACGTATCCAGAGAGGAGTTACTGGCGATATACGACGAATTCCTGACCAAGTGACTAGGACTTGATTCCCTCTTTTTCTATTATCTCCGGCATGAAGCCCTCTTTTCCTTTCTCGAACTCTTCTGGAGTATAACACAGTATCTCGACTGGTTTATCCGTGACTTTTCTGGCTTTTTCTAGTACTATTTCCTGCCTCTCGGGAAAACTCATGTCGGCGAAGTCTTCAGATACAACGGCTATATCATAATCTGAGTCCTCCCTGAAATCACCTCTTGCACGTGAACCAAACAGGTAGAGGGCCTCGATTTCTATATCTTTCTTCAATTCTTCCTTGAATTCTCTCATAGTTTCTCTCTTACCCATTCGAGAATCACCTCCGCATCCTCCTCCACTTTGCTGATTTCATCCTCAGTGAGGTCTAGAAGCCCGGTGTCAGGATAGCGAGTCCTGAAGTAGTATGGTGAAAGGCTGTTTGCTGATTCTTTCACATCTTCCTCAGCATTGGCTTCTCTGGCCAGTACAAAACAGTCATGCGTCTGTTTCACGCCTTTCTCTTCCGCGACTAAAAGTGCTTTCAAACCTTTCTCAGCGGCTTGCTGATATAGAAAAGCTGCCTGTGAGTAAAAGCCGCTCTGCTTCATAGCTTCAGCTGCCTCGAAGTCCTGCTCGGCTTTCTCCAGCCATTCATCAGCCGTCATACTTTATCATCTGGCTGCGAAACCATATAACTTTATGGAAAATTTCAAGGTTTGGAAAGGACTTAAAATTAGTTGTTACTCATGTGTTTCTGTAGCCATGGAAAAGGACATCGACTTCGAAAGAGTAGAATACTCGACAAACCGGAAGATAGAGAATGATGAAGGAGAGAAAACCGGAAGAGTACAGATGTTCTCATACGACACCGAACTATACTACTACGACATCAAATGCCCTTACTGCGGAAACGAATGGGAAGGAGAGCAGGAACTCGGTCAGAGACCATGGTGGATCGAATGCCCGGAATGCACACGCAGCATCAACGTCAACAGGATCAAAGACGCGATGGAACGCGAAATCAAGGACAGAGGAGCCGACGCAGACACACCAGACGACGTAGA
>JBDGTY010000072.1:0-14539 GCA_042216335.1 Candidatus Nanohalobium sp.
TGGATGAAGATCCTGTCAGGAAGAGGAAAACCGAGCTTGTGGAGAGGAAGGGTGTCGGCCATCCGGATTCGATATGCGATGGGATAGCAGAGGCAGTTTCTAGAAAGCTTTCCAAAGAATACAGGGAACGTTTCGGTCACATACTGCATCACAACACGGACGAGGTGCAGCTGGTCGCTGGAGAATCCAGACCCGAATTTTCTGGCGGTGAGATCGTAACCCCGATCAAAGCGATACTGACGGGCCGGGCCACGCACGAGTTCCAGGGAGAAGAAGTCCCTGTAGAACGACTGGCGCTGGAGGCAGCGAGAGATTACATCGATGAGAACTTCAAGGTTTTGAGTTCGGAGGATTTCGAGTTCAAGCCGATGATAGGCGAGACCTCGACCGACCTGAAGGCGGTTTTCTCGGATGAGAAACCGCTCTCCAACGACACAAGCTTTGGAGTGGGGCACGCACCGCTCTCGCCTGTTGAGAAGTCCGTGCGGAAGATAGAGGAAGAGGTGAGAAACATCAATGAAGTCGGAGAGGACGTGAAGGTCATGGCCCTGAGGGAAGATGGAAGGGTGAAGGCGACTGTGGCATGTGCGGTCATCGCCTCAAGGGTCGACGACAGGGAGGAATACGAAGAGGTCCTGGAGGATGTGGAAGAGAAGACGCGTCACGTACTCGAGAACCACGGGCTGGAACCTGAGGTCCATGTCAACACTGCCGACACTGAGGAAAACGCCTACATCACGGAGACAGGAACCTCGGCGGAGATGGGAGATGACGGCAGTGTCGGAAGAGGAAACAGGATAAACGGCCTGATAACGCCACACAGATCGATGAGCCTGGAGGCAGCTTCAGGCAAGAACCCTGTGACACACGTCGGGAAGATCTACAACTTCCTGGCCCGTGAGATCGCAGAGGAGATCAACAGGAAGACAGGGGAGTTCGCAGAGGTCAAGCTACTTTCACAGATCGGCGCACCGCTCGACCAGCCTCAGAACGTCGAGGTTCAGACAGGAGCAAGCAGGGAAGTCGTTGAAGAAGTCGTTGAGGAGAAGCTGGATGGCGTCGAGGAAATAACGGACAGTATCCTGGACGAAAAAACCGGTACTTTCTAGAAAAATAGGAGAAAAGTTGAGGTTTATACTACCCGGGAACCTGGCTCGAGGTTGTACTGGTTGTTCTCTTCCTTCCATTTCTCTGATTCAAGTTCGCTTGCGTAGCTTTCCAGAACCTCTTCCTCGAGAACATAGAGATCTTCCTCTGTCATATCTTCAGGTTCACCGAGAACCTCTTCAACAAAATCGTCCTTTTCCTCAGTCAGTTCATCCATATATTGATCACCCCGGGAATCACGGGATTATATCTAAAGCTTTTAACACCCGAGAAAAACCGGCTTCGAAAGGTTTATAATCGAGTCTGTAAGGCTTCTCCCCCACAAGAGGACAGGTCAATAACGGCATGACCTCGGACTGACTTCCTGCCACACATCCTCATCTATCCTTCTACACTGCTCTGAACCAATTTTCAGGACCGAACCTTCTTTCTCGGAAACTTTTATAAAAGCTGATGAACAAAGTAGAGATGTGACTCACACAGACACGCACGCGTCTGCCGAGCATAGTACATCTAAGCCGGTCTGTGTGAGAACCTTCTATACAATTTTCTCTAATCTGAATATCCTGTATCGCTGATACAGGATCAGTAGGTTGGGGAAACCTGGCCTGGCTCACAACTCAGTGGGCCTCGGGCAAAAGGACTCAACCGAAAACAACCGGACTCGCCTCCTGCAGAACGAAAAGCAGAACTAAACAACTTTCATACCATTATAAACTCGACCAGCGTCAGCTAAATCCGGCAGAAAGGGTTGGAGAACACAAAACCTGGATCACACATCACACGGGACATGGTAACCACGGACATGAAAAACACATCGGAAAAGACCTGAGAAATCCCTATCTGATTTTCTCTTTTTATCTCTGCAGAGATGTTTTCACCAATCTCTATCTATGGAAAACTTTTTTAAAGGTTTTTACAGGTTCGGTTGCTTCCTGAGCGAAACCTGCATTCTTCCGAACATTTATAAAGGCCGGATGTTATTGTTAGTATATGTCTCACATGAGTCACTTCACGGCGAAATGTATCGGCTCTGTGAGGCATAAGTATACATTCTCAAATATCAGGTCCAATCTGTTTACCCTGTATAACTGAACAGGGTAAGTAGGTTGGCGCGTCTCCTTGCCTGGTTCTCAACTCAGGGAACCCGGGGCGAAGGAACCAACCGAAAGACATCGGACATCTCACTCCGAAACGAAAAACTCCAGACTTCACAAACACGACATACAACACACAAGACCTGACGAACACGCTCCGGACAGCAGATCAGGACCTGAAAAACCCTGTTAACACGCACCACGAGGCACGATAACCACGACCCATTAAAAACAATTCAGAAACTCACGGAATTTTTCCTCTTACCTTTCTACTTCTTGAAAATCTCGGACAACTCCACTAAGTTCTCTGCGTCGTTCTCATCTGTCGTATTGCTCGAGGTGAAGATCTTGATGTTCTCGGGTCTGAAGGGCGGGCCGAGAAAACTCAAAGTCCTTAGACCGAACCTCATCAAACTTTTCGGAGCGGGTAGCAGGAAACAGCGGTAGCCTTCCTCCCTGTACATCTCGGTTGCCAGCTCACCCATCGAGTATTTTTCAGGGCCGGCAGCGTCCAGGGTCTCGTTGTCGAAGCTCTCGACTGTCTCCAGCACCACGCTGACAAGGTCGTCCCTCAAGATGGGCTGGGTTTCCGCGGGCAGATCCGGGAATATCCGTGTCGGCGCGAACCTCTTCATCAGTTCCAGAAGTTTGTTTCCCTGGCCGTAGACTGTGGAAGGCCGGACTATAGAATAATCCTTCCCTGATTCCCTGATCAACTCCTCGGCCTTTTCCTTCGTCCTGAAGAAGCTGTGGTCGACCTCTCCGACGCCGAGAGCGCTGAGGTACACAACTTTTTCACATTCCACTCCTTCCAGCATGTTCCCGGTTCCCTCGACATGCACCTGCTGATAGGCCTCTTCTGTGGCGAAACCCGGGGCCAGGCCGATGGTGTGGATCAGTACGTCGAACTCCTCATCTATCTCAAAACTTTGAGTAACGTCTTCCCTGTAGTCGCCGGTGCTTCTGTCAAGGTACTTCACGTCGTAGAAAGTTTCGAGTTCGTCTCCTATGGCCTCTCCTATGAATCCTTTTCCCGCTACCAGGACTTTCATACTTACATCTATCCCTGTTTACTCAAAAAGATGCTCGATTTCAGCCCAGGTTTTTATCGCTTGAAGGGTTAAGAGAGATGCGGGGGTTACAGAAGTGTCCGACGATTTCCAGCTCTCGAGGAGAAAGAGCCAGATAACCGGAAGGCTGGACGAGCTCGAGGAGAAAGAGGATTTCGAAGCGGAGTGGAGCGAAGAAACAATCCATAACCTGGTCGACCTGGCTAAGAAGGGCAAAATGCTTAGAGGAAGTCTTCTGCTCGAGGCCTGTGAGGCTCTGGACGGCCCTGAACCTGTCAACTATGCCACGGCGATCGAACTCATCCACACAGGCCTTCTCGTACACGATGACATCATAGATGAGGACGATGAGAGAAGGGGAGTGGAGACCATCCACTCAAGGTACGGTGAGAGAGGTGAGAGATTTGGCGAAGGAGTCGCGATCTGCAGCGGCGACATAACGTTTTTCCTGGCTCTCGACCTTATCGCAGATTCGGGGGAACAGAGCGACCGGGCTCTACAGGCGATCTCGGAGTGTTTCATCAGGACAGGCCTTGGTGAAATAATGGATGTAGAAACTCCCTGACCGCGGAAGAACCTGGAGAAGACGAGATAGAGAAGATGTACAGGGAGAAGACAGCCTCCTACACCTTCGAGCTGCCGCTGAGGCTAGCATCCATTGTCTCAGATAGTCAAGACTCCAGAAAGCTCGCAGAGATTGGCAGAAATCTTGGAGTCCTCTTCCAGATCAGGGACGACCACATAGAACTTTTCAGTAACGGCGAGACAGGAAAACCGGATCTCTCGGATATAATGCAGAACAAGAAGACGGTCCACAGGAGGAAGCTGCTGGAGAAAGCCGGGAACCCGGAACAGATTAAGGGAAAGATGGAGGGCGAGACCTCCAGGGAAGAGGCCGAGGAAGTGCTGGAAAGTTTCCGGGAGAACGACGTAGAGGAGGTGATGCGTCAAGAAATTCGGGAAAGGAAGAGTAGACTGGAGAAAAAGATACAGGAACTGGAGAACGGCGGACTTTCCGAACTTCTACATGATGTCGTCGAAATGGTTGTGGAGAGGCAGAAATAAGGGAAAAGTTATTATTCTGCCGCAGATATCAATAATACGTGAATCTGGCCGGACTGCAGAACCAGATGCTCAAGTCCTACTCTTCCTGGCTGAGGGAGCCGTACAGGGACAGAACCGAGGACGAGTTCCCTTTCGATGCATCGGTCGGCGGTTTCGGCGGTGAGGAGTACTGGAATGATTTTGGGGAAGCCGAGAATCCTGTGATCTATTCTCACGGTCTGGGCAGAACAGGTGCTGATGGAAGAGAGATATGCCTCGAACTCCTGGGAAACGGTTACTCCGGCGGTGAACTGTACGCTGTGACCTACGGAAACTTCCTGCCCGGTCTTGAAGAAGGTGCGGAGCAGCTGGACGAACTTGTTGGAGAGGTGCTGGAGCATACAGGCGCTGAAGAAGTCGACATAGTAGGCCACAGCATGGGCGGCACAATACCGCTCTACATGATGAAGGAGCACGGCGATGGAGATATCGGAACAGTCATCTCGCTCGGCGGCCCGGAGAAAGGATCCTACTGGAACGAATACCTGGAAACATGGGGGATACCCGCCAAAGACGAGATAAGCATCGAATCAGCCAGGAACGGCAAACTGGCGGGGCTCGACGAACACGAATTCGACGCCACCACAGTAACCGTCCAGGGCACAGAAGACTCCGCATACCCCGTCAGGGACCCAGAGGAGAGACATATAGGCCAGTACCAGATAACACTGGAAACGACACACGAAGGCCTCAAACACCCGAAGATAGTCGGCGAACTCGGCAGACAGTTCCTGAGAAACTAGCCTTTTTCTACTTTCCTGTCAAACTCCTCACGCATCAACTCCATCACTTCCGACTTCAGGTCCTCGATTTCGGACTCTATCTCTTCCTGCCTATCCTCAAGGTTCCTGGATTCCTTCCGGGCGTCCTCCAGTTCTCTTTCCAGTCTCTCCTTCTCCTTCCGCATCTTCCGCCTGTCTTCCATGTACTCGTGGCTCTCTATCTCGTCCTCTAAACTGGTGATCTTTTCCTGCAGGTTCTCCAGTTTCTCCTTTCTCCCAGAGAAGTTCTTGAAGTAGCTTACTCCCTGTAGAAGCCTCTGCCTGGTGGTGCTGTCCAGGAAGTCTCCCTCGACCGACTCCTCGACCGAGTTCGCAGCCTCCTCCACGACCTCGGGATCGTAGTTCAGTAACTCCTGTTTCTCACCATCCCTGATGCTGCGTAATGCTTCAGAGCCTTTACTCGATACTTTGCCGATCTTTCCCTCGTGAAGCATCTTCTTCAGCCCGCGCTCCATCCTACCCATCGACTTGCCTATATCCTTCAGTATTTCGTCCCTCTGTTCTCTGGAATCCTCCAGATCCTCCTGTTTCTCCCTGTACTCTGTATGTACGGCGCTGTCTTCCAGCTGCTCGATGCCCTGCTTCTTCCTCTTGATCTCCTGCTCCAGCTCCTCTATCTCCTTTTCTCTGTCACTGTCGATCGACTCGAGCTCCCCCTTTAACTCTTTCATCTCCTGCAGCTTCTTCCTGACTTCCTCGAACCTTTCTCTCGTCCTGTATTCGTCTTCTATAAACTCTTGGACTTCCTCATGGAGCTCTGTCAGTTCTTCAAGGCTCTCCGAGAACTCGTTCGCAACGCTGGCCTCCTCCAGCACTGCGCCCTGCTTCTGGCTCATCGAATTGAACTCCCGCAGCAACACCTCCAGTTCAGAATCCAGTTCCTCAACGTTCTCCGGGGCGGAGAAGTCCTCCAGGATCCTCAGCCTCTCGCCGACAAAGTTCTCGATGTTGTCCTCCACGATCGCCCGCTGCTTGTGGTCGTCAAAGTCCTCAAGATCCTTTAAATCGGTTTTCAGCTCCTCCACGGCGGACTTTGTCCTCTCCCGGAACCTCTCCGATTCCTCGGCTATCCTGTCAAGTTCCTCACTCCTCTCCCTGCGGAAAACCCTCTCCGCATCCACGATTTTCTCCAGTTCCAGGGGCTCTTCCTCCCTTCCCAGTGCATCTTTCAGATTGTTTAGAATACTCATGTACAAGTGTATGTGGTTCAAGCTTATGACTTTACTCCTCTGCATTCTCCGTCCTGGAGTCCGTCCCGATCTCGAAAATCGCGGTGTAGAGGCCTGCTCTCAAGGTCTGACTGTAACTCTCAAGATCCGGGCCGCCAGGTATCTCGCCGTAGAACTGCCCGGCTTCAATTCCTGCGCCGCACAGGGCACCGGCACCAATCATAGTCATATACTTCGGAATATCAGTCTCAAAATGCTCATCAACACCGGAGTAATGATAGCCCAGCTCCGCAGCAAGAGAAGAAGCCATTCCAGCCCCCACGTGACCCCAGAAATCACCTAGCTCCGGACTGCCCTCAAGATACTGGTCGACAGCAGCATAAGACGCCGCAACAGCGCTAGCAGCCAGCAAACCCACACGGGTCACGTCCTCACGGCCACGAGTCCCATCCATGAAACTCTTCAGTCTACGCTCGTCCTCAAGAACGTCTTCATCTAGGTTACTCATCAAGAAAAGCACTGTTCAGACAAAACTTAAACAGTTCAAAATGAGGGTAGAAAAAGAAAGGTCGGGCCGAAGAATTGCTAACTCACACCTATATCTGATCTGTGTAGAACTCCTGTATTACTTCTCCGGTTGTATAGACTTCAGAAACCTCCTGTTCCTGTAGATCGCTGTCATCACTCCAGATAACTCCATCTATGGCCAGTGCCGCTGCAAGGAAGATCACATCGTCCTCATCTACTTCGGCAAGTTCCTGCTTTGCCTCTTCAACATGCCCGTCTATTTCATCTTCGTGTAAGATCTCGATATATTTGAAAAGCCTGTCAAGCAGTTCCTCAACTTCCTCATCTTCCAACCCGGACTTCTCCGCTATCAATCCACGGTAACTCTCTATCTCCCTGTAAATGGCTTCGGGAGCAACCAGCCTCTCATCCATGTTTACTACAAGCTCCCGGGTCTTGGAATCAGCGATAGCCGCGGAAAGAAGTACGTTCGTATCGACAACGATAGCCATCTCTAGACACGTGCATCCCTGTTGATCTTCCGGCTCAGCTCCTCTACATCCTCCTCGGTAAGCTCGCTCCTCGAAGCGATCTCATCCATAACCTCCAAGTCGTCTATCTTCTCCTTTATCGCCTGTCTGGCAACCTCGCTCCAGTTCATCTCCGGATGCTCATCCATCTTCCGCTTCAACTCGTCGCCAACCGACACAGTAACATTCGACATATGTGAAAACTGTGCAAGCAAAGTTTAAAACTTTATCTTAGGAGCGACAAGAAACTGAAGTAGAAAAAACAAGGGCGGGCCGAAGAGTTACCCACGGCTCACGCCGCTTGATCCTTCAAAGAAGGCACGTCATTCCAGGCCCTACCCGCCCCTACTTCAGAGGGACTACTAGAAACGACCCCGATTTACGGAGTCAAAAACAAATTGTTCAACAAAAGTTAACACTGTAACCTTTTTTTGAGATTTTCAGGCTGACAACTTGGTGTGGGGAATGGTTTCAGTAATCTGAGAGTATTCTCAATAAATTGAAAATCTGGCTACTTCAGGTCTTCGATAATACTGTTCATCTCCTCGATGAAGGGCTCGACTCTCTCCGACATGAAGTTTTCTGCCTCTTCCTCGATTGTCTCTGTGATCTCTGTTTCGTAGTTCACGTCCTGCCTGCGTTTGTAGATCCTGTTCATATCCTTCGATAATTCCTTTTCCTCCAGTACCCTGCCAAGCCCTTTGATAGTACAGAGATGCGTGTTGACCTTGTAGCCTTTCAGCGCCAGTGCCTGCTCAACCTTCTTCTCTGCGGCAAGATGTCCAAGTACAAAGACGCCGGCGGGAGTATCTGTACCCAGTAAATTTCTGGCGGCGTTCAGGAAATAATCGGAGTTGGACTTCTTCCTCTCCGCCAGTCTTTCCCTCTCGGTTGGGCTTTCCACAGTGGAGGCTCCCGGCCCGACTGTTATCTCCTGTTCCGACATGCAGTCTTCCTTCCACTCATCCTCTTTTCTAATCTTCGTTCACCTTATATTCTGCCAGGAAATCCTTCAGCTTCTCGATCCTCTCTGAATCCTCTTTGAGATCTCTGGCTGCAAGATGTTCCAGTCCCATGCCTTTTCGGATCACTTCCTCTAACCCCTTGCTGGAGGAGTAAAGTATGCTGAAGCCTTCTAGCATAATGGATTGAGCCAGTTCGGATTTCTCCTCCCCGAACTCC
The DNA here is from genome assembly GCA_042216335.1 of Candidatus Nanohalobium sp. Classification (GTDB taxonomy): domain Archaea; phylum Nanohalarchaeota; class Nanosalinia; order Nanosalinales; family Nanosalinaceae; genus Nanohalobium. The sequence continues at coordinate 8,549 of JBDGTY010000072.1, forward strand.
TCTTCGAAGTCATCTCTTTCCCGGACAACCACAGAGAACTCTCTTTCATACCCTTCCAGCACATCATAGATCTCATCCTCTTTCTCGGTACTCCTTTTCTCAAGCACCAGATAAAGATCGATATCGCTTTCAGGGGTGAAGTCGCCCCTGGCCAGGGAACCGAATACGATGATCATTTCAATACCTTCTATCCCTCTCAAACTCTTCTCCGCATCAAAAAGAATGTTCCTCAGATGCGCCGGCAAGTCCTCCAGGCTGTATTCCTCGCTTTCCGCCTCGAAAAGCTTCCTGACCTGGTCTGCCAGAGAGCTCTGCCTGTTCAACCTGTAGTAATTCCCTTTGCCCTCTGTCCTTACACCGGTAATAACGCCTTCCCTCTCCAGCTCACGCACCGCATCGTAGATAACCGAGATATTCTTCGTGGTCTCCTTCTCCAGCTCCTGGGGAGAAAAAGCACTGGAGCTGTCACTGAGCACACGCAAAACCTGCACCTTGCTCGAAGACGACAAAACACCCTCAACACTCATTACATTTCTATCGTAAAAATCAGGCTCTACTTTTAAATAAATACTCTTTTTACGAAGAAGTCGTAGAAACTGCAAATTACTTATAAAGAAAAAGGATTTAATTACGATAATTTCGTAACTTTGGCTGGGCTGAGGTGGTTATCTTCGGACCAGTCGCCAGAATTCCTTTAGAAAACTGAAGTTAGTTGCGTATGGGTATCAGGACGTTGCTCGGAAAAATACCTTTGGTTGAAATAATATCTAACTGGCGTTCTGCTCAAAGTAATCTGCTGAAACCCTGAGGTTACCTTCCTCTACCTCGATATCGTCGTTGCCAAGCCTGATTTCCGGGCCGTTGGGATTCTGGTGTGCCGCAGGCTCATGGTCCCTATCATCCACCAGGAAAGCAGTCTGCTCGGCCACAGGAACCAGAGCCCCGCCGTAACTCTCCGTATGCACCGTAACTCTGCGGTTCTCATCCGAATAACTGAACCTGTAACTGTCCTCATCATCAGGAAGATCAACGCCAAGCTCTTCAGCCAGACCCTCTATATCATCAAGCAGATCCGATTTTAACATACCGACTGTGTCTCCCATACCGTCGTCTACCTCATCCACAGGCACAGCATCGTCATACCTTCCGTTCCAGGCCATAAGCAACCACTAATACGCAGAAAACAGTTTTAAACCTATCGAGCATCCGGGCCTCAGATCCTGTCCGATATCAAGCTCTCCAATCTATCCTCAAGATCAGAAACCTGGACGATCCTCACAGGACCATCCTGCTCTCCGACACTCTGAACCTGTCTGTCCTCGAAGTCCTGAACCACGACCAGTCCCTGCCTCTCACCGCCGAAGGAATCACCGTCGTAGATGAAGTCGTCTTCATCCCTCAGGAACGCCAGGTACTCCAGGGCCTCCTTGATACCCCTCTTCACAGTCTTCTCATTCGTCGAATTCTTCACCTCCGTGATAAAGAACTCCCTATCGCTGGAAACCTTATCAATGATCTCCACAAGGATAACGTCTGGTCTCCCGGTAACCTGGTTAGTGTCCCTGTCAAAGTAGTCCTGTATAATCTCCCTCGACTTCAGCTCGACCTGTTCCGGCCTAGAATACGGTTTATCAGAGTCCTTCTCGGGATCATACTTGAACTCTATGCCGAGGTCTCTGGCCGAGCTGTCATGGTAAACCGCTATCTCCTTCTCCTCGCTCTCCATAGATGCGATCCGCTGTGAGCCGGTCGAAACAGTGTTTAAGGAACAGCTGTCCTCCTCAATACTCTCAATAGTTGAGATAAATCTAAACAGGACGAAAAGCTCGAGCAGCGTCTCCTCATCTTGAGGCCTGATCACAGTCTTGTCCAGAAGCTCCCTGATCTCCTCTCTATCGCCCGAGAAAATGTCCTGTCTCTTCCTCAGAAGCCTGGCAGACTCCCTGTAAAGACCTTTGCGTGAATTTTCCGCCGAATTAAGCATTCTTTCAGTTGGCTCGTATTCTTCTGGATCCTTGATTCTCTTGACGTGGACGTTCCTCTCAAAGATGTTCTTCATGTTTTCTACTAGGTCTTTTTCATCTCTCCATCTTTCGCTCCACTCATGATTCCTGTCAAAGAAGTCCTCGCAGTCCTTCAAGGTATTGTAGATAACGCTGAGAAGCCTCTTCAAGACTATATTCTCTCCTGTGTCGTATCTCTCCGTTTTATTCTCACAGACAAAAAGCGATGTGTCACCAGGGTTCCTAGAGTACCTTTCCTGAATGGTTGAACTCCAATTGATTTTTCCATCTACAGATCCTCTCCTAACTCTGGATCTGTTTTCTGTCTCGGTGTTGACGGATCGAAGCTCGGACTCAAGATTTTTTACAAACTCTATAACGTCTTCCCGGAGGACAAAGTGGAAGTCCATCAACTTCTCATACTCCTCGAAACGTGAGTCAAGGTCCGTCGGCTTCAAGCTCTCGGCAAACTTCCTCTCAGGGAAATTGCCGTGCATCACGTAGGTGAGGATGTCCTCAGTCAATCCGTCGATTAACTCATTCTTCTCCACTTATATCGACCTGCAGCATGTTTCTGGCAGTCCTCTCCAACCTTTCATCGTCCAGTTCAACATCGGCCTTGGAAATAGACTCGACAATCTGCTTCCTCTCAGGAACACCTTCAAGTTGTGGGAAGATATAGTTCGTTATCGCTGCAGTATTCGACTGTCTGTTAATTCCCGCTTCGTTCAGGAACTCTAGGATGTCCTTCGCAATTGCTGGACCGATCTCCCTGTCAACATCTGCAGAGTTAACCTGCTTCCAAATCCTAACAGTATTCACAACCTCATCGTCTTCCGCAGAAAGATCCATCTTCCAGGCATCCAGGTAGCCTTCCATAAGCTGTTTTCTCTCATCTTTTTCATCCGGAATCTCTGGAGCTTCTACTCTGATGAATGAGAATCTTCTCATGAAAGCGTAACTCATCTCGTATAGCGAAGTCTTGTCGTACGTATTCATCGTCGCCATTATCTCCACGACTCAGGAATCACGTAATGATGCTTATCAGGACTGTTCGAAGCCCTTTCATGACTTCCCGGCAAGACCTCAATCTCCCTGTCGTTCTCCGCCGTGAAAGGCAGCTGAACCCTCTGACCTGAGAGAACAGTGAAAAGCTGTCCGAACGCCTTGTCGATATCCGCCCTGTTAATCTCATCAATAACCAGCAACTCATTCTTCTGATCCCTCTCACCGTCCTTGAAACGCTTCAGAACCTGGCCAGGACTAAACTCTAGATCGCCACCGCCGTTCTTCTCAGGCATGAACCCGCCGACAGTATCAAAAGTCGACCAATCAGAAGTAGCAGTAGTCAACTGATGACCTGAAACGTTCGAATCATTCTCCATCTCCTCCGCCACAACCTCCGCCAACTCAGTCTTACCAGTACCAGGCGGACCAGTAAAGATAACATGCTTACCAGAATTGATAGACGCCTTGATCTGATTTTTCAAAGACTCTTCCTCCTCTGGGAAATAAAGGTTGTCAAATTCAAGTTGGAAGTCTACAGAAATATCTTCTTCAGGATTAATGTCGGATTCTTTTTCGTTAACAGGAGTTTCTAATGAGAGGATGGTTTCGAACTCCTTCTCGTCAAGCTGAAAAATGCTGCCCTGAGCAGTATTGATCATTGGTTTGGAACTCTCCAAATCCGGGATCTGACTTAGTTTACTCCATGAAACTTCTCCACTAATCTGCCTACCATATCTCAGAGTGATGCCTTCAACTGGTTCACTATATCCCTCAACTTCCTCTTTATGAAGGCCGTCACTAACAACGCCTTCAGCCACAACCCTCTTCACAGGTGTAGACTGATAGAAAACAACTCTATCTCCTTCAGAGGCTTTCTCAAAATTACTGAAAATCCTGGCCTTGTTCCCAGAAGGTAGATAAGCAGGATAAAACTTCTCGTCGCCTTCATTCAGCTCTGAAACCTTCCAAATCGAAGGATCAGCGGTAATCCAGAAATAATTCTTAGAGCTCTCAGGATCAACTTCTCCCGTCTCAAAGTCCTCAATACTTTTCTCACCGCCGTCATCCTCTATATCAGGATACTCCAAATCCTCCTTTGTGTCAAGATAATCTAAGTAGGCTTCCGCTAACTGCACAAAGTCATCTTCAACCTGTTCAGATTCAGGAAGATTCCCTAGTTCATACTTCTTCTGATAAATAGTACTTTCCTCGTAGAGCTTGTCGTTATCAGAAAGATCAGGGTTCTCGGTACTGAAGCCCTCAAGATCAACTTTTTCTCTAATCTCTTCCGCTCTGTCTTCTAAAGTTTCTCTAGCTTCGCCTCTGCCATTGCAACTTTCGATAACTTCTGTGGTGCCCTGATTCAAAGTAGCGTAGACTGCCTGGTTCTCAGGATCGAACAAGTAAACAATGTAGACACCTTTCTGAGTAGTATCGGTTTCATCAGGATGTAAAACTGCGACCCATGGAATATTGGCCCAGTTTCCCTGCCCCGCAGAACCAACGAAAGCCCCAGAATTCAAATCAAGATCAGTTTTCTCGTCGGATAGATAGTTCAAGAGAATAGGAACTTTCTTTTCCAACAGCTTGAACAATCTAGTATCCCCATCCAACCTACTAGGCCTATCCGGATAAAGATTCAATATTTCTTCCAAAGACTCTTTCAAGTTTTCTGCAGCATGATTCTTCTGATTGTAGGACTCAAAACCAAGTTGATCGAAAACTTCCTCAACCTTCAAAGTACCAAAATCATTCCGAGAATCAGCCACCTCCTTAACCGACTCAATGTTATAGAAAACATGCTTAACCGGCTTCCTCACACCATCAACCTCAATAAAATGCCACGGAGAAACATTATACTCAAAATCACTGAACTCAGCACCAGTCCGCTCAAAAGCATCCCTTACATCCGATTTAGAAATAGAAACAATTTCCCCGTTAATCTTAGTTGAAACTTCAGACATAGACAAGGTATCGGGAGGCAAGGTTAAGTTTTCTTCGAACTCGAAACCAGAAGGAAAGAAGAAATAAAGTGCCTTGAGTTAAAGGAGAGTATGTCAAGAGCAGGACCTCTAAAACAGATATTAAGACAACTCAATATCAAAGAATTGAGGGAACTTAGGAAAGAATTTTGTCCTAGAGTAACAGAATACTCAGGAAACAAGACTGAATTTGTGGATAGTCTAAGGAATTCAATGAAAAGATCTATAGAAGATGGAGAACTAAGCTATGCGGAAATATTCTCAAAAATAAGGTCAACAATCAAAGAAGACGGCCCTAAACAAGTTACTACCAGAATCCGGCATTCCATGGAAAATCTAGAAATCTCTAGGAACGTACAGAGTAGAAAAACCACCAGCGTAAGAGAAAAATGGATTAGCTCTGAACTATTCCAATCACTGAAATACCAGTTAGAAGATACAAATTACGAAATCGAACAAGAAGCAACCTTCGGCAGAACAGCAGCCGATCTATTAGTACACCAAAATAACAGAAACTACGTTATAGAAACTAAACTAGCCAGCAGCTACTCCAGCAGAGAAAGACTCCTCAACCAGGTCAAAAAATACAAGAAAAAAGTTCCGAACCTCCGCAGAGTCTTCGTACTTCTCATCGCGGAAAATGAAAGAGATCTACCAGAAAACAAAGACTCAGTAAAACATGTGGTTGACGAAGTAGAAAAAGAAGACAAAACAGAAGTAATACTCAAGAAGCCGAGCGACTTCAGAGACTAAACTTCACTGAACTTCTCCAAAATCGAGGCCTTCTCACCTTCAGAAGTATCCAGCGAGTCAAGCACTGTCTCAACCTCTTCCCCATTCAAATCATACAGGTCGAAGACGATGGCATCAATCAACTCATCAGCCTCCTGAATCTCCTCCTCTAATTCCTTGGCTTCTTCCCTGTTCTCAACGAATTTTTCGAGGCCTTGTTCTACATCTTCCAGCTTCGGCAAAGTCAACTTCTCCAACCTGTCAAT
>JBDGTY010000073.1:0-2034 GCA_042216335.1 Candidatus Nanohalobium sp.
TTGAACTGTTAGGAAAAGTTAGCAGGTGTTAGTTTTTTATATCATCTGGTATAATTTGTTAGCATGTTTGAGGATTTCAATAAGTACAGAGTGCTTCGCCGGTTTTTCATGAAGCCGGGCAAGAAGTATCAGTTGAGGGAGCTGTCCCGGGAGACAGGAATCTCATTTCCTTCTGTCAAAAACTATGTGACAGAACTGGAGGAGGAAGGTTTCCTGGAAACGGTAGAGGAAGGGACTTACACAGGTTACAGGGCTGACACGAACGAAAAGTTCAGGCTCTACAAGAGAAACGACACTGTCAGGAGGCTCCATGAGTCAGGATTGGTGGATGAACTGGGAAAAAGAATTCAGGCCTAACGCATTAGTCTTGTTTGGGTCGGCGGCCAGGGGCGAGGACACTGAAGAAAGCGACATCGATATACTTGTTGTAGCCGAGGAAAAAACCTTTGATGTAGAGGAGTATGAAAGCGAATTTCAGAGAGAGATAAATCTCCAGTTCATGAATGAAGATGAATTATTGGAGAACAAGGAGTTCGCCAATAGCCTGGCGAACGGCGTAGTGCTCAAAGGTTTCCTGAGGGTGAAATAAGTTGAAATGGACTGACTGCCTAGAGAACAGTGTTGAAGAAAGAATTCCAACCCGGAACAGGCCCGATCCCTTCTCAAGATGGCGAGGATAAGGCTTCAGGATAATGACCGCAGAGAAAGGACTGAGGATAACATCCCTCTGATAGTCGAGGGTTATTGGGAGGTTATCAAACAGCTTAGCACTGCATTACTCAATCTTGATGGCTATAAATCCTATTCGCAGGACTGCCTGATCGTCTTCCTCGAAGAGTTCCACGATTTCAACAGGTCGAGAATAGAGCTGATGGATCAACTGAGAAGGCTCAGAAACGATATAGATTACAGAGGAGAGTTTCTGGACAAGGAATACCTTGAAAGAAATGAGGGGGAAATTTTGGAGGTCATCGGCGATCTTGAGAGTCTCGTAGAAGAGAAACTTGAGGCCTAAACTTTTCTCGAAATCTTTAGGCCTTTGTCAGTCATCGTTTACTGATGCCGAGCTGGCTTCTGTCATCGCTGTTATCGATGCCAGTCGATCATCTTCAATCCTACTTTTTGCCTATTGGAGTGTGCATTTTACCCTTCTAAATTATCGGTGCGGTGTGCTTTTTACCCTACTATTCTTCCGTTAACAGTTTTTTGTTAGTGCTCCTGGAAAATTTGTCAAGAGTATGTAGGAGAAGACAGCGATTTTCTTGCTTCTGTGTAACTTTTTTATTGTTTTTTGTGTAAATTGGTTACATGAGTCAAAGCATCTCTCGGAGAGAGGCCCAGCTTATCGATGAGGTCAAGGATAGAGAGATGCTGTTTTTCCAGCCCCGAGATGTTCAGAGGTTTCTCTATATAAGTGATAGAGCCAGCTACAACCTTCTCTCAAGGATGAAGAACAAAGAACTGGTGGAAAACATCGAATCAGGGAGATACATCTTGAAAGAAACCCTAAATTCACGTGATGTATACGAACTGGCTTCTAACATCGTTGATTACTCTTACCTTGGTTTCTTCAGTGCTTTACACTTCCATGATTTGACTGAACAGGTTCCTCAGAAGGTTCAGGTTGCTGTCACGAAGAGGAAAGACAATCTGAAACTTCAGGGCAGAGAAATACAGTTCGTAAAAATAGACAAGGATCACTTCTTCGGCTACAGCAAGTATGGAAACACTGTGGCATCGACTCCGGAGAAAACCGTTATAGATTCATTGAGGCTGCCAGGAAAAACCGGCGACCTATCAAACATTCTGGAACTTGACTACAACCGACTAGATACAGAACTGCTAGTAGATTACTGCGAGAGAACAGGTAGTTCCGCTGTTGCCTCAAGACTTGGGCTTATACTGGATAGAAAAGGCGTAGATTTCCAAAGTGGGAAACTCAAGGACTTGATCACTCACTACACTTCTCTTGACCCTAAGAAACCTCGAGAAAACCCTGTCAATAAATGGAAGGTTTACGAAAACCGTGATATC
>JBDGTY010000074.1:0-6948 GCA_042216335.1 Candidatus Nanohalobium sp.
CCCGCTTCTTCATCTACTATATCCTTTACTTTTTCCCTGGCTTTTTCCGGGCTGCTGTAGAGTTTGGATGATGGTCTTACCTCTACCCGTTTCTTGAGTTTTGAGACTATCTCCTTGACTGTGTCTGAGTTGTCGAGGAAGAACTCCTCGCTGTCCGTGTAGATGACTATGTCCGATCCTTCGTATTTTAGTTCTGATACGTCCGCGTGCGGCGGCAGAAATTCTTTTACGTCGTCCAGTTCTTCCATTGATGATTCACTCTAGTTTTCGGATGTGTATGTAAAGGGGAAAAAGGCTGGTGTTGAGAAGAGGGCGAAAGGAATTAAAGGCAGAAAAAGTGCGTCCTCAGGCCGTCTCCTTTTTTTACTTGAGTTTGGATTCGACTTCCTTTTCTTCAAGGATTTCGAAACCGTCTTCCGTGATCTCTGCGACCATGATGCCATTGCCGGTTGCTGTATCTCTCTCCATGGCTGCCTGGATGGCCTGAACTGCTACCTCTCTTCCTCTTTCGTGGTCGAGTCCTTCTTCATACTGGTCTTCCAGTACACCGAACGCCATCTGGCTTCCTGAACCGGTTGCTGTGTAGTCCGGATGCCCCATCAGCCCTCCTGCCGGGTCGAGGCTATAGACTGCTCCTTCTCCATCTTCGACTCCTCCCATGAGGAACTGGTTCATGAAAGGCATCATCTTGTTGTTGTGGAGGATGTTGGAGAGAAGTGTGCCCGCTCCTTTCAGGGAGAGCTCCTTCGTCTCCAATTTGTGAAGCTTCAACTGGGATCTCATGATTCTGACGATTCTCTGCGCGTCTCCCACAGAACCTGCGATTGTCAGGCCGATGTTGTCGTCCAGTTTGAAGACCTTCTTTGCGTGCTTGTTGCTGACGAGGCGTCCGCCGAGCGACGCTCTCTTGTCTGCCGCCAGGATCACTCCATCTTCTGTTGTCAATCCTAGCGTTGTGGTACCGGTTTCGAACTCTCCCATCTCCTTTTCTTCTTTCTTCTGAACTTGATTCTGCATAGTATCATAAACCTCTTTCAATCGTATCCTATTTTTCCAGAAACTTCATGTAGACATACAGAGAACACTCGATGTTCTCTAATCAATGACTCGGCGGCTACATTTAAATAGGTGTTCCGGATTTAAACATTGCAACCCCAGACCTCATGCATGGCACTCGAAAGCTTTCTCGGCAGCCAGCAGACGCTTATACAGCTTGGAAGATTTCTCCTAACACTGTTGATCGGAGTATTCCTGACCCGGACGTTGCTGATGCCTTTAACCGGCAGAATCCTTAAGAAGAGGAAAGATGAGAAAACACTGCACAGCATCGTCAACATAGTCGGGATAATCGGACTGTTCCTCTCATTCACAGTCGCTTTACAGGCAGGAAACTTCGGCAACCTGGCGACTATTATCGGAGCCATCGCCGCGGCACTCACCTTCGCAATAGGATTCGGCATGCGGGACCAGGTAGGAAACATGGTCTCCGGAGTATTCATCCACTTCGACAACCCGTTCATTAAAGGCGATTACATCAGGGTCGGAGAGGTCGAAGGAGTCGTCAAGGACATCAGCCTCAGGGAAACAACTGTCAACGGCCAGGGAAGCGAAAAAACAGTCATACCCAACTCCACACTGATGAACACCCCGACCAAGAATTACACGCGCGGAAGAAAAACCAAGACCTCCATAGAAACAAAGATAGAACAGGACAAACTCGACTATAAAACCTCGCTACTGAAGGAATCAGCAGAGGAAAACCAGAAAGTCCTGGAAAGGCCAGGGCCCGAAGTAGTCTACCGGGAACTCGAGGACGGAAAAATGAAAGCCGAGCTGCATTACTGGGTGAAGGAACCGGAAACCGCCAAAAAGATCAAAAGCCAGGTACTTGAAACATACAACAGAAAACTGGAAGAGAACAAATTGCTGGAAGAGAAAAAAGAGTAAATTACCTCATCCCGTAGTTCATTTCTCCTTTTCCATCCGTAGTTGGGCCTTCGGGAGGTTCTCCGCCAACAGGCTTGTTACTGTGTGTTACACATCTCTGATCTTCAGGGCTGTAGTTGAGGACTCCCTCATTTGCAAGTGATTCTTCCTCATAACCTTTGACCTCCACATCGTAAGATCCGTCAGAGTTCACGTTAACTTCTACATCATCAACGGACAATTCTGAATTAACTTTGCCATCAAGCATCTCAACGATTCCTTCCACATCCTCGGAAGGTATGAAGTCTTCCTGGTTTGAGATGCCTACAGAGTACTCGGCAACCAGAGAATCATAGAGTTGTCTTTCCATAGTGACAAATTATAAACTGGGTTTTTTATAGTTTTCCTGAGAGCCGCCAGATAAATAAGAATCTCCGATAAACAAAGAGCTATGAGTCTGCGTGAAGGAGCCGAGACCATAGTCGACCAGTGTCTGAAAATCCAGGAAGACGAGGAAGTTCTTGTTCTGAACGACGGAAACGATGAGGACCTGATCAATTCCCTGCTTGAAGTTCTTGAAGAAAAAGGTATAGAGCACGAACTGCTGGTTTACAAGGAGCCGGAGAACCACGGTGAGGAGCCTCCGGAGCATGTTGCGGAGAGGATGAAAGAGGTTGATGTTGTTATAGCTCCTACATTGAAATCTATCTCGCATACAGATGCACGGAAGGATTCGAACGGAGCTGGTACTCGTGTCGCTACTTTGCCAGGAGTTAACAGAGAAATCTGGGAGTCAAGTCTCCAGGCAGACTACAGTGAGGTCAAGAGGATAACCAAGAAGGCTTCGGACCTGATCGAAGAATCTTCCGAGGTAAGGATCACGACTCCTTCAGGCACAGACATCAGTTTCCAGATCGACTTCGATACATACCATAGCGACACTGGTATAATCGATGAGGAAGGAGGTTTCGGAAATCTTCCGGCAGGAGAGCCCAATGGATACCCTGTAGGAATCTCCGGCATGCTTGTCATCGATCATTTCCCGTTCGCGCCTTCAGGCACCAAGGTCGAGATAGTGGATGGAGAGGTTGTTTCCATCGAGCATCCGGAAGGAGTCGAGGAGTCGGAGCTTTCCAGAAAACTTGAGGAACTTGAGTGTGGTAGAAGGATCGCTGAGTTCGGTTTCGGCACTAATCCAGAAGCCACTTTGATCGGAAAGGTTTTGCAGGATGAGAAAGTACTCGGCACTGTACACATAGCCTTCGGTGATAACTGCTCTTATGTTCCGGAAGGCGATGACAGAAGAAATCCATGTGAAATCCACTGGGACACGGTATGTGAGGACCCTACCGTCTGGTTCGATGATGAGAAGGTTCTGAATGAGGGAGAGCCTGTTTTCCTGGATTAGACCGGCGCCTCGATCTTCCCGGTTTCCTCATACTGTCTTCTTATCTTCTCGAGTTCCCGGGTCCATTGGTGGAGGTTGACTTCCTCAAGTTCTGAGCGAAAGATGTTCCTTTTCTGGCCTTCTCCGGATACGTTCAGTGAGATCTTGTCGTTGGATGGGTTGTAGTCGACTTCGACCACGTAGTCTTCGTTTTCGTTCAGTGCTGTGATGTTTCTGCGGCTTGAGGAGTATTGCTTCATCAGTTCTGCAGCAGTTTCACCCAGTCTCTTCTCCTTTCTGCCGCCGCTGGGCATGGCGCCGTCCCTAGTGAAATAGCCTCCTGACTCTCCGTCGTAGTGAGTGAAAAATGCGTCAACTGCCTCATCGAGATTCATGTTACTACAGAAGCCTCACAAATCTTTAAGTCTGTTTCCGGATGTACTCCTTCCTGTTTTTCACTTTCTCGGCTTTATGGCCGAGTATCTCCTCGTAGCCGTCGGACGACATCAGCACGGGGTAGAAGTCCTCTTCCGCCCGGAGAACTCTGTCCCTGTCGCGGGCGTATACGTCTCCTTCCTCCACTTTCTGGAAGTTAACGGCTGTAAACTCGAACTCAGGTTTCTCGACAGTATCGTAGACCCGGAAGATCTCGGGTTCGGCCTCCCGGAAGTCATCGTCTATGACACCATGAGCAGCAAGGAAGTTCTTCAACACCCTGAAAGCGTTCTCCGCCGCGCTCTCCGATCCCTGGAAACCACATTCAACAGCGACAGTGTTCGAGTACTCGGACAGGCATCCGATATCCTCCGCCGCATGATGTGAGACGACCCGGACGCCCGTCTTACTGATCAACTCCATCTTCCCTTCATCAAGTACGGACTGTGCCGCAAAAGGATCGGCGTACGACTTGGTTGAGTGCAGGCTCAAAGTATTCAGTTCCCTGACCTGTTCAAGTATCTCCGCGGCGATACGTTCCTCGTAGTTCTCGCTGGACAAATCACCAGGAAAGCACCGGTTCAGGTCACAGTCAATGTAACGCGCATCCCTGTCAAGGCCTTTCTCGTTCGCCACTATCAACTTTACAGCCTTCTGAATCTCGAAATCGGATTCGATGAACCTTTCGATAGCTTTCTTTCCACACGGTTCGTCTCCATGTATACTGCCAACAACTGCGACTTCAGGCTCACCATCCCCTAGCTTCTCGACTCTCATCTCTTTCTCACGGCCAGGATTACCCGGAGAAGAAATAAAAATACTCAGTAGAGCTCTTCCCTTAACCGGCTCATGAAAATCAACAGGGTTAAAGCTTGCTGGCCCAAAACTTTCCATAAGAACGTGAATTTCTAGATGAGTTTCAAAGAACTGAAAGTTTCCAGGCCCGTCAAGGAGAACCTGGAGGACAACGACATCACAGACCCTACAGAAGTACAGAAAAAAGCGATACCCGAAGTATTCAAAGGGAAAGACCTGCTGGTCGAATCCGAGACCGGTTCAGGCAAAACACTGGCATTCTCACTGCCCATAATCGAACAGGTATCAGGAGACGAAACCGAAGCACTGGTGCTTTCCCCTACAAGAGAGCTGGCGAAGCAGATAACCGCGGAGATAGAGATGGCCTCCGACTCGACCGAGGCAGTGACTATCTACGGCGGTGTCAGCTATGAGCCGCAGATAGAGGGAGCGAAGACCGCAGACATCATCGTCGGAACGCCGGGAAGAGTACTGGATCTGCTGAAGCAGGGCAAGATAGACGTCGACCACCTGGAATACTTCGTGCTGGACGAGGCTGACAGGATGCTCGACATGGGATTCCAGGACGAGCTCGAGGCAATCATCGACTTCCTGCCGGACGAACGGCAGAACCTCCTTTTCGGAGCCACGATCCCAAGACAGCTGAAGAAGATGTGCGACCGCTACAGCATCGATCCAGAGACTATCAGGATCAAGTCGTCGCACAACACGCGGAATCTGGATGAGAAGTACGTCAACGTCAAGAACCACAACAAGCTCTCCTACCTCTACACATTTCTCGAAAAGAGGGATAGAGACCTCTCCATAGTCTTCTGCAAGACCAAGAACACCACCCGATGGCTAGCCGACAAACTCCGGAAGAACGATATCGACGCCCAGGAGATGAACGGCGACATGAGCCAGCACCAGAGAGAGGAGACGCTGGAAAAGTTCGAAAACTCGGGAGAATCGGAAGATTCTTCTCGATCGAGTGAATCCACGGATTCATCGAGCGGGGAGATAAACGTCATAGTCGCCACAGACGTAGCTGCACGTGGGATCGATGTCGACGACGTGACACACGTCTTCAACTACGACGTACCGGATACAGCCGACACGTACACTCACAGGGTCGGAAGAGCCGGTCGACAGGGAAGAGAAGGTGAGGCTATAACGCTTCTAGAGAGCAACGACCACCAGAAGTTCAGGAAGATCAAGAGAGAGCTGGATATCCCGCGGATCGACGAGAAGCCCAAGCTGAAGGATGCTCAGGTGTAAGAGAAGGAAAGGTGTTTCTGGAGAGGTTTTTCAGCCCAGCAGCACTCCGTAGGCTGTGTAGCCGATTCCTCCCAGCACGGTCAGTATTCCAACCAGTATCGCGATCTCGTCCACGAAGCTGAAGTCAAGGAAGTATCCCGCGGCCGCCAGGATCAGCCCTGTCAGTATGATTACCGCACCGATGCCTATATCCATCAGATCCTCCAGGCCGAGAAACTCCAGAAGTATATCAAGGATCTCGTCCATGTACCGTATCTGTGAGACCTACCTTGAAGAAAGAATTGGCAAAGTCCTGGAAAACCCATATAATCCTGCCGAGTCAAATAATCGGTAAATGGTAGAAGACCTGTCAGCTCTGACGAAAGACCTGATGAAGTTCAAAACAGTCAAAGGCAGCGATGAAGAGTTCGAAGAAGCGTTCAACTATATTAGAGACTACTTCTCAGAGACAGAACCTAGCGGAACTTACCCGCTCTATTCTCTGCCTTACTCACTATTTCCTCTTCATTCATCTCGACATGTTCCGAACCTTCGACGACCAGATCACCGTCCACGACGACGTCCTCAACCTCTCCATTGAACGAGTAAATCAGGTTGGATATCAGGCCTTCTCTCCCGTGTACAGGCGCCATCTCAGGATCGTTGAGGTCGACGGTTATCAGGTCGGCCTTCTTTCCTACGGCGATGGAACCGATCTCGTCCTCAATATTGAGCGCTCTCGCCCCGTTGACAGTCATCATGTCGAGTATCTGCTGAGCAGTAATATCCTCCGGGCTCTTCCTCTTGTGCAGCAATCCTGTCAGTTTGGCCTCCTCGAAAAGATTCAGGTTGTTGTTCGAGGCTACTCCGTCGGTTCCTAGTGCCACGTTGATGCCTCTGTCCAGGAAGTCGGGTACGTCTGCGATCCCGCTTCCAAGTTTCAGATTAGCCGCGGGGTTATGAACAACGGTTCCGCCGTTCTCCTCGAGAATGTATTTTTCCTCATCCATCATCCAGACACAGTGCGCCGCAATGAGGTTGTCGTCGACCAGGCCCAGGTTGTCCAGGTGCTGGAGAGGAGTAACATGGTTCTCCTTCACGAAGTCCTCCACCTCACTCCGGGTCTCGGAGACATGGATATGGTAGAC
>JBDGTY010000074.1:7048-15258 GCA_042216335.1 Candidatus Nanohalobium sp.
TCCATGTGATCGTACATGTCGTTGAAGGTCGTTGTACCGGTTTTCAGCATCTCCAGACATCCAAGCTTGGCACCGATGTAAGCATCCCCCGAGTTCAACTTGTCCTCCGCCGGGAAGATAACATCGTTCAACCAGTCATCCAGCTCCAGATCATCGGAGATGCCACGGAGAAGAGTCATGGAAGCATGGGTGTGAGCGTTGATCAGGCCCGGCATGACGACTTTATCGGAGCAGTCAAGGACTTGTTCATTCTCTGTGGATAGGTCGTGGCCTATTGCGGAGATTCTGTTGTCGGTAATCTTCAGGTCAACGTTCTCCAAAATCTGTCTGTCGCTGTTCTGCGTGACGAGGTATCGGATGTTTTTGAGTATCATGTCCGTGAAGTGACGAATGAATGTTAAGAAATGGCAACTGTAGAACAGGTTTTAACTAGATTGATTTGTATACAAATAGTTTTATAAAAACTTAATCGTAAACATTCGTATGAAAGAAGTGGTGCCTGATGCCAACACCCTGATCTATCTGGCAAAGGCCGACATATTAGAGATCCTAGATAGATACCGGGTGTTTGTCGGAGAGAAGGTTTACCAGGAGGCCGTGGTTTCAGGCAAGGAGAAAGATGTTTCGGACGCCTACATACTGGAAAAACATATTGAGGAAAACTTTGAGAGAATTGGGGCGAAAGACAGTGATTTCGAAAGAGAGTTCAAGTACTTCGGTGCTCCGGGCGAGACAGAAGTCTACCTGATAACAGATCAGAAAGGCTGCACGGCAGTTACTTCGGACAGTACCGCATTAAACAAGATGAGGAGAAAGGATGTAGAAGCCATAAGAACCGACATGCTACTACTGAGACAGTTGAAGAATGAGCACATAGGTAAGAAAAGGCTCGAAAACCTGCTCACAGATCTTAAATCAGTGAACGGAACAACCTCAGAAAGGTTCAGATTCATAATCAAAAAAGCAGAAAAGATCAAAGGAGGTGAAAATTAAACATGGGAAAAGCCGTAAGCACAAGGATACCTGAAGACATGGCCGAAAAACTTGATGAAATAGCAGAGGAAAAACACCTGGACAGAGCAACACTGATAAGACAGATGCTAGCAGAAGACATAGAAAAAAGCCTTATGGAAAAAGCAGCAGAAAGATACAGAAAGGGAGAAGTAAGCATAGAAAAAGCAGCCGAAGAAGCCGAAACCAGCATCTGGACGATGATGAACCACATAGAAAGAGAGAACATAACCCCTCCAAGCAAGTCAACAGAAGAATTAGAAAAAGAATACGAAGACACAGTAGCTTAGAAAAGCTACTGCTAGTAGTTTTTAGCGAAGTATGCCCATCTCTCGGCTTCTTCTCCACATACCGCGCATTCGCCGTCGATCTCTTCTTCTGATTCCTGGATTGTGGCTGGCTTCGAGTCTTCCTGGAATGGAAGGACTACGATCTCTGCACTTACTTCGTCCTTGATTTCTTCCTCACAGTCTTCTTTGCCACACCACCGGGTTTTGACGTAGCCGCGGGACTTGCCGATGGTCGCAAGGATTTCGTTCTTGCTTTCTGCTTCCCGGATGTTTTCTTCCTGATATTCCTTGAGTTCTTCATACATAGATTCCTGGATGTCGTCGAGTGTGTCTTTGATGTTCCTGAGGAATTCCTTCCTGTCGACGCCCATCTCTTTCTCTCCGTTGTCTCTTCTGACTGTGGTGACTGTGTCGTCTTCCATCTCGTTCGGTCCGACTTCCACTCTGAGAGGCACTCCTTTCAGCTCCCATTCATTGAACTTGTATCCCGGAGTCCTGTGGTCTCTGTCGTCTAATTTGACTCTCACGTTTTCCTGACATGCGCATCCGCCGCTGTGGGCGATCTGCTGCTTGACATTTTCAGCGTACTCCATGACTTCTTCCCGGTTGTCTTCCTGGTAGATAGGTACGACGACCACTTGCGTTGGTGCAACGGAAGGAGGCAATCTAAGGCCGTCATCGTCACCGTGTGCCATGATCAAGGCGCCGATCGTCCTCGTTGAGAGGCCCCAGGAAGTTGTCCAGGCATTCCGAGTTTCGGAGTCTTCATCCTCGAAAGCGATGTCGAAAGCTTCTGCAAAATGTTGCCCCAGCTGGTGTGAGGTACCTGACTGGATGCTTTTTCCATCGGGCATCAGTGTCTCGATCGTTGTAGTATACTTTGCGCCAGGGAACTTGTCGTGCTCCGGCTTGTAACCAAGGATGCTCGGAATGGCGAGGTGATCTTCGATTACTTCTTGATACTGTTCCAGTCTCAGCATCGTCTCCTCATCCGCCGATTCTTCTGTGGCGTGTGCTGTGTGTCCCTCCTGCCAGAGGAATTCTCTGGTTCTGAGGAAAGGCCGTGTGTCGGTCGCTTCCCACCTTACTACGTTGGCCCACTGGTTTACTCTGAAAGGCAGGTCTCGATGACTTCTGATTTCGTCTGCCATGTAAGGTGCGATCACGCTTTCGGAGGTAGGCCTTACTGCGATTCTGTCCTCGAGTTCCTTGTCCCCGCCGTGTGTTACCCATGCGACTTCGGGGTCGAATCCTTCCACTATATCCTCTTCTTTCTCGAGCTGTTCTTCTCTTATGAACAGTGGGAAGTACGCATTTTCCACACCCGTAGATTCTATCTTGGTATTGAATTCTTCCTTGATGCTTTCCCAGAGCTTCATGCCATATGGCTTGATTATCATGCAGCCTTTGACATCGGCGTATTTGGCCAAACCGGCTTTTTTGACGATCTGTGTGTACCATTCTGAAGGGTCCTGGTCTTTGGATACGGTGATTCCGAGTTCCTGGCTCATAGAATTTGAATTACCGGGAAAAGTTTTGAAGCCTTTCCAGTCATGGCTGTCGGGAGAGTGTGAGGAAGTAGAATGTGGAGGCGATTAGTGCCAGCCAGAGGATCTGCATGGTTCCTATGCCAGGTACATCACGTGTCTGGCCGCTGACAGCCTGATTGTTTATCGACATGTTTTTGATACTAACCTGCATGGTGTCCGAGCCTTCCAGGCTGCCGTCCTGGGATTCCGCTATGATCTCTATCTGGGCTGGGTTGACCTCCTTGACTCCTCTGATCCTTACGTTGAATGTCTTCGAGGAGCTTGCGGCTACCGTTGTCGTCATCTCCTTGGTCCCTGTCTTGTCGAACGAGGTGAAGGATCTGAGGTCATTGTTAGGTATACTGAGCTCCAGTTCGAACGTGGATGCCTCGTCCTCGACGTTTATTACCTGGAAAGCCACCAGGTCCTCTCCACCCAGCGGCACAGTAACGTCATCTCTCAGGAAGTTGACAGGCCACTTGTCCTGCCAGACGCCGTCAAAGCACGCCATCACCTCGGTCTCGCTTCCCCGGTCGACCCTGACGGTCTCACCCTCGTCGTAGATATCCCTCTCCTGATTGACCTCGGCGCTGACAGCATTCACCCTGCTGCCTTCAAGGATACATTTGTCAGGATCACCTGCCACACCCTTCACACTGTTGTCCGTACTGCACAGATCGGTATTGCACCTCTGGGTGATGAGGTACTCGGCCGAGTCGTCTCCTCCACAGAATCCTAGGGTGGCGACCTTCCTCTCCATCTGGTTCCTGGAGTTACCGTTGCTGTTCGGCTCTGTCCTGTTGTTGCTTCCGGTAGGTACGGATGTCTCACCTGTGGTCCACGATTCCTTCCACGGCCGGGAAATTATACTATCCTCCTGATTATCAGCCTCTTCCTGCTCCAGGTACGCGTTCCAGTCGTCATCTATACCGCCTGTAACCGCATTCGGATGATTATTGACGTATTCAGGAGTTATCCATCGAACTCCTACAGGCCCATAGAGATTGTTCTCCCTGCAGGTCTGTACCCTGCCTGTCGGGGTATTCACCCAGCCATAGTCCTGATCGTACCACTTGGGCTGTTCAATCGAGTTATCCTTCAGGCACATCTCTCTGTCCAGCTTCAAACGGCCGACATCCTCATCGGGTTCATCGGCGTTCACATACTCCGTAGTACTGTAAATCCTCTTACCCTTATCCTGCGCGTACTCCCCAAAGTTGGGGCAGACATTCCGAGCGTCTGCACAGGCATACCTGCCATTGTACTGCTTCGAGTTTACGGATTCACCCATCTCCTCGACGAAGAACTCTTTTCTGTCATCTCCACACATCGGAGGTTCCAGGCGGGAAGTAGTATCGGAAGGTACACCCGGATTCGGTTCCCCCTCTCCTTCCCAGTAAACCCCTCCTCTGATAACGGCCGGTTCGCCGCCCTGACTCTTGGTATCATAATCCTGATCAAGGTGGCTGGAACCGTCATCCCATCCCAGTCCGGAATCAGGGCCTGTTAGGTCGATGTTCCAGTTCACCAGATCCTGCCACCAGCCATTTGGATGTGCAGGATCACTGTTGCTTATCTCCCCGCTCTGGTACTTCTGCTTCACGTCATCCGGATCAATCCAGTAGCCCTCTCCCGGCTCAACTGGAACACCGTTCTGGGCAGTGAAAGACTGTCCTGCCACAACTGCCAGGGAGTTACCGAATACTTTCTCCTCCTTCGAAACGGAAGAACTCTCCGTATTGGGCCTCCTATCGGAAGAGTCCCGATAATAAGTCCTGCCAGGATCATGGGACTTACCCCTGTTATCGATTACCTCACGCGGGCTCTCAACATAGCCGTACTGATCGGCATAATCCGTTCCTCCACGCGTACCGAACCAGATGTCGACAGTCGAACCACTCGAGGAACCTATCATATTGTATGAACTGGTATCCATACCTGGCTCCAGCTGATTTGAATCATCCTTCAACTTGATTAGGTATCCCTGGCCTGGCACATTAGGGCTGATTGCCTGGTCCCTTCCCTGGGGATTGTAGTCCTCATCACGTGTCATATCTTCGAACCAGCCGAAGAACAGAGGATTCCGATTCATATTGTTTTGCTGATCGTTGCACATGGCAAGTTCAGAATCACAGTCATCCTCAATCGCAACACCATTAGCATCACCAGATCCCTGGCCCGTAGGATTGTGCACGGCATCGTAAGGATTCGGATTCTCCTTCCAGTAAAAGTCGATATCGGACGCATTTGCCGGAGAAATACCATTACTATCAGTCTCAGCCTGCCGCTCATTATTCGCCTTCGGCTGACCGGCATCATCGTTCACCAGATCGCTTCCTGCCCTCCTCAGGTACTGATTGATCCTCTCATTGTCTAAATCGTACCATTCTCCACCTGTTTCCTCCTTCTGCCCATCGTTATCCCAGTCCTCATAATCCCCGACAGAGTATGCATTGGAGTTCTCATCCACACTCCTCTGAATAGCGAGGCAGACCTCCCAATCCGGAGAATTACCTCCTTTCTCATAGTTCTTACCGTCCTCAGGAACGATATTCGTAACAGTTCCTTCAGGCACCACCTTACCATTAACTACACACTGAGTAGGCTCAGTCGCACAAGCCTGCTGATCCCCTGGGTTCTGGGTTACGACAGCCTTATTGACCTCAGGCCCCTCCATATAAGTCCACCTCTCACCAGGATCATCACCGCAGGACCTTGTTCCAGGATCAGTAGGCCCGCCATCGTCACCATCATCGACATCATTATACTGGCACTGAGTAGTATCGTCCCCACTTAAAGCTCTGTACATCTCACAGACACCAAGTGAAACATCAGTTGCATACGTACCACGAGCAAGGCTAAACCCAAAGCTATTCGAAAGAGTCCTCCAGCCATCCTGAATAGTCTTAACACCTACGCTTGCAACACACTTCCTCTTATCTCCAGGACAGTCGATTGTAGGGACATTACCGATCCCGATGTAGTTGGAACTGCTTCCTCCAGCAGTCTCAGTACCCAGGAAATCCTGCGTAAAGCCATTAATATTATTGCCAGGATCACTGGTCCTGGCTGAAGCATAGCCATCAGAATCACCGTCAGGCCCGTCAGCATCCGCAATAGTTAACTCATTCCTCTCAGCAACAAACCTCTGAGAACCAGAAGCAGTAGAGTTTCTTATCCTGAAACCATTAGAAGAAACAGCCGGATTATTACCACCCTGCCTGTTATGAGGCTCAATACGAGGGAAGAAATAACCGCTTCCACTTACACGACTGAACTCCACATTCTGCGTCTTATAATTATTATAAGCAGTATTTAGACCATGGAAAATCTCAGACTCAGAAGACTGCTTATCAACATCAAGTATCTCCTTTTCCTCTATCTGCCAATCCACATACTCTATATCCCCGGCCTCACCACTATCCTTCACAGCTATATACGCATCATGATCAATCCCTTCAGCTACACTCCCTTCTTTATTGGCAT
The DNA here is from genome assembly GCA_042216335.1 of Candidatus Nanohalobium sp. Taxonomy (GTDB): domain Archaea; phylum Nanohalarchaeota; class Nanosalinia; order Nanosalinales; family Nanosalinaceae; genus Nanohalobium. The sequence goes on from JBDGTY010000074.1 coordinate 13,365, forward strand.
CATAGCTGGCGTACCCCGTAACTTTGAACGAGTTACAGGTAATACCTTGCTTCGGAGCAGAGTTACACGAAGTGACGTGTTGCTCCCAGTTAGTACATTCTGCAACCTGCCCCACAACGTACGCTTCATCATAACTGTATTTTACGGTAAGCTGGTAATCCGAGAGCTCATCTCCTCCCTGTTTTACTATCTCCGCACCTAAATCCTCTCTAGTTTCAGCTGAGATTTCCTGAAGGTCAAATGTCTCAGTCTCAGTTATATCCCTCAAACTGTACACATCCCTCATACGGTAAGAGGTACAGATTTCCCTCTTCTGCGGATTCTCATCTGTCCCTCCTCCAGGATAGACCTTATACTTGGTAGAAGAAGGTTCTCCGCCATTTTCGTAAACTTTAGCATCAACATATCTTATGTGTTCCTCAGCCAAGTCATCATCTTGAACAGGAAATCCAGGAAGCGAAGACTGAGTCTTTGTTCCATGAGCACCCATTATAACGTTGCTATCGCTGCTACTTCTGTAGAAATCCCAGTTGCCTGAATCACCTTTCTCCTCCTCCAGAAGGATGTCCTTGTTATCTGAAGGACCCAAGAAACTGGAATTTGCATAATGGCAGCTAAAGAAGCAACCATCAGCACTGATATTCCCTCTCTGATGTCTATCAAGTTGGCCAACTTTCTCAGTGCCGTTTGCCTCAACCAGTTCAAAATCAGCTGAATTATCCAAGTTAGAGTTAGTGTCAGCACCTACATCATACCGCACAGTGTTACCATCATGAGTAAATCCCGGTCGATCAAGCTCGATATTTTCTTTGAAACCATAGTCATGAGGACATATCTCCGGGCCTCCATCGTTCTTCAGGCCGTCTCCACAGTAACCTTGAGAAGGAGAACCTTTGATCTCCGGATAGCCATTTCTCTGGCCTACTACGCCCGACCCTTGTGCAGGAGGACGGTCGGTGTGAACATTGTAGTTGATATTTGCCTCTTCAATCCTGCCACCACCCCAATTATCGGTAGCGTTGAAAACGTAGCGCTCCTCAAAAGTACTGAGGTCAGGATAACTTCTCTTGTTATTACCCTCCTGAACCACCTTCCAGCCGTAGAAAATCGAAGGATCACGTTCAGTAGGGGCTTCCTTACCTGAGAAAACCCAAGAAGCATCAAGATCATATACGTTAGACTCAGAGTCATCCTTATCATAAGGCTTCGTACACCCTGGATCATTAGAGCCGTCAACAAGACCATCATTATCGTTGTCCTGCCCATCATCACACGCTATATTCCCGTCCCCAGCACCACCAGTATCAGTACTCTCGCCTTCATGAGGCTCGGACTGAGCCAAGACAAGGCCTAAACCCAGAAACAGAATACATAGTACCGCGGCAAACTTCCACCTATCCCTCACTGAACGTTCACACGACAAACAAATGCGGAAACCCCATATAAATAACCAACTTCTCAGAGAGGGAAAACAACTTCAACAACCAGACACTCCCGGAAATAATTACACTCCGTCGCACACTTACAAAAACATTTAAATACCCTGGAGGTTTAATTATACAGTAACAACTATGGCACGAGATGACCGGGATGAATATACTGGAAAAGAATACGAGGAAGACGTAGCCCCAGACCTGAAAGAAGCGGAGAGAAAACTAGACGCCGACGAAAGAGTGACAGACGGCGCAGGCGCAGTAGGAGGCAGAAACCAGGAAGTAGATGACCCAGAGAAAAGAAGCACCCTGATAAAACTAGGATCAGGCCTCGGACTCGCCGCATTACTAGGCGCCGGCGGATACGCAGCCACAAGAGACCAGACAAACCAGAGAGCCCAGCACGGAGGCAACAGAGACCCGGCCGTAGGCAACCAGACAGACACACAACAGCAAACCAG
>JBDGTY010000008.1:0-1216 GCA_042216335.1 Candidatus Nanohalobium sp.
CATCCCGGGAAAGTTGAGGAGGTCGAGGTATTCTCAAAGTAACTCGAAAAGTTAAATTCCAGAGCTGGCTAATGCTTCTTATGGAAACTGTTTCAGCAGACTATGTCGAGAACATGGATCTATCCGATGAAAACACGCACCTGGTTGACGTCCTATCAGAAGACCATTTTGAGAAAAAACACCTTCCTGGCGCGGTTAACATCCCGCTTGACCAGGTCGCGACAAGAGCGCTGGACGAGTTCGACAAGGACGAAGAGATAGTCGTCTACTGCAAGGATGAGGAATGTTCGGCAAGCCCGAAAGCAGCTGAAAAACTGGAGAAACTTGGTTTCGAGAACGTCAAAGACTTCGAGGGCGGAATCAAAGAATGGAGGAACTCGGGACATGAAGTCGAATCATAGACTCCCGTAAACCTCCAGTACTTCTTCCGCCATCTCATTCCAGCTTCTTCCCTCTACATCGACCTCTCTATCCATCTCCAGTCCCTTCATGATGCCCTCGGCGATTTCCTCGGAGTCAGGACTTGTCTCGATTATGAATTCCGAGGATATCTCTGACACACCGTTTTCCGTCGCCAGTGCAGGTGTCCCGGACTCTAGGGCTTCGGTGATGGTCAGCCCGAACGGCTCATTGATTGAAGGCGATACGAACAGGTCCGCAGCCGAGTAGTAGTCTCCCAGCTCCTCGGAGGGGATGTAGTCGACGAAGTACACTTTTTCCTCTATCCCAAGCATCTCGGCGAACTCCTCCAGGCTTTCACGCATGTATCCGTCGCCGCCGATCACCAGTTCCGCTTCATCTTCCTCCAGGAACTTCTGGAATCCGTAGAGAAGATGTTCTATGCCTTTTTGCTCTGCGTGGCGCCCGACGAAGAACACTATGTCTCCGCTGATCCCCAGGTAACTCTTCACGTCTTTTCCGGAACTTTTGGGAGTAGAGAACCCGTTATGTATCACCTCTGGCTTTTCACCGTACTCGTCCTCTACCTCTTCCGCCAGCTTTTTGCTGACCGCCAGTGTTTTGTCGGGTTTCTCCACTGCTATCTCCTCAAGTTTCTCCAGTTCTCCTCCTGAACCGTTCCTGGTTCTTCCTGAGCTCAGCGAGTGGATGGTAGAAACCCATTTTACATCTCCATATTTTCGGGCCTTGACTCCTGCCTCCGCCCCGAACCAGTCATGTGTATGGACGATATCGTAATCCTCGGTAATCTTCGCGA
>JBDGTY010000009.1:0-12560 GCA_042216335.1 Candidatus Nanohalobium sp.
ACGACAGTTGTGCCGGAGGTCGAAAACTCGAGCGAGTTTTCTCGACCCGCAGCAAATATGACAGTATTTGCCGGAGTGACAGAGTCTGGCTAATTGTGCCGGTCTTGAGAACCTCAAATTCTGCCTTGTGCAGAATGGGGGAAGGAGAAGATCTCTGATCTTCGAAACGCACCTTCTCAAATGAGAAGCGTGCTCAGACAGGTTTCCGAAAGGAAAGCTGATACAAGACAACCGGTGAGGCATACCCGCCTCTCCTGGGTTCAAATCCCAGCTCCGGCGTTTATTCTTCGTTCTCACCGGTTTTTCCTGGTATTTCTAGTTCTCCGCCTTCTATGTCCATCTTGAGCCTTTCTTCTGCGGCCGTGGCTATTAGTATGTCTCTCTGTACGTGGTAGTCTTCCCGGTAAAGCATCGAGAAGTAGCTGATAAGTGCGTAGAGTGCGAGTATGACAGTGAATCCTAGGTATGATGCTATCTTGTTGATGATGGATAGGTTGACGTTGAATGTTGCGGCGACGGATGTTATTATGGATGCGTATAGTAGCACTCTAACTGCCTGTTGTGCGATCTTTGCGTTTCTGTATCGATTGAGTGAGTCATTGTATCTTTCGAACTGGTGGTCTTCTAGACGCATCTCGAGGAAGGCGCGTATCTTGCTGTCCGCCCTTCCAAGTGGTGTGAGCTTGAAGAGTTTCTTTATCATAAGGTTTTCTGGACAGCGGAGCTTAATAGATGTTTTCGAGATTCAAAAACTTCAGGTTGTAATATTGCTTCATGAACATTGAGAGCTGGAAGTTCTCCCTCAGCCTTGTCGCGGCAGTCTTTATCGGAAGTCTGGCAGGTTCAGCTTTTATCTACCAGGATATGAACAGTGAGATCGATTCTCTGAAGGATAAGGTGGCGAACAGCACCAGTACAAGACTCGTGTACGTGAACGGGACGGATGGAAGCCTCCATCCAGTCTTTGAGAAAGTTGATCAATCCGTCGTCTACATCGAGGCGCGTGGCGACAAGTCGACACAGGGCTCGGGCTTCGTTTACAGCCAGAAAGGATACATAATAACGAATGAGCACGTCGTGGATGATGCCGACACCGTGACAGTCAGCTTCACCGACGGCACCACGAGAAAAGCAGAGATAGTTGGAACAGACCCATATACAGACCTGGCAGTCCTGAAAGTCGACAAGGCAGGCCTTAAACCGCTTGAACTCGCGAACTCGTCGCAGGTAGTGACCGGGCAAAGGGCTATTGCGGTAAGTAACCCATATGGGTTCAGAGGCTCTCTTACAGCAGGTTTCGTATCACAGGTAGGTAGAAGCCTGCCAGTGCAGGAAGTTGGTCTAGAAGGCTTCAGGATAAGAAACGTTATTCAGACAGACGCCGCCATCAATCCCGGAAGCTCCGGTAGCCCGCTGTTAAATAAGTACGGAGAAGTTATAGGCGTCAATACAGCTATCGAAACCCAGACCGGAGGTTTCTCAGGTATAGGATTCGCTGTACCTTCAAACACTGTAAAAAGAGTAGTTCCAGACATCATAAAATCAGGGGATGCCAAGCATCCATGGATAGGAGTAACAGGAAGAGATATGAACCGGAAACTAGCGAAGATAATGAATACTACACAGGAAACCGGCTTCCTTGTTATGAACGTCTCCAGGAACAGCCCAGCCAGCAGAGCAGGTCTCCAAGGCGGAAACAGGACCGTCAAGATAAACGGGCTGCGTTACATTATCGGAGGAGACATCATAGTAGGGATGGGTGGAGAAAGGATGCGCGACATTGAAGACATTAAGAACTTCCTTGCCACAGAAGCAGATGTTGGGGAAACAGTCAAAATCACAGTACAGAGAAACGGAAAAGAAGTGACTATGCCGTTGACGCTGGCAGACCGGCCTGACGACAGGCTACCGCCAGCACAGAGATGAATGAGTTTCAGGGTTTATAGCGGAGGATCGCGGCGATACCCCCAAAGTTTTCGAGTCTTTCACCGGCTTCATGGTCGGTGTGAACAACCTGTACATCTCCCCCCTGCTGCTCGACTTCCTCGACTATCTCAGGGCTTTCCCTCTGCTTCTCCTGCGTTATGAGCAGCTTCTTCACTGCTCCCATCTCCGCCAGTTCCTCTACCGGCTCGCCGTACTCCGCTGCGCCGTCCTTTTCAAGAGTTTCAAGGAAGTCTTCGACAGCAGAGGATTCTTCAGAGATCCTGGAGTTCTCCACCACTCTATCAAGCGCTCCCCTCTTAATCGCCTCATTCAGGCCAGTTTTTCCTATGACAGAGGTGTCCTGCATCAGGACTTTGTCCTTTACTTCGTCGCTGAGCATGTTTTCCAGTCTCTGCTTTGTGAAGCCCGGGCCTCCGATGACGATCTTGTCGACTTTCTCGGCCGTCCTCTCCACGTAGTTTGAAACGTCCGTGAAGAATGAGTCGCCGGTGTCCTGGTCCTTGTAGAGCTTGCCGGGGATGTTCTGGTCGAGCTTCGAAAGGTCCTGGATGCCTGACTCCTCGACAAGGTAGAAGTCAGCCTCGCCTTTCTGTATCAGGCAGAAAAGCACGGTGTAACTTCTCTTTTCTTCGGCTTCCTGGAGATCTTCCCACTCCGTATCCGTAAAGTCCTTGTACAGCTTGAATCTTTTTCCGGGCTCAAGGTTGAAGGTATGATATCCGAGTTCGATGTCTTCGGCTCCTTCTGTGATCTCTCCTGTAAGTCTGAGGCGGTCTTCCTGGTACTCTATCTTCTCTACCTCCAGTGTCAGGGTGCAGGTCTTCTTCTCTCTGCCGTCGAGCTTGGTTCTCTGAGTCTTCGCCCTGACCTCGTCACCCTGTTTGATAATCTCCTTCAGGTGCCAGAGGTCGTCCTCGTTCTCTATCTCTATCTGGGCAAAACCTTCCTCCCTGTCCTGGTTTAGAATCTTCATATCCCGAGGTTTGTGTGGAGAAAATAAAAACATGCTTGAGAAAACCGGGTTATGGACGATGCATTTCCGATCGTAGTAGTGCTAGGTCTCGCAGTCTTCGGCATGTTCTGGATAGGAAGCCAGGCCTCAGGTAACGGTTTCAGCCTGGGACTGGGCGGTAACCAGCCGGACAGCATGATGCTTCTATCTTCAAATCCGGGAACGGTCGGGGAGTCTAACGAGGACTTCAGGACAGTCAACTTCGGAACTTTCACGGTCGGAGAAATCAGAGGTGACGTTCAGGCATACACCGCTGAGAGAACGCAGATATCGAACGGCTTGATCGGAGGAAAAAGCATAACTATAGAGTACAATGCTACGCAGCCAGGTCAGGGCCAGGTCAGCTTCGAGGTACTCGGAAGGCGGAGCAAGGGAGAGATTTTCGTGAAAGTGAACGGCAGAGAGGTGTTCAGCGCGGCTACGGTTTCCGGTGCGACACCAGTCATCAATATAAGCCAGAACTACTTCAACTCCGGCATGAACAGGATAGTGATAGGGACAGAACAGTCCAGCATCTTCCAGAAAGCAGTCTACACACTTGAGGACATCGAGGTGACGGTCGAGGACAGGAAGTTCCACGCCTACAGATCTTACTTCCAGATGTACGACCACGAACTCGACAGCTTCCGGCCCAGCAACCTCACCTTCAGGATACCGATTGACCAGTCCATCCCGCAGGAACCCCTCCAGGTAGAGGTCAACGGAGAACAGGTATTCAGCCAGAGAATAGGCAGATCAACACAGGAAGTCACCATCACGCCACAGAACTCCGACCTCAAAACAGGATACAACACCATCGAGTTCAGCACAGACGGCGAATCCAAATACACAGTCAAAAACGCCGAACTCCAGATAAGATACTCAGTCAACGTACAGCCCGCCCGGAAAAACCTCGACTTCCAGCTAAGCCAGAACCGCCTCAACTACGTCGAAAGAGACAACACGAAAGAGACTCTCAGCTTCCAGTACCAGAGAAGCACCACAACAGCACCGATACAGATCCGGTTGAACGACGCATACTACCAGATCGACCCAGAAAACGGCCAGAACACAGTAGAACTCGGAGATACCGCATTCCAGCAGGAAAACACCCTGACAGTCTCCAGCAACCAAACCTTCACACTACAAAACCTCCAGATAGTTTCTGAAAGGCAGGAATAGATGTCTGAAAATAGTGAAGTAAAGAAAGGATTTGAGAAAAAACTTATACAATATCTAATCGGGTCAGCAATACCTTATGCAGGGGATGCTTACTTGTGGTGGAAATATGACGATATTGGAGCCTTAAAAGTAATAGTAGGCGGACTTATCCCGGGTCCATTCATAACCGATCTAGTCTATTTTCTAGGAGGGAGGGAAGAAGATGAGGAAGAAAGTCCAAATCAAAACAGTGAGAACTACAGAGAAAACGGTCAGAGTGTAGCTACGGACGGCGGACAGAATAGTGGAAATCAGGGAAACAGCAATCGTACTGTAGGGAACAACGGTGTTGGTATAGATCAAGGGGTTTACGAAGATCTTTCGATGGATAATCCGAAAGGCAGGCTCAACTCATTGACACAGAAGATTCCTTTCGGTAAGAAGGCGTTACTTGTGGTGGCTGCGGTAGTTGCTGCGGTCGGCGGTTTTTTCATGGGCGGACCTATACTGACTTTGGGCGGTTTGGCCGCAGTTGGCAGTGTTTACGGTGTTTACAGTAAGTGGGGTGTTAAAGGTCTTATGTTCGGTGCTCTGCCTGTTTTGGCCTTAGTAGGCTTGGTTGCGGTCACAGGTGTCGGTGCTGGTTATGGCGGACTGATCAATGACATGTTTGGAAGTTATGCTACTGGTTTGGATGATCTTGGTGGGGAGATAAGTTATCAGGCTGGGCAGGCGTGGAAGACTATTACGTGTTTCGGGAATGCTGGTTGTATCCGTGAGTGGCAGTTGAATCAGACTCGTCAGCCGGGTTCTGAGGATACTGGTGAGACGTATCGTCTGCGTGTGCAAAATTTAATGGTTTCTGGGCAGGATAACGGGGTTGATATTGCCTATCAGAGGAAGGATGCTCCTATCCCTGTCTATTTTTTGCTGAAGAATACTCGCCACGGTTTGAAGGGGATCAAGGCTAAGGATGTGAAGTACCGGCTTAAAGTACGTAATGACCAGTTAGTGAGTCAGAACGATGTTTTGTGCAGTACTAAAGAGAAGCCTGATGCAAACAGCAGAGGATGGATTCCTTTGAACAAGTTCCCTGAGGGTTCGAGTATACCGGACGAATTTGACAGGAATACTCTTCTTCCTGGTGAGCCAGTGAGTCCTTTGAATTATAACGGGGAGAATCAGCTTACCTTGAAGGAGTGCGGCTTGCTTCAACCGGGGCCGAGCGAGTCAGTTACCTTCGTTTTGCAGATAAAGTACCAGTACTCTTCGCAGTCGACACTCCCGATCACTGCGATGAGCCGGGATCACAGGAGAGCTGAAAACATCCCTATAGAGTTCAAGAGGTCGAAGACCGCCGATACACCAGTTGAGACGTTCATTCAGGCCCGTAAACCTATACTTTTCCAGGACTTTGAGTCGGGTAGACGCCCTATACCTTTCCAGACACGTATAGGGGTCAGTACCGACGACAGGAACATCAGGTACCGGATTGATGTGAACAAGTTCAAGATGCAGGACTCAAGCAAGACGACTCATCTCAAGAGTAAAGGATCTTGCAGTGATTTGAATTACCTTAGCAACAACAAGTACGAGTTCTCAGAGGAAGTTAAAGACAGAATTCAGAGGATGCAGCTGAAAGGTGGTTGGTGGTCGAAGAGGAATCCTCCTCCACCTGCGTCATGCACATTTACTCTGGCCAACAACGGGAAAGGCATCAGCCCTACCGGGGAAACACTGACGATGAGCGCCGAGGTAGAGTATACTGTGAAGCAGGAGCCGGAGCCGAAGACATTCAAGATCTCCAACACCATCTGCACCACGAGGAACTGTCCAAGAGTCGTCCCGCTCAAACCGGAAGAACTAACCCAGGACATAGCCACAAGCAAGCTTGGAACCGAACTCACGCTGGGAGAAAAAGGCTACTGGACAAAGGAATACGCACACTGCGGAGACCATCAGGACGCCCAGTCAGGGTGCTCTGTCATATCAAGTTTCAAGCTGAAGGACAGGACCGGGGAGGCCTCCAGCAGCACAACCATCCGAAACGGCGATCTTGCACTCAAACTGGACAGAGGCCTCAAAGGTAAAGGAAACAACTTTTACACATGCTACGTCAGGAACAAACTTGCAGCCAGCAAGTTCAGAGTTATCAGCATCAGCGAATCCCAACTGGAGCGTGTATGGAGCAAGCCCGATAGGGCCCTGAACTATTCGAAAGGAAGCGGTAACGATGGATGGGTAGAAACCGACATCACACGTTCAGACCCACAACCTGATAACGGATGTAAAATCCCCGGCAAGAAGACATCTTCGAGTGGCGGAGGTAGCAGTTCCAGCAGCGGAACCAGCTCGCAAACCACTAACATGTACCAGTACTGATTTCATGCCGTACTGAAGATCAGGTAGAGCGAGCGGGAGCTGAGTGACAGGCCGAGCACGAGCACTGTTCTCACGAAAAGGTCTGCAGCCTCGTCTTCAAGGAATCTGTAGGAGTAGAGGAGGGGCAGCCCCACCAGAACGGTTTTGGATATAAGGAGCGCCGGGTAGTCTCCGAATGTTTTCATCATTTCTGACATGAAAGGGTTCGCCTCATCCAGTCCTGTTATTCCTGCTGTGATGAGGGCATCCGCTACATGGGTCGAGAACGAGTTGAGGTATTCTCTGCCCGGGGTTTTCCGGAACGGTGTTGTAATCGTCGCAGCCATGAAGACTGCCAGCATCGAGTAGAGATAGGGATAGGAAAGCAGCAGGATCAGAGCCGAAAGCAGGATGCTCAGGACGGCCTGAAAATCCGGGAGATATCCCTCCAGTGCGTGAAGAAGGTAAATCAGAGAGGTTATCGACACAGCAGTAATGATAAACTGCATCACGGGACTCAGGAATCCCAGTTCCAGGGAGGTGAGTGCTGCTGTCATAGAGATGAGGACGAGGTTGAGATCAGTGGTTTGCTGTGTAAATCTTTTAATCAGGGCCTGCATACTGTATGTATGGATCGTTGGAAAGTAATAGGTTTGCTTCTGCTGGCTGTCCTGGCTTCAGGATGCGGTGAGTCTCAGGGTCAGGGCATCGTTGTCAGCGAGTTGAGTGTTGAGCCGTCGAGCATCCGGGCTGGGAGGCCTGTCTCGGTGAACATGCAGGTTGTCAACGCCGGAATGTTGAAGGGTTCGATAAACGTCGGAGATCCTTCTACCGGGGATGCCATACTGACGAATCACTGTCCGGATTACTTCAGCGTACAGGATTTCAGCGCTTCTTCGACACGGGACAGCGGAAGCCAGAAGACCTACACTGTCGGCAAAGGAGAAGTCGCAAGGTTTTTCTGGCGCCTGAACCAGGATAAACCAGATGAAATTCCTCTGCAGGGCTATACATGCAATATGAAGTTCGAGGTACCTTTCAACTATTCTGTGAGAGCGTACAAGCAGATCCAGGTGAAGAGGAGTCGGAACGTGTCCGGTACTCCGAAGCTTGCTACGGATATCTCTCCCGGACCGCTCTCAATCGATATGAAGATAATCGGATCGACTGCAGCCCGGAAGAACACTATCATCAGGGGTGACAACGCCTCGCTCTACCTGACGGCGTACAACCAGGAAAAGGATGAGAGCGCGTACCAGGGACTGATCAACATAAACGATATCAGGATCAACGGCGGCGGAGCAATCAGTGTCGGGGAGAGCTGCGGTAAGAGGGATTCGGTAACGCTTGTATCCGGGAACCAGGAGATCTACCGGTGTGACATCGATTACAGCGAGTTGACTGCTCCGAGCGTCCGTGGAGAGATAGAGGTGCAGATCGACTACACTTTCGTCAAACAGGTAGGAGAGAGAAAGGTGAAGGTGAAGTACGTTGGACAGTAGACTCGTAGTGCTGCTGGTGATTACGGTGGCCGCCTCAGGATGCGGGCAGAAGTCTCAGGGCACCGGAGTGAAGATCCAGAGCCTCTCAGCCTCCGACACCTCCCTGAACCCGGGTCAGGAGTTCAGTGTCGAGGCCCAGATCGTCAACTATAATCAGGCACCGACCACGGTAAAAGCCGGAAACATCAGGCTTTACAACCTGGGACAGCTGAAGAAGGTCAGCGGCAGCAAGGGCTGCAACCCGGACAGCATCGGAGCCTCGAAGGAGAACTTCAACCCACGTATGGTGTGCACCTGGGTACTGAAGGCGCCGGGAAAACAGTTCGTCAAGGGTTTCAAGTCGAAGCCTCTCTCCTTCAAGATGGGTCTGGAGTACAGTAGCACCCTGGAGAACCGGGAACCACTGAAGATCGACTTCCAGAAGATGAGCAAGATAAGCCAGAGCAACGAGATAAAGAGAACTTTCAGCAACGGTGACATCACGGCCACGGTCACCGCACAGACACCTGTAGCACTGGGCAACCCTCAGAACCTTGAAATCAAGGTGAAGAACACGGGCCCCGGTTACGTGGTTGGGAAGTACAGGGTCGATTTCTCACACGAGAACCTTGTGAACTGTCCCTCCAAAGGGAACAGGAAGCCTATACAGGGCACTGCAAGGCTGAGCTGTACGCTGAACGCGGACTCGGCCGGCAGCCGGAACCTGTTTATCTCCATATCTTATAAATACGAGAAAACTCCAAACGTCGACATAAAGGTCGTGAACAACTAATGCTAGGAGAAAAAAGACAGGTAATACTGCTTTTCGCCGTCGCAGTCATCGCCTCAGGATGCGGAACGACAACAACACAGAACCAGAACACAGGAAGTTCAGTGATCTCTGTCAACACCTTTGAAGCCATTCCAAATCCTGTTCCGGCAGGACAGACCATGACACTGAACATGGAACTGGAGAACACGGGAGACGCACCTGCGAGACAGGTAGCGGCCAGGGTATTCGGACCGGCATGGCTGAACTCACAGTACAGCAAGGCGGAGAGAACCGAGACTTTCGGAACACTCAGAGCAAAGTCGGAGAGCAGTCCTTCAGTACCCAAGACCGCGACCTGGAGCTTCAGCAACACGCCAGGCCTCAAGGAGAACCGGGAGGCGACATACACGATATTCTCAAAGATATTCTACAGCTACGAGACAACCGCCACAGCAGAGTTCAAGCTGGTATCAGGAAGCAGGTACAGAGAGCAGGGCTACACACAGACCGACGCCTCGGTCGAAAACTCTCAGGCACCGATCCAGCTTGACATCAGAGGCACCACGCCCAAAATCTACTACGACAGCGACGGAGGAGATGTCACATCCGAGATATGCGTAGTCGTCAACAACGAAGGAGAAGGAACAGCATTCACAGGCGGAGAACAATCGGGAAGAGCCTACGAGATGGGGAACGCGAAGAAAGACACCGTCAAACTGACGATCAGCGCAAGAGGAGACATCCAGTTCCAGAGAGCCGATAAAAACGGGAACTTCAGGAACCCATTGACAGTTCAAAACCTGAAATTGATCAATGGACAGGAAGGCTACCAGTGCTTCACGATGCGGGCAAGCAGCCTCACAAACTCCGAAACCAACGTCAACGTCAACCTCGAAGCCCAGTACAACTACAAGAAAGAAACGCAGACACAGGTAACAGTAGAAGGCCGCAGAGGAGCATCAAACACAGACACAGAAACTACAGACTCCTCAGACAGCGGGGACAGTTCAGGCGGCAACAGCGGAGCAGCGGACAGTGCTCCCGGCGTAAATTAAGTGGGGAGAATGAAGAAGCCTGTCTTTCTTTTTCTGGTTCTTATTCTCTCAACCGGATTGATTTCAGGAAGCGTGGAAAGAGAGGTAGAGTTAAATCCAGGATGGAATACTATTGGAGTCGATATCGAAGATGTAAGTTTCAGTGAAGACATCAGGCCCAAATGTAACTTTGGAGGGTATAATCTCAGGTTGAGTGAGGGAGTAGATGAGGGAGATGTGGCACAGGAAAACAGGTATTTTGTCTGGAGCCAGGAAGGAGGGGACTGGAGTCATCCCGACCGTTTACAGCCCATGAAAGGATACAGTGTATATCTTGATCAGGAAAAATCATGCAGTTTCAGTCTGGAAGGCGAAACTTCAGGCATCGAAGAAATAGAACTGGAGAAGGGATGGAACCTCATCAACCTGAATTCGAACGAAGATATGGAGGACGTATGGAACCAGTGTGGAGATAAACTGAACTGGTACAACATGGAACTGAAAGGAGAAGACGATCCTGTTATCGACGAATCTTCCAGATATTATTTCTGGATTAATAATGGATATAACTGGGAGAATCCAATGAAGAAGGATTACTCGATAGATAAGGCTGATGCAGCCTACGTAAATGCCGAGAGCAGTTGCACGGTGAATCTAGGAACATCAGATACCTCGGGTGAAAGTTCTTCTACAGAGGACGTCCAGAGATTTAAGTTGACGAGGAACAGCGATGGGCTTTATTCTATCTCTGGTAAGAACGGTTATATCGTTCAGAGCCCGGACGGAGCTTTCGGTTTCGGAGATGATGGCAGGAAGAAGATAACGTTGGTGAACAAGCAAAGGAGTAATCCTACCGAGGAATACGTAACGCTGGAGAAGCCCAACTTCGATCTGAAAGTTGTTAGAAATCCTCCTATCGCTGAAACAGGTGAAGAAGTCAAGGTAAAGATTACCGATTTCTCGGGAGGTAGTTCAACCGACCCTTATAATGGCATCAGAGCCGGGGGTAAAGAGTTCAACAGCGATGGCGATATGGAGACAAGTAGTACCGATGAAAGTCCTGGGCCTGAAAAACTCATGGTTAGTTCTTCCGAGGCTGGCCCGGTCAACGTCTATGCGACCTTGACTGACAACACGCCAGGAGACGGAGTTCAGACCACGAAAAAGACCAGAGTTCATTTCTCAGATGGGTTCTTGAAGGATTACAGGGATGAAACTGTTTCTGGCCGTGCTATCAGCTTCACCAAGAAGCAGAATGAGATTACAGGAGATTGGACGATCCTACATCAGGAGAAGGGGAGTAAGGATTACCAGATACAGGATTGGAACTCTGACGTATACGATGGTTCTGACAGGACTCCGTGGATAGAAAGAAGGCTTTTAGGTGGAAGATACAGAGGGGTTCTAAGTATTAAGGCGAACCACAAGGACAGGGACAGAGTAGTTAACGACATCAGAGTTGAGAGGATAAAGGATGTGGGAAAAATCGCCAAGATAATGTTCAGAGTCTTCGCCAATACACAGAGTTCAGATGCGAAACTCTACCTAACTGAAGGAGACGAATTAAAGAGTGCTCCGTTGCGTGATGGAGTATATAGGCTGATCTACGATGAGGGCATAAGAGGCTACAGCCTTTACCGTTCAAATAGCCTGAGTTCGAAGGGAAGTAAGGTGAAAAGCTTCAGTAACTTCAATGTAGAGGCTTACGGTTTTGAAGTCGATACCAGTGTCAAAGGAGTTAAGAGAGGTCAAAATGAGCTATACCTCGACTGGATAATGACTCAGTCACTGTGCAATAACCGGGACTACCCCGGCAAAACATGTTAAAGTGAAGAAAGAGAGGAAAAAGGAATTCACAATTCCCTGATGAGGATGGCTGCTGTCACGATAGCGGCAACCAGGACTGCGAGTGCTGCTTTGGCTGCGGTGCCTGATGCCTGGATGTTTTCCAGTGCCTGAGTGAACTGGCCTGTGATTCCGTTGAATGCGTTGGAATCACTCTGAATCGCTTCTTCTATTTTCTTTCCTATGACCAGTTCTACTGTGTGGCTGTCGGTTGCGTTTTTGCCGACGGCTGTTGCTGTGATCTGGACGTTTCCTTCTTTCTTGAATGGGATTCCTGCGTACATGTAGCTGGTTTCCGTCTGTCCTGGTGCTACTGTCAGGTTCTTTGGCTTGATGCTGATCCACTGTGGTCCTTCGTAGGCGAGTTCGTAGGTGTTCTCTCTCGTTCCTGTGTTCTTAACGTTGACTTCGTACACTACTGACCTGTTTTCTCCTGCGCTTGCTACCTCCGGCACTGCGTTGACTGATACGTCCCAGCAGTTCTCTACTGTTACTGTGGCTGTCTTGGATTTGACCGGTTCTCCGTAGGTCGATGCCGTGGCGGTTACCTTAACGTTGTAGCTTCCGGTCTTGAGACGTGTCGCGTCGACCAGGACCTCTACTGTCTCGGATTCCCCTGCGTCGACCTGGACTTCCTTCTGCTGGAGCGTGCCTCTCCCTGTTTTGAGGGCGAATGTCTCGTCTGTCTCCCCTGTGTTTTCGATCACTGCCTCGACTTCCGCTCTCTCGGTCTCACATGCAGTGACTGATGGGTTCTGGAAGCTGATCTTCATGTTGTTGCCGTTATAGACCTGGAGCTGTGCTGAGGCCGATGAGCTGCTTCTGCCCTCAGCCTTAATGTTGATCGTTCTTGTTCCAAGTTGCTCTGGCGTTACCTCAAGCGTTACTGTCTTTGATGATTCTCCATCCACTGTAACCGTGTCGTCGAACTTTCCCAGGTTAGTGGAGAGAGTGAATTCGTCTTCCTT
>JBDGTY010000009.1:12660-15631 GCA_042216335.1 Candidatus Nanohalobium sp.
TTGTTGGTTACCTGGATGTTGTATGTCGCGGTTTCTCCCCTGCAGACTGTCCGGGAAGGGTTCGATACTTCCAGGGATACGTCGTGTTCCCTGATGACCGATGCGATTATCTCTGCCGAGTAGCTGTCTCCCGTTGCTCGGGACTCGGCTGTGATGGAGAAGCTGTAGGTTCCCTCCTCTCTGTCTGGGGAAGGGTTGTACCATACGTTGACCGTCTCGGATTGCCCGGGTTCCAGCGTGATCTTCTGTGGGGCGATATCGATCTCGGATACGCTGGAGCTTGTGAATGTATATGTGTCCTCTACCGGGCCGACGTTTTCAACTGTCAGCTCGTAGGACGTGAATGAGTCGATCCTCGTGCTCGACTCCTGTGGGAAAACTGTCATTTCGACGGGCGAGGCCGCCGCCATTGCGGATGTTGAAAGTATCAGTGCTGCGATTATAGAAAGTTTAGCAAAGTTCATTTGCGTAATTGTCACCATGTAATAACACTACCGTTAATTTTTATATATTCCACGGTAGTCAAAACCATAACTGACGAATAAGTGACAAAAGAAGAAGAGGTTTCAGAGGCCGAAGAAGCTGCTTAACTTCTCCAGGAAACCTTTCTGCCTCGGCTCTGTCTGGCCTCCGGTGTAGAGATCGACCTTCTGCCTGTAGACCTGCTGGTTGTCCGCAGTGACGACCACAGTCGGATCGTAGCTGCCTTCCTCCCTCGGCGTGAGGTAGAAGTAGACCGTTCTCCGTTCTCCCGGGGAAAGTATGACTTCCTTCCTGCTCTGGGAGAGCCATGTACTTGGCAGGTCTTCAAGCCTGAGTTTGTAGCGTTTCTCTTCCTGATGCGTGTTGTAGAGCTCGACCCTCACCATTCCGCTGCCGGATTCGACCGATGCGATCTGGTTCGGGAAGCTTCTTGTCTCAACGTCCGTTTCCAGGACTTCCACGGTCGTGGTGGAGGATGCTCCCTCGCCCGAGGTCAATGCTCTTACCTCGTAGACGTGTCTTCCGACCTCGGACGCGTTCACGTCGAAGCAGACCTGGCCGTTGGCGTTCGTCGATTCCAGGATCCTGCCATCTTCCAGCAGAAGTACTTTGGCCTCCACCTGAGAAGTGACTTCCGAGCAGACCTCGAATTTTTCTCCTTCAAAGACTTTTCTCGGTGCGTTGACCATGCCGACGCTGGCGGTCGGAAGAACCTGTATCTCTCTCGAGGCCGATTTTCCTCCGGCCCTGGCCGCCACTGTCTTCATGCCGACCGAGTCCATCCTGATGAAGGTCTGGTAGTAGCCGTCGGGCTGTGTCGAGACCCGGGCCTTCCTCTTGCCGTTGACATTGATGGATACCTGAGTCCTGCTCGAGACTCCTTCAACGAATCCCGAGACCTTTACGGTATCTCCTACAAGCGCTTTGTTCGGCGGGACAGGGTAGGATAGCTTCATCGATACTGCTGACGCATCCTGATCTACAGGTTCCTGAGTCGTACAGTCTTTTACCGTGACTGTTCCTGAGACCTCGGCTCTTGCACCGTTCCTTACTCTGATGTTGAAGGTCTCCGTTCCTGAGCCCTGTACATTGGTGAATCTCAAAGTTCCCGAAACCGATTCGCCAGAGTCTATGACGTAAGTGTTGGTTATTATGCTGGAGCCTAATCCTGAGGCCGTTGTCTGAGCAGACTTATCGTAACCTTCGTTGTTCCGGACAGTGTAGTCTACAGTCAGCGTGTCTCCCCGACATACAGAGGACGGGAAATCAGTGCTCACTATCTCCACACCGTCCTCTTCATCCTTGAAGAGCGTCAGAGTCCTTGAATCAGTCTCTCCTTCATCGATGTTGACAGAGGTCGTGGCAGTTCCGGAGTAATCAGGGTGCGTGACCTCTACGTCGTAGTCGCCCGGGCTCAGATCGAAACGGGCGAATCCATCTTCATCAGTACGTTCTATCTCCGTATCGCCGTTCTCCACTTCTACACGTGCGTCCTCTACATCGTCGCCGTTTCCATTCACTACGTTGATCTCGAGGGTCCCTGTACCTTCCTCATCCCTCTCAAGGTTGAAAGTCAGTTGCTCATCCTCTCCAGCGCTCAGGCTGACACTCTTCTCCACTGTGCCATACCCTGCACGGTATACCTCGACATCGTAGTCACCGGGTTCAATGCTGAAGTCCCTCTTACCGTACCTGTCAGTGTACCTCACGATATCCTCAGGCCCGGAGATCTCGACACGGGCATTTCTGACAGGCCCACCGTCCGAGACGGCTTTGACCTCCAGCGAGGCCGCCTCTTTCTCATCTCCGTCTCCTCCTGCGAGGACGATCAACTCCTTGTTGAAATTATCGTATGTCTTGTAGCCGCACGGAGATCCAAGTGTCTCGACCTTTGCACTGATGAAAGCATCCCTCTCCGGGCTGACACTCGTCGAAACGGTCCGGGAGCTTCCCGAGGAGACCGTGACCGTCTTAGTCCTGACGACCTCGGTTCCGGCCTCGATCTCGACCCTTACCCTCTGATCCCTGCTCCCGGTGTTGTATACCTGGAGCTTGGCCTGTGTCGAGTCACCGCTCTGGATAGTGTACTCGTCCAGCGAGAAGTAGATAGTATCCTCGCTGACGCCGCAGGCACCTCTCTCAAGCCCAACGTTGACATACTTCATCGTGGTATCGGTCTCACCCTCGGAGTCCTCGACAGTCAATGAGACAGGATAGTTACCGGTCTCCTCGAACGTATGCGTGACTGTACTGCCGGAGCTGGAGTCGCCGTCGCCGAAACTCCAGCTGTAATCCACGATACCACTGTCATCGGAACTTGACGAAGCATCGAACGTCACCTGCTGGCCCACACGAGGACTCGAAGGACTGTAACTGAACTTCGCAGTCGGAGCATCGTTAGGCTCCTCAGTGTCCCCGTTATCCTCATCACCATTATCGCCATCATCGTCAAGGTTAACGTTCACGTACTCCCTGGCAGTATCCGTCG